>CAJQRL010000069.1 GCA_905612245.1 uncultured Nitrosomonadaceae bacterium | reverse complement strand
AGTTTATTGAAGAAACAATTGTGCCTACCTGTATGACAGGCAATCCCACCAACTTGTTCTACTGTCAACAGAAGAACATCTTCGTCACAGTCCAGATAGATTTCTTTTACTATCTGAGTATGACCAGATTCCTCACCTTTGCACCAAAGCCTCTTACGTGAACGAGACCAATAAACTGCTTTACCTGTTTCTACAGTGAGTTTTAACGCCTCGCGATCCATCCAAGCAACCATCAATACAACGTTGCTAGAAGTCTCTTGAGTTACGACCGGAACCAACCCATCTTCGGTCCAACTTATTTTATTTAACCAATTTTCAGGCATAACTTTATAGCTCAGTCTTAGTTTATCCTGATTTTATTCTACCATTACAACCTAACTTCTATACCCTGCTTCCTCATATACTCCTTAGCTTGGCGCACAGTATATTCACCGTAGTGAAAAATACTTGCTGCCAATACTGCATCGGCATGTCCCTGAAGAACACCTTCTGCTAAATGGTTCAGGTCTCCTACTCCGCCACTGGCAATCACCGGTATGTCTAAAGCATCCGACACAGCGCGAGTTAATGGGAGATTAAACCCTTTCCGGGTCCCATCTCTGTCCATACTGGTAAGTAGTATTTCACCTGCACCAAGTAACTGCATTTTTTTTGCCCATTCAATTACATCTAAACCCGTAGATTTACGTCCGCCATGGGTAAATACTTCCCATTTCATTGATTCTGCACTCGTACCACCAACTTGTTTAGCATCTATAGCCACCACAATGCATTGTGCACCGTATTGATCCGCAGCATCAGCTACCAGTTGAGGGTTCATTACTGCTGAGGTATTGATACTTACCTTGTCTGCACCTGCATTTAACAGTCTACGCACATCATCAACGTGACGAACGCCTCCTCCAACGGTCAGCGGAATAAATACTTGAGCTGCAACTTCTTCAATTATATGTAAAATTAAATTACGATTGTCTGAACTAGCAGTGATATCCAGGAAAGTGAGCTCATCAGCTCCCTCCTCATTATATCGACGGGATATCTCGACTGGATCACCTGCATCCTGAAGTGCGACAAAGTTCACACCTTTGACTACTCTTCCATTGGTCACATCTAGGCAAGGAATAATTCTTTTGGCGAGACCCATAGAGCTAAAAACCTTTTATCGGTAACAAATTAAATGTATAGAAACACAAAAATATAAAAATTTAATTAGGAGGGAAATACAACTAATCTTTACGCCTTCATACCAAGCTCATCAGCTAATATCTGTGCTTTCTTGAAATCTAATGTGCCTTCATAAATTGCACGTCCCGTGATGACACCCATGACGCCTTCAGCTTCTACTTCACATAATGTGCTGACATCTTTAAGATCAGTAACTCCTCCACTGGCAATAATCGGGATAGTAAGCTCTCTAGCAAGTTCCACTGTTGCTTCAGTGTTAATGCCGTTTAACATGCCATCTCGGTTAATATCAGTGTAGATAATAGCCTCAACACCATAGCCCTCAAATTTTTGAGCTAAATCAATCACATCATGATCGGTTACTTTAGACCAGCCATCTACCGCAACTTTTCCGTCTTTAGCATCCAGTCCCACCATAATTCGACCGGGAAAAGCATCACAAGCCTGACGTAAAAAACCGGGCGTCTTCACCGCTGCGGTCCCAATAATAATATAAGAAATTCCCTCTTCTAAGTAGCGCCCTATCGTTTCAAGATCACGAATACCGCCACCTAGCTGAATCGGAATTTTTCCATCAATAGCATCAACAATGTCACAAATTGCAGGTGCATTTACTGGTTTACCTGCAAATGCACCGTTAAGATCTACTAAATGTAGACGCCGAGCACCCTGATCCAACCAGTGCTTAGCCATGGCACCAGGATTCTGCGAGAAAACTGTGGCACTTTCCATCTCGCCTTGCTGAAGCCTTACACAGTGCCCGTCTTTTAAATCTATAGCAGGTATGATCAACATTTTAAATAATAAATAATGATTTGAAATCTAAATTAGAATTTGGCCAAGAAAGTCTGAATATATCTCTTAGCAGTTAAAAATTGGTTGCCATTGTACAAAATTCTTCAGTAATGTCAGACCCGCTGCATCACTTTTCTCAGGATGAAACTGAACAGCAAAAATATTATTTCTTGCCACTGCACAAACAAATGGGAAAGAGTAAGTGCTCTGAGCTGACACTGTTGTCTGATCAGCAGTATCTACAAAATAACTATGTACAAAATAAAACCGCTCATCATTTGCAATGCCCTTCCACATCGGATGATTATTTGACTGACACACCTGATTCCATCCCATATGTGGAACTTTCAGTTTCTGCCCTCCGGCATCAATCATAGATGAATTAGGGAACCGTCTAACTTGACCAGGCAAAACTCCCAGACCCTTTACGTCACCCTCTTCACTCTTCTCAAACAACATCTGCAAACCAATACAGATCCCTAGAAATGGCTTATTTAAAGCAGAATCCACCACAGCATCCCGTAAACCTCGCGCATCCATCTCCTTCATACAATTTGGCATTGCACCTTGCCCAGGGAATACTACACGCGTAGCTTTTCGAACCTCATCCGGATCACTTGTAACAATTATTGAGGCGGTCGGCGCCACATACTCAAAAGCCTTAGACACGGAGTGTAAGTTACCCATACCATAATCAATAATTGCAATATCAGCCATACTAGGAGAAGAATTTAGAAAGTTTACAGAGAACCTTTGGTTGATGGAATCACATCAATTGATCGAGGATCAAGTTCTAATGCAGCACGTAATGCCCGACCAAATGCTTTAAATACTGTCTCTGCCTGATGATGAGCATTACCGCCAGATAAATTATCAACATGCAAAGTTACCAACGCATGATTAACAAAACCCTGGAAGAATTCGTTAACTAGATCTACATCGAATTCACCTATGCGAGCACGAACGAATTTGACATTAAACTCCATGCCCGGGCGACCAGATAAGTCTATTACTACCCGTGACATAGCCTCATCTAAAGGTACATATGCGTGACCATAACGACGTAGTCCTTTTTTATCACCTGCCGCCTTGGCAAATGCCTGACCCATAGTAATACCTATATCCTCCACCGTATGGTGTGAGTCTATATGTAAGTCACCCTTAGCAATAATCTTTAGGTCTATCATTCCATGGCGTGCGATTTGATCTAACATATGGTCTAAGAATGGTATGCAAGTATCCAACTCGGCCTTGCCTGTTCCATCAAGATTAAGTTCAACACTTATCTTAGTTTCCAACGTATTACGAATAACTTGTGACTGGCGCATGAGATTTTTAATACCTAAAAATTGAAAAAATTAATTACCTAACTTCATGATACATTCTTGTAACGCCCGTAAGAACTGTTTATTTTCATCCGGCGTCCCTATTGTTACGCGCAAACAGTTTTTTAGTAAAGGATGCGAGCCATCCAGATTTTTAATTAATATATTGCGTTGCTTGAGCTCTGAAAATATTTGGCTCGCCTTATTAACACGAAACAATATAAAATTTGCATCCGATGGAAAGACTTCAACTCCATCTAATACATTTAAATACTTGTTCATCACTACTCGTTCAGCCTTAATTGCATCAACCTGTTGCTGCAAAATATCAGGATACTGTAATATTTTTCGTGCTACTTCCTGTGTTAGGACGCCTACATTATACGGCAACCGAACCTTTTCCAACTGTATTAACCATTCCGGCCTACCTGTAAGAAACCCCAACCTTAACCCTGCAAGCCCAAGTTTAGAGAGTGTACGCATCAATAGCAAATTAGGATATTCTGAAAGCTTATCTATAAAACTTGACCCAGCGAAAGCATGGTAAGCCTCATCAACCACAACCACACCTGGAGCAGATTCAATAATACGTGAGACAGCTTCTACATCAAATAAGTTACCTGTCGGGTTATTAGGATAAGCGATAAAGATTATTGCCGGTTGATGCTTAGTAATAGCATCTAACATTAGATCTAAGTCTAATGAGAAATCAGCCTTAAGTGGAACGCCGATATATTCCATATTGGTGTAGGTAGCTATCATACGAAACATTACAAATGCCGGCTCAACACTCATCAACACTGCACCTGGTCTAGCTAAGGCTAAAGCTATAATTTGTATAATTTCATCCGAACCGTTACCCAACATAATATCCATCCCCATAGGAATTTCCATCGTTTCACGTAAAGAAGACTTTAGTGAAACAGAGTTTGAGTCAGGATAACGATTGGCAGAAATAGTTGTAACGAGTTGTGCAATCTCTTCTTGCAGAGTCTCGGGCAGAGAATAAGGATTCTCCATAGCATCTAGTTTTATCATGCCGGATGATGATGGCACATGATAAGGCGAAAGCCTGAGTATTTCTGGACGAATTATTTGTTCTACTAAATTAGGCATGACTTCTATGCTATACCCACATGAATTTTATTTATGACAGATTTACATTCAACGCAATTTGTAATTAACCCAAATAGCAGCTGTAAATAACAACAGCGCCCCAGCCTGATGAGATGCGGCTAATGGTAAAGGTACGACCATTAATAGAGTGGCTATTCCCAAGCATATCTGTGTTATCAGCATTATTAAAAATAAGTTACAAGCTAAACGCGCTGAACTCGGAAGCGTAAGCTGTCTGGATTTATACCAAAATACTGGAACGAGTATCGCCAATACCCAAGCAATCATGCGATGATCAAACTGAACCGTTGCCATGTTTTCAAAGAAATTGAGATACCAGGGTTCCAGCATGAATATTTCCGGTGGTATGAAATTCCCATTCATTAAAGGAAAAGTATTATAGGCTAGACCGGCACGGATGCCAGCAACAAAACCCCCAGATAAAACCATAAGGAAAATTATACCGATAAGCACCTGAATAAAACGTTGTAGATTTTGAAGCCGTTTACTTCTATCTAAGCGACGATCAGAGGCAAAAAGACCCAGGGCCACATGAAGCATAGCCGCGTAGATAATAAATGCCAAACTCAAATGAGCTGTCAAACGATATTGACTAACATGGGGGTTATCTACTAACCCACTTTTCACCATATACCAGCCCATTAGTCCTTGTAATCCACCCAATACAAAAATACCTGCCAATTTTAAGCCTAGTGGCCGATCAATCCTCTTGCGCACAAGAAAAAATAGAAACGGGATAAAGAATACCAATCCAATAACCCGCCCTAATATCCGATGGGAATATTCCCACCAAAAAATACCTTTAAATTCATCTGCACTCATTCCCTGGTTAATTTTTTTATACTGAGGCGTCTCATGGTATTTCTTAAAAACTTCATCCCAGTCACTGTCAGTTATAGGAGGGATAGTTCCAACAATGGGCTTCCACTCAACCATAGAAAGACCGGAGTCAGTAAGCCGTGTAACGCCGCCAACAACAACCATGGCGAATACGAAAGCACAGCAAATTAATAGCCAAATAGCGACAGGTTTTTGCATTTTTTTAGAAGTTATTTCATCCGTAGCAGACGTTGTCGATCACGTACCCATTCCTTCTGCTTTTCTGATTCACGTTTATCGTGCTGTTTTTTTCCTTTGGCCAGACCAATTTCAAGTTTAATTTTACCAGACTTATAATGCATATTTAATGGAACCAAGGTATATCCAGATCGATCTACCTTGCCAATAAGTCGTGTAATCTCTGCAGCATGCAATAAGAGCTTGCGTGTACGTATTGGATCAGGATTTATATGAGTAGATGCAGTCGATAGGGGGCTAATATTACAGCCTATGAGGTATAATTCACTTTTACGAACAATTACATAGGCTTCTTTTAACTGAACTCGCCCAGCCCGAATTGATTTAACCTCCCAGCCTTCAAAGACTACGCCAGATTCATATTTTTCCTCGATAAAATAATCGTGAAAAGCTTTTTTATTCTGAATAATGCTCATGTGAAGAATAAAACGAGTGAATTTCGCGTGGGTTTAGTGTATTTTAACAGCATTTCATTTCCATCTCTTATTGAAATAATAGTTTCACTTATGGCTAAAATCGAAAAAACAGTTCTAGTAAATCACTCAGCAAGCCAAATGTTTGCATTGGTAGACACAGTTGAGGACTATCCTAAATTTCTACCCTGGTGCGGTGGGTCTTCCGTTTCCGTACAAGATAATAATGTCACGCATGCAACTGTTAAGATTGATTATCTTCATGTCAAACACAGCTTTACTACTAAAAATACCCGCCAAGCTCCTGAACTAATTGAAATGACATTACTTGATGGTCCATTTAAGACCTTAGATGGACACTGGAGGTTCATTCCTCTGGAAGAAGATTCTTGCAAGATAGAGTTTCAATTAAATTATATATTCTCAAATAAATTGCTAGAGCACTTGGTAGGACCAGTTTTTTACATGATCGCTAATAACTTTGTAGAAGCATTCATTAAACGCGCAGAGAAAGTCTACAGAAAGTGAACAAGTTGATAGAGATTGAAGTGGCCTATGCTCTTCCTGAGAACCAAGCTTTAGAGTGTTTGAAAGTTCCAAATGGAACTACGGTTGCACAAGCTATAAAACTCTCAGGAATCTGTAATAAATTTTCAGAGATTCAACCAAACGATAAAAACTTGGGGATATTTGGTAAATTAGTTAAATCTGAAGCAATTTTACGTAATCATGATCGTATTGAAATCTACAGGCCCATAACTGTTGACCCAAAAGAAAAACGTAGAAAACGTGTGGAAAAAGCTATCGCAAGCAACAAAAAAATTAACAAACAATAAAACAGCAGTT
The DNA here is from genome assembly GCA_905612245.1 of uncultured Nitrosomonadaceae bacterium. Classification (GTDB taxonomy): domain Bacteria; phylum Pseudomonadota; class Gammaproteobacteria; order Burkholderiales; family Nitrosomonadaceae; genus BJGV01. Next base: position 1,266 of record CAJQRL010000069.1, on the reverse strand, counting down.
CCCACTATATTCATCAGGCAAATTTGCCCTCAGCCACAAGGATTAGCTATAATGATTCTTTGTAAAGGATCATTGTCATGCGACTGGCTCAGAAAGCATTAACATTTGATGATGTTTTACTACTACCTGCTCATTCTGTAGTGTTGCCACGTAACGTAAACCTCTCAAGTCAACTCACCCGTGCTATCTCTCTTAATATACCTTTAGTTTCTGCTGCGATGGATACAGTTACAGAAGCAAGACTTGCTATTGCCCTTGCTCAAGAAGGTGGCATTGGCATTATCCATAAAAATATGTCTGCTGAATTGCAAGCATCTCATGTAGCTAAAGTTAAACGGTTTGAAAGCGGAATAGTAAAAGATCCCATAACAATTCCTCCTCAAATGAGCGTGCGGGAAGTTCTTGGCCTTACTCGTAAACATAAAATATCAGGTTTGCCAGTAGTTGAAGGGTCTACGGTAGTAGGTATTGTCACAAATCGAGACTTGCGTTTTGAAACCAACCTAGATCAGCCAATAAAAAATATCATGGTTCCAAAGAACCGTCTAATAACAGTCAAGGAAGGCACCACCAGAGAAGAGGCGATGGCGTTATTGCATGAGCACCGATTAGAAAGAGTACTGGTAGTGAATGATGCTTTTGAGCTGCGTGGACTAATTACTGTTAAGGATATTACCAAGACATCTGAACATCCTGATGCATGCAAAGATGAACAAGGACGGCTACGTGTTGGAGCAGCAGTTGGTGTAGGTAAAGGCGACGACAAAAGGGCTGAGAAATTAGCTGAGGCAGGGGTAGATGTGATTGTGGTAGACACTGCACATGGCCATACTCAAGGAGTGCTCAACCAGATACTATGGATTAAGAAGCGACTTCCACATGTCCAGGTTATAGGAGGCAATATTGCTACTGCAGCTGCCGCTAAGGCATTAGCTGATCATGGTGCAGATGGTGTGAAGGTTGGGATTGGCCCCGGCTCTATTTGTACAACACGTATTGTTGCTGGCGTTGGTGTGCCACAAATTACAGCAATAGAAAACGTTTCTAACGCACTAAATGGGACCGGCATACCAACAATTGCAGATGGCGGAATTCGCTATTCAGGTGACGTTGCTAAGGCGATTGCGGCAGGTGCCAACACAGTGATGTTAGGCGGTTTGTTAGCGGGAACCGAAGAATCTCCAGGTGATATTGAGTTATTCCAGGGACGATCCTACAAAACTTACCGTGGTATGGGTTCACTCTCTGCTATGCAACAGGGTTCTA
>CAJQRL010000068.1 GCA_905612245.1 uncultured Nitrosomonadaceae bacterium | reverse complement strand
CTTTCTGGTTATAAAATAATAAGAGCTACTCATCATGGACATGGCCATGAGAGACTTCCTCTTCAGTAGCAGGTCGTACACCTGTAACAGTACAATCGAAGTGTAAAGTTAGTCCAGCTAAGGGATGATTGCCATCAACAACTACCTTATCTTCAGTAATATCAGTAATAGTATAGATCAACGTAGCTTTAGAAGTTTCTTCCTCGCCCTCAAACTGCAGTCCAATTTCTATATTATCAGGAAACTTGCTACGAGGTTCTATGTGAACTAAAACGCTCTCATATTCACCAAAATGGTTCTCTGGCAACATTAGAATGTTGCCAGAGTATCCTATTTCTTTATTTTGTAGTTCTTCTTCAACTATAGGAAAAATTTCATCATATCCGCCGTGCAAGTAATTAACTGGGGAGTCTGTTTTTTCCATAGTTTTACCCGTGGAATCTAATAATACATAATTAATAGATACAACCGTATTTTTTTCTATTTTCATTTTTTTAGAACTATAGTGTTTATAAAGTATGACTAGAAGGTAGCAATTTTCGTACAGGTGCAAAGCTGCGTCTATGTATTAAAGATACTCCATGGATCTGTAATGCTTCTAAATGCTTTTTCGTTGGGTATCCTTTGTGTTGATTAAAGCCATAATTTGGGAAGGAATCATGCAGGCAGCACATTTCTGCATCACGTGCTGTTTTGGCAAGAATAGAGGCTGCGGAAATCTCTTGCACCAAACTATCACCCTTAATGATAGTTTGCACTTGAATTTCCAGTTTAGGGCTATGTATTCCATCTACTAATATTTTATCTGGTTGGAAAGGTAAACTTTCAACAGCCCGCTTCATTGCCAGCAAACTTGCTTGCAGAATATTAATATCGTCAATTTCCTCTACAGATGCTGAGGCGACTGCCCATGCTATCGAATCTCTTTTTATTAAATATGCCAGCTTATTTCTTTTCTTCTCGCTTAGTTTCTTGGAATCAAGAATACCTTCTATCTTTTTAGCTGGATTGAGCACTACGCAAGCAGCAAATACTGCTCCTGCTAAAGGACCTCTACCGGCTTCATCTACACCGCCGACCAGATTTTTTAGTGGGGCTGAAGCTTCCTGATTTATGTTTTCGTTCACTAAGAAAAAATATTTAAATATGAATGGATAATATTAATTGAAAAAAGATACTGCCTATATATCCTTTATTGTGCACATCAATTTAGCTTCAGTAGCAATTTTACCATCCACCTCCGCTTTGGCAGAATACTTTATGACCCCTTTAATTTGTCTTTCTATTTTTACTTTTAATATTAGTTGGTCACCTGCATAAACCGGTTTTTTAAAGCGCGCCTGGTCTATACCAACAAAATAATATACAGAGTCATTATCAACTTTTAGATCTAAAGTCTTTAGGGTAAGTAGTGCTGCTGCTTGTGCCAAAGCTTCTATGATTAATACTCCTGGCATAATGGGATGATGAGGAAAATGACCTGGAAAAAATGGCTCATTAATAGTGACATTCTTAAGCGCAATGATTTCTTTACCTGGGTCACATGATAGCACCCGATCCACTAGCAGAAACGGGTAGCGATGGGGAAGATATTTCAATATTTCATGAATGTCCATTGTGTTCCTTAATTGTAGATTATCCTATCATTCTAAGACAGTTGAAGTGATATATGGGCGTTTTTTTTGACCTTAAAATTGTTGTCCAAACGCGAATTGGAATGGCTGCATCCTGTCTCCTTCTTTCTCATTGAGTGGCTTTGCTATACTCACTTTAAGAGGCCCCATTGGGGAAATCCAAGAAACAGAGAGTCCGGCGGAGTACCGCATACCCTCGCTATTAGGCATAAGACCGTTCGGGCCAAATACAGTACCAGCATCAATGAACGTACCTAGTCGGATGGATCTATCATTTGTCATCCCGGGCATTGGAAATAATATGGAGACGCTTCCTGCTACCAATTTATTTCCACCTAATGCCCTGCGGGAAGTATCACGCGGGCCTAGTGAACTTATTCTGTAACCACGTACTGTACGATTTCCCCCGGCAAAGAAATTTTTAAAGAAAGGTAGTTGTCTTCCGTCATAGCCCATTCCATATCCCAGCCTTCCACTCAAGTGTAAAGTGAAGTTCCTAGAAAGAGGAAAATAATGTTTGGTTGCATAGTTTGCTTTATAGTATTGAAGATCTCCTATCGGCACACTCACCTCTCCAAATACTCTATGCATCGATCCTTCTGTTGGCCAGATGGCGCTATTAAGACTATTCCTTTGCCATCTTAACGTTAGTGGAAAATTGGTGGTAGGATTTCCAAATACTGTTACAAAATTTTTGTTACGCAAAGGGCTCATAGCTGAATTAGTAAGACTGGTCATTTCAGCCCCTATCCCGACAAAGATAGAGTCGGTCTCATTAACTGGGAGACCGAAGCGGAGCGCTACACCTTTAGTTTCAGATTTAATATTTGATACAGCATTCAAGTTATTAGTATTCAAACTTCTCATGTAAATATCAAATCCTGCTGTTATCCCATCAACTGTAAAATAAGGATCAGTAAATGATAAGGAGAATAATTTTCTAACAGCGCCTGTATTTGCTTTCAGAGCAAGGTGTTTCCCAGTACCAAATATATTCGCCTGCGAAACGTTTCCGCTTAGTATTATTCCCTCTTGTTGGGAAAATCCCAGGCCAAACATTACATTTCCAGTCGGCCTTTCTTTAACAGTGATATTTACATCAACTTTGTCTGTGGTATTGGGAACTGCTGGGGTTTCTAGAGCAACAGATGCAAAATATTTCAGTATATCTATACGCACCCTAGAACGATTTATTTTAGCAGTTGAATACCAGCCACCTTCAAGTTGGCGTATTTCTCTTCGTATTACTTCATCACGAGTGCGGGCATTACCAGCTATAGTAATTCGTCTTACGTAAACCCTACGACCTGGGTCAATAAAAAAGGTAAAGGCTACTTCTTGTTTCTTCTTATCTTGCTCTGGTGATGCATTTACATTGGCAAAACCGTAGCCATCATCTCCTAATCGGTCTGTAATAAGCTTGATCGTCTCGGTTAATTTCTTACGTGAGAATATATCGCCAGGGCCAAGCTTGAGCAGTTTACGTATGTCTTCCTCCGGAACCTCCTTCATGTCACCTGCTAATTTGATTTCGGAAATTTTAAACTGAGGCCCTTCCTTGATATTTACTGTAATATAAATATCTTGCATGTCCGGTGTTACAGAAACTTGGGTGGATTCAATACTAAACTCTAAATAACCACGATCAAGGTAATGAGAGCGCAAGGTTTCTAAGTCTGCAGATAGTTTTTGCTTTGAGTATTGATCATCACTAGTAATCCAGGTTAGAACACCAGGAGTTCTGAGACTAAACAGGCCGACCAATTCCCTTTCTCTAAACGATTTGCTACCGATAATATTTATTTTTCTTATTTTTGCAACCTCTCCTTCATCAATACTAAAGTTTAGCCCAACACGATTACGCTCAAGAGGGGTGATCGTAGTAGTTACCTTTACAGCATACCTGCCCTTACTAATATACTGCTGCTTTAATGTTTGTTCAGCTCTTTCCAGTACAACACGATCAAAAATACGTGAGACAGCTAAGCCTGATTGCCTTAATCCTTCTTTAAGTTTATCCGGTTCAAATTCGCTTATACCGACAATACTAATTTCTGCAATAGCTGGACGCTCTCGAACTATTACTAGTAGGACACCATTTTCATGCTCTAACCGCACATCCTTAAAGAAACCGGTGGAGTAAAGTGCCTTGATTGCATCTGTTGCCTTTTTCTTGGTTAAGGTATCACCAACTTTTATAGGAAGATAGCTAAATACAGTACCTGCCTCGGTTCGTTGAATACCCTCTACTCGGATATCTTTAACTATTAAAACTCCCTCTTCTTTAGCTGCAACGATAGGCTTTTTTTCATCTGAATCCCCAAATAAATTAATAGGCTCATCAGAAAATAAATCGATAGGTGGTTCTTCTGCTAGTAAGCATGAGGAATAAAAGAAAAAAATAAGTACAGCAAGGCCCTTAATTTTCATTTTTTAAGTAGAGATCAGCCGATTGATATCGTTATATATGGCAAAAATCATTAAAGTAAACAACAACATCATTCCCATCTGCTGTCCAATTGCCATAGACCTTTCTGAAAGAGGAGTGCCCTTAATGATTTCAACAACATAATACATCAAATGCCCGCCATCTAATAAGGGGATGGGGAGTAAATTTAATACTCCTATGCTAATACTTATAAGGGAAAGGAACCCAAGATAAGATGCGATTCCCATTTCTGCCGACTTACCTGCGTAATCAGCAATTGTGATAGGTCCACTTATATTCTTTAATGATACTTCTCCCATCACCATTTTCCATAGCATTTGTAACGTAAATACAGATGTTTCCCATGTTTTATTTATTGCTTTTGCCATAGCTGTACTTGTCGGATAGCTAACTTCAATTAATAAATCCTTGAACTTTGAGCGATCAATTTTTGGTGCGATACCAATTTTGCCAATTTCTTTACCATTTTGAGTAGCCACCTCTGGAGTTATTTTTACAATAACTTTAGTATTGTTACGTCTTATTTCCATTACTAATAAAGTTTCGGGGCTATTCTGTATTTTTTGCACAAGATCTTTCCACTCTACTATTTCTTTTTCATTAATAGATAGAATCTCATCATTAATAAGTAGGCCGGCACGATCACCCGCACCGTTTGGTATTACTTGAGCGATTATAGGTTTAATCTTTGGTTGGTAAACATTTAAGCCTATTTTCTTTAGAAAATCAGCGTCTAGATCATTAGCATCCAATGTACTTAAGTCTAATTCTCTCGAGACAATCTGTTGTTCCTTGCTACGGGTTTCAACGATTAAAGTAGGCGTTCTGTCTACTGCCTTAGATAGAAGCTCCCAGCGAGCATCTTGCCAGCTAGACACGACCTCGTCTCCAATTTTTACTAAAGTTTCGCCAGCCTCAAAATTGGCTATTGCTGCAGGTGAATTAGGGGTAATTTGACCTAGTATTGGTTTCATGCCACTCACTCCATACATGAAGAGGAAGCAATAGAGCAGGATGGCAAGCAGGAAGTTTGCAATTGGTCCTGCGGATACGATAGCAAAGCGGCGGGAAACTGGCATACGATTAAATGATCGTGATAAGTCTTCAGGCGCAACTTTGCCTTCCCGTTCATCTAGCATCTTTACATAACCGCCAAGAGGAATGGCTGCTATTACCCATTCAGTCTGATCTCTTCCCCAATATCTTTTTATTAATGGGCGACCAAACCCTACCGAGAAACGTAACACCTTTACATTACATAAACGAGCGACGAAATAGTGGCCCAATTCGTGGAAAGTTATTAATAGGCCCAATGCAAAGACGAAAGAAATTATTGTAAAGAGGATTGTCATACGGGCTCTATAGCCTAGATTCGTTAAGGGTGGAAAAGTTTATTTTATTAAAAATAAATAATGTAATTTCACCTTTACCATAAGGGCAGATTAGTAATTTGAAAATCAGGAGAAAAAAATTAAAGTAATGCAAGTTTCATCCTACAGGTTGTGATTCTAAAATTCATAGTAGTTTTTTGATAAAACTGATGCATATATAACAGTGTGTAATGGCAATGCAGCTGAATTGCTATTATTTAAGAATCTATTCCTTCAGAATTTATCCATCCATATGCAGCTTTTCGTGCCAGATTGTCAACTATCAGGACATCTTCAAGCGTAAAAATATCTTTAGGTTCGATTGCTTCCATTACTTTCTCAATCAGTATTGGAATTGTTGTAAAGGGTATTCGTGACTTTAAGAACGCCTCTACTGCCACTTCATTTGCAGCATTAAGTATTGCCGGAGCACTACCACCAGAGGCAAGGGCTTTATAGGCCAGCCGAAGGCAGGGAAATTTTGAAAAGTCTGGCGCCTCAAAATCTAATTTTGCAACTTTAAAAATATCAAGAGGAGCTACTCCAGATTCGATTCTCTCCGGATATGCCAGAGCATGAGCAATTGGGGTTCGCATGTCAGGATTGCCTAGCTGTGCTAATACTGAACCATCAATATATTCAACCATGGAGTGAATTATGCTTTGTGGGTGGATCACAACCTGAATCTGTTCGGGTGCAGCATCAAATAACCAATGTGCCTCAATTAGCTCCAAACCTTTATTCATCATGGTGGCAGAATCCACGGATATTTTTTGTCCCATTACCCAATTAGGATGATTGCATGCTTGTTCCGGCGTAACATGTTCCATATCAGCTAGTGATGTTTGCCGAAAGGGGCCACCAGAAGCTGTTAATAAAATTCTACGTACACCAGTTTTTGTATGATCTCCAGTAAATTCTCTAGGTAATGATTGGAAAATGGCATTGTGTTCACTATCAATCGGTAGCAAAGTAGCATGATTCTCTTTGACTACATTCATAAATATGTGTCCTGCCATTACTAGAGTTTCTTTGTTAGCAAGAAGAACATGTTTTCCTGTAAGGGCAGCAGCAAAAGTGGGGCGTATTCCTGCAGCACCAACGATCGCTGCCATTACAATATCTACTTCAGGTAGCGATGCAACCTTTTCCAGTGATTCAATTCCACATAGGACCTCAGTTTTTATCCCATCCTTACCAATCTCTGTTCTTAAATTCTCTGCACTGGTAGGATCTAGCATTACTGCATAAAGTGGGCGGAAAATACGGCATTGCTCCAGCATTTTTCCAGTGCTTTTATTGGCAGTAAGTGCAATTACTTGATATCTATCTGGGTGGCGTGCAACCACATCAAGTGTACTAATTCCGACACTTCCGGTAGAGCCAAGAATGGTGATATTTCGAACAGCCATAATTTAAATGGTAAAGAAAAGAAGAACTACAAAAATAGCTACAGGTAGTGTTGAAGTTAATGCATCAATACGGTCAAGTATACCACCGTGACCGGGTAAAATATTACCACTATTCTTAACCCCTGCCTGACGTTTCATTAAGGACTCGAATAAATCCCCTAAGATACCTAATACAACAAGTGCTAATAACAAGGGAACATATAAAATAATTTGAGTTTTATCCACTACCAAATAGTTCCAGATTAAGGCATAGATACAAACTGCTACTAATGCTCCTGCGACACCTTCCCAGGTCTTTCCAGGGCTTATTGAAGGCGCAAGCTTGTTTTTCCCAAATTTTCGTCCAGTAAAATATGCTGCAGTATCAGAAACCCAAATAGCCGATATAAATCCTAATAAAAGCATAGGATCTATAGCGCGAAGCTGAAACAAGGCAAGGCAAGTAGGTAACAATAGTAACCAGCCTATTAATGCGAGTAATATTGGATTCCTTAACAGGACATTGAATTTTAAAAGATAAGGTACAGCAAGTAACCAGAACCCTAGTGCTATGGCATACAGCCATATGAATTGAGTAGTATAAGGATCAACTATAGTGACTCTACTTAAAATAAATAGTAATTCCCCTCCAATTAATACTGTAAATATAAGGTAAAGAATAGATCCAGATAAAGAGAATTCAGATAGCTTACTCCACTCCCATGAACCAATTACGGCTATAGCAAGAAGTAGCGTCATCCAGAAAACTGGTGAGAAATAAAATAACCCGACTAAAAAAAGCAGTAAAAAACTTAGAGCTGTATATATACGAGTTCTGAGCATAAGAATTAGGAAATCAGTATAAAGCTATCAAATTAGATGGAATAAAGAAATTATGTTGTGTTCTAGGGAGCTACTTTTTATTTCATTTTTATTCTTGAAGTTGTTCACTTGTTCTGCCGAAACGTCTCTCTCTTTGCTGGTAGGACTGGATTGCAAGATCAAGCGAGCCCGCATTAAAATCTGGCCATAAGATATTAGTAAAGTAAAGTTCAGTATAAGCTAGGTCCCATAATAGGAAATTACTGATACGTTGTTCACCTCCTGTCCGTATGAATAAATCTGGTTCTGGTGCATAGTTCATTGCAAAATGCTTAGATAGATCCTCTTCCACAAAATTCTTTATTAATTTCGAATTTTGCACATGCATCTTACGTATAGCTTGAACAATATCCCAGCGCCCCCCATAATTTGCTGCAATGGTAAGTGTTAAGCGAGTATTGGCAGCAGTCATCTCTTCACCATTGCGAATAAATTTAATTATTTCTGGTTCAAATTTTGTTAAGTCTCCAATTACCTTAAAGCGAATACCATTCTCATGTAATTTAATTACTTCTTGTTGAAGAACTGTAATGAAGAGCTGCATCAGATAAGAGACCTCTTCAGTTGGCCTGCGCCAGTTTTCACTGCTAAAAGCAAATAATGTTAGATAATTAATTCCTCGCTCAATACAAGCCTTGACGGCTGTACGTACGGCCTCTATGCCATTTTTATGGCCGATTATTCGTGGTAATGAACGCGACTTTGCCCAACGACCATTCCCGTCCATAATAATGGCTACATGACGGGGAATTATGTCAGTTTCTGGGATTATTTTAGTTGAACTGGGACTAGTAGAATTCATGGGGCGAAGTTATACTTTGATTAGTCCAATTAAACAGACATTAACTCAACCTCTTTAGCTTGCAAGATCTTGTCTATTTCAGAAATATGATGATTAGTAAGCTTCTGAACTTCATCCTGACCACGACGTTCATCGTCTTCAGCAATTTCCTTTTCCTTAAGCATGTTCTTTAGATGGGTGTTAGCATCACGTCGGATATTTCGCATAGAAACTCGAGCAGCTTCTGCCTCCTGCTTAACTACTTTTGTAAGATCACGTCGCCGCTCTTCCGTTAGAACTGGCATAGGAACACGGATTATTTCGCCAACAGTCACAGGATTTAAACCTAGGTCTGAATCTCGGATTGTTTTTTCAATCTGACCAAGTAGGCTCTTTTCCCATGGTGTAACATTAATTGTACGTGAATCAGCCAAATTTACATTTGCAACTTGGCTGATTGGTACAGGTGAGCCGTAATAATCTATTGTAACGTGGTCAAGAATTCCTGTATGAGCACGTCCGGTTCTTATTTTGCCAAAATCAATTATTAACGCTTCAAAACTCTTTTGCATCTTTTGTTCAGCAGATTTTTTTATATCGTTGATCATAGGAATTGATTTGTAAGTAAAGAGTACTATCTGCTATATGTAATAGAAGAAAGAATCTGCTAATTCAAACTTGAATTAGCGTACCTTCATTTGCTCCTTCTACTACTCGTTTAAGTGCTCCAGCTTTAAAAATACTGAAAACATTAAGAGGCAATTTCTGGTCACGACACAAGGTTAATGCTGTAGCGTCCATTACTTTTAAATTCTTGTTAATAGCTTCATCAAATGACAAGCTCTGATATCGTTTGGCATTAGGAAATATTTTGGGATCGCTTGAATAAACACCATCAACTTTAGTTCCCTTGAGGACTATATCAACACTCATCTCTAAGCCACGTAATGCAGCAGCAGTATCAGTAGTGAAAAAAGGGTTCCCTGTGCCAGCAGCAAAAATAACAACCTTACCTTCTTCAAGGTAACGTATTGCTTTTCCACGTATATAAGGTGCTACAACCTGATCAATACGTAATGCTGATTGCACTCTACTTTCTAAGTCCTTGTGTCTCATTGCATCTTGAAGAGCTAGCGCATTCATAACGGTTGCTAGCATCCCCATGTAATCTGCGGTTGCACGATCTATTTGATTGTTTTCTGATGATGTCATTCCACGGAAAATATTTCCTCCGCCAATCACAATCGCCACTTCAACATTAGATCTTACAACTTCAAGAATTTCTGAAACAACGTGTTCCATTACAGCAGGATTGATGCCGTAATTATCATCTCCCATCAGCGCTTCACCTGAAAGTTTTAACAGGATACGTTTATAGGCCATAATTGTTATGAGTGGTTAATAATAATTTAGCTATGATGTTGATGAACTATTTTCTCGTGCTTGATTGATTTGGTCCATCACTTCATTTGCGAAATCACAAGATTTTTTTTCTAGGCCTTCACCTACTCTAAACATTGTGAAGCCATTAACTGTTGCGGATTTGCTATTAAGCAATTTTTCAATTGTTTGGTCAGGATTCTTGACAAAAGGCTGCCCTAACAGTGTTATTTCAGCAAGGTATTTAGCCATACGCCCATCTACCATTTTAGTAACTATTTCTTTAGGTTTTCCACTTTCTGCAGCTTGTGCTGTGTAAATTTGACGTTCGCGCTCCAGTAACTCCGCTGATACTTGTTCCTTTGAAACACATATTGGTTTACTTGCTGCAATATGCATGGCCAGATCTTTACCCAGTACTCCGTCATCACCAACGCAATCAACCATGACACCAATCTTACCACCATGTAAATATGAGGAAAGATGTCCCTGTGTAGCATGACGAATACAGCGTCTAATGCTAATGTTTTCACCAAGTTTCATAATTAATTCCGTCCGGAATTTTTCTACATTGTTCCCATCTTGCATATCGACTTTTGAGAGCGTTTCAACATCTGACAGATTTTTGGTTGAAACAAGTTGGGCTAAATTTTTTGCAAAATTAATGAAATCTTCATTCTTTGCTACAAAATCAGTTTCACAATTAACTTCAACCAGGGCGCCACTTTTTCTGTCAGAGGCGATTTCTATTCCTATGATCCCCTCCGCTGCAATACGGGTAGCAGCTCTGTTTGCCTTTGAGCCACTTTTTATTCGCAACAAGTCTTCCGCTTCTTTTATATTGCCACTGGTTTCTATTAAAGCTTTTTTGCAGTCCATCATACCGAGCCCGGTAAGATCACGTAATTCTTTCACTATGGTTGCGGTGATATCCGCCATATTTTCTCCGAATGCAAAATTGGTTAATAACTTTGAGACACTTTTATATCTCTCTTTCGAAATCATTCTTTACAAGACTTTTTCACTAATAAGCGAAATAAAGAGGTTTTTTCGTCATTTTTTATCAGTTTTTAGGCTATTCGGCTTGCTTCTCCGCCATCATTGCCTCATTCATTTCTGGAGACTCACTTTTAGCTACTTCATGAACAATTTGGCTGCGTCCTTCTAGAATTGCATCAGCCACCCCCCGTGCATAAAGGCGTATTGCCTGGCTAGAATCATCATTTCCAGGAATAACATAGTCTACTTTCTCAGGACTATGGTTTGTATCGACGACACCAATTATTGGGATACCTAGCTTGGTAGCTTCTGTAAGCGCGCCCTTTTGGTAGCCAACATCAATTACAAACATGGCTTCTGGTATTCCGTTCATATCTTTAATTCCACCTAGACTACGGTTGAGTTTTTCTAGCTCACGGGTAATATCTAGCGCTTGTTTTTTGTTAAGTTTTTCAAATGTTCCATCCTGAGTCATTGTTTCCATATCCTTAAGACGCTTAATAGACTGCTTAATTGTCTTAAAGTTTGTTAGCATTCCCCCCAACCATCGCTGGTCTACATACGGAGACCCACAACGGGAGGCTTCTTCACGAACAATATCCCGTGCTTGACGTTTAGTGCCAACAAACAGGATAACGCCTTTGTTAGTAGATAGTTGACGCACATATTTCATTGCGTCTTGATACATGACAAGGGTTTTCTCAAGATTGATAATGTGTATTTTGTTACGATGGCCATATATATATTGGGCCATCTTTGGGTCCCAAAATCGGGTCTGGTGACCAAAATGAACGCCTGCTTCTAACATCTGTCGCATTGTTACTGCCATAAATTTCTCCTGTAGGGTTGAGCCTCAACTCGCCTAGTCACTCTTTTACGAGCACCCTTGGATTGGCGAGTATGTGTATTTAGCCTGGCAAAAGTCTTACAATAAAGCCAGCTATCTAATTATTATAACATTTATCCTGAGGTGCGCTCAAGGTAGAACGCGTTGTTATTTCATTATTCTATATGACCAAATTAGTTTACAGAGAAGGGAAAAGAACAAATGCTTTTTCTTTTCCATATTAATTTTAAGAGAAGGGAATCGGAAAGTTTTTTCTAAAATACTCGTTATTTAGAGTTTTAAAAAATAAGAGTGGGATTTTTAGTAAGTGCAACTAGAACTATATAGAAAAACACAATTTGGGCTAATATCCATGAGATTGTTTTTATTTTCTGTGTTTTTCCAAACCGAAAAGCCACCATTCCAAGGAGTATATAGAGCAATAGAGCTCCAATCTTTGTACTAATCCATATATTGAATCCCGGGTATTGCTGGATCATGGCTACTAATGTAATAGCGCTTGCCAACAGAATGGTATCAATTACATGAGGAAGGATTTTTACCCATCGTAGCCTCAGTAGAGGTGAGCCCTGTATCATCCATATTCCACGCAAGCTAAATAGGATGTAACTTAATATTATACTTATAATATGAATTATTTTTATTGCAGCAAAGCTCATATTTTAAACCTCGGATAGCATTCAGCCATGGCTAGTTGCAGTTACCTTGACGGGGGCGGTAGCTATCGAATCTATCATTTCTTGAATTATTGGAGATATTAAGTCTCCATATCATTATCGAATGATTTATTTCGCATCTGTGCCTGAGATATACTGCTGTTAGGAGGGACACTGTATGTTAGCCAAACGTTCCCGCCAATAATTGAGCCTTTCCCAATCGTAATACGACCCAGAATAGTCGCATTTGCATAAATAACCACATCATCCTCAACAATGGGATGGCGTAATATATTTTTTACCAGAGCACCATTCTCATCTACTGGAAATCTTTTTGCACCTAAAGTTACGGCTTGATATAACCGCACATTTCTACCTATAACGGTTGTTTCGCCGATAACTACACCTGTGCCATGATCTATAAAAAAACTGGCTCCAATTTTTGCACCCGGATGGATTTCAATACCTGTAGTCGAATGAGCGATTTCAGAAATCATGCGGGCAATTAACGGAGTGCCTAAGGAATGTAATTCATGGGCAAGCCGGTAGTACATAATGGCAGCAACGCCAGGGTAGCATACGAGCACTTCATCCGCGTTTTGTGCAGCAGGATCGCCCTCGTAAGCCGCACAAATATCTTTATCTAGAAG
>CAJQRL010000067.1 GCA_905612245.1 uncultured Nitrosomonadaceae bacterium | reverse complement strand
TACGTGGGTTTGATGATAAGCATTTATTGGCCGTAGCTGAAACTGCACGCCGTAATAATTTCTACGATATAGCCATTAATACGGCTAATAAAACCATAAAGCTTCATAATTTTAGCCTGCGCTATCTTGCCCCTCATCGTGGTGCGATGAAAAAGGCATTAAAACAAAAAAATCTTGATGAGGCCCTCGTTTATGGCTTAATTCGGCAGGAAAGTCGCTTCATTGCAAAAGCCAGATCTGGGGCTGGAGCAATCGGATTGATGCAGTTAATGCCGGCTACTGCTAAATGGATAGCAAAGAAATCAGGCGTGCGTAATTATCGCAAAAAACTTGTCTCTCAGGTGGAAACTAATCTAATGTTGGGGACATATTACCTTGAGTACGTGTTAACTTTATTTGATAATAAGTCATTATTAGCGTCAGCTGCTTACAATGCCGGACCTAGCCGCGCAAAGAAGTGGCGAGGTGAAGAATTATTGGAAGGTGCAATTTATGCCGAAACGATTCCTTTCAAAGAAACACGTAATTATGTAAAAAAGGTCATGAGTAACTCCATGTACTATGCCAGCATTTTTGGACATAAGGCACGGACCTTGAAGGATCGTCTGAGTATAATTGAGCCCAGATCAAATAAATAAAATAACTTAAACATGAGAAAAAACGATCGCAATGAAAATTAAAAATGTCTGTATTATTGGTGGAAGTGGGTTTGTAGGGCAGCATATTGCACATCTGCTAGCTTCACGAGAAATTAAGGTGCGTATTCTAACTCGTCGCCGTGAATATGCTAAATCACTTTTGGTATTGCCAACTGTCGATGTGATAGAAACTAATATTCATGATCCCAGGGAGCTTGGTCAATCGTTAGTTGGGGTAGATGCGGTTATTAATTTAGTTGGTATTTTGGATGGAGATTTTATCTCTACACATATTGAGTTACCCAAAAAAATTGTGGCGGCATGTGAGCAAAATGGGGTATCTCGTTTATTACATATGAGTGCTTTACATGCTAGTACTAACGGTACAAGTGCCTATCTGCGCTCTAAGGGTGAAGGTGAAAAAGTCGTAATAGAGTCAAATTTGGAAACGACTATTTTTAGGCCATCTGTAATTTTTGGCCCAGGAGATTCTTTCCTCAATTTGTTTGCTAATCTGGTGAAGAGGTTACCAGTATTTCCACTAGGATCACCTAATGCAAAATTTCAACCAGTATTTGTAGAAGACGTGGCAGAAGTATTTGTAGCAAGCCTTTCTACCTCCGCCACTTTCGGTCAAAGCTACAATCTATGCGGACCAAAAATTTACTCTCTAAGACAACTAGTAGAGTATGTGTCTACGGTAACTAGAAATAAACTTAGTATTATAGAATTGGGTGACCGGCTATCCTATTTACAAGCGATGTGTTTGGAGTTCCTACCAGGTAAGCTTATGACGCGTGATAATTATCTTTCAATGAAGACGGACAGTATATGTGACTGTAATGATGAGAGTGATTTGATAAAAATATTTGAGATATGCCCTACAGAGCTGGAAGAAGTGGCGCCTCTATACTTGGCACATAATACGCCACGTGGGCGGTACACTGGTTTTCGTGACAGAGCGGGGCGATAAAATTAATTCCTCATTGGAAACTTATTTGGTTGGAGGCTCAGTACGTGATGAGCTGTTGCAGCTTCCTGCTAAAGATCATGACTATGTTGTTGTCGGGTCAACTCCAGAGGAGATGGAGAAACTTGGCTATCGTTCAGTAGGCAAAGATTTCCCAGTTTATCTTCACCCGAAAAGTCATGATGAATATGCGTTGGCAAGAACGGAACGCAAAATTGCACTCGGGTATAGAGGTTTTGAAGTTTATGCGTCTCCTAAAGTTACGCTAGAGGAAGATTTGGCGAGAAGAGATCTCACCATAAATGCAATTGCAAAAGATAGACATGGAAAAATTATTGATCCGTTCAATGGCATAGGAGATCTTAAAGCGGGCTTGTTGCGACATGTGTCCCCCGCGTTCTCTGAGGACCCAGTTCGTGTATTACGGACAGCACGCTTTTCTGCGAGATTTGATTTTCGTGTTGCACCAGAGACTCTTGTATTGATGAGTGAAATGGTGAGAAATGGTGAGGTTGATTCTTTGGTGCCAGAAAGAGTGTGGCAGGAGGTTTCTCGAGGACTGATGGAGAATAAACCTTCTCGCCTATTCTCTGTATTACGAGACTGTGGTGCGTTGGCACGAATTTTGCCAGAGATAGATATATTATTCGGGGTCCCTCAACCAGAAAAATGGCACCCAGAAATTGATACGGGCGAGCATATAATGCAAGTTATTGACTATGCTGCGTCAAAAAATTATTCTCTGCCAATACGTTTCGCTGCTTTAACTCACGATCTTGGAAAAGGAGTTACACCAAAGAGTTTATGGCCAAGTCATACTGGACATGAAAAAAACAGTGTGAAATTAGTTAAAAGCCTGTGCGAACGTATCAGAGCTCCTAAAAAAAGTCGTGATCTTTCGTTACTGGTGGCACGTTTTCATAGTAATGTGCATCGTATAGCAGAGTTAAATCCAACAGCTATAGTAGATATGTTGTTAGCAGTAGATGCATATCGTAAGCCGGAACGTTTCGGTGAATTTATTCACGCTTGCGAATGCGACTTTCATGGGCGGTCTGGTTACGTTGATAAACTTTATCCACAGGCGACATGGTTACGCGAAGCATTCAATGCATCCAATAAAATTGATTGCGGTGCAATAGCAGCTAGTCTTGCAAGTACTATTTCTGATCCTGCCTGTTTGTCAAACTCAATTAATACAAAAATTCGAGAGGCGCGTGTCGCTGAAATAGAAAATAATTCAACCTGATTTTTTATTTTAAATGAATGGGCTTAGTTTCTAATAGCTATTAGCGTCATGATTATTTGTGAGATTGTTTTTCTCAAAGTATTTCTGATGATATTCTTCCGCACGATAAAACTCCGTAGCAGGTAGTATTTCCGTTACGATAGGTTCGTATCTTTCTGGCTGTAACTTTATCTTAGAAGAGCGCGCTATAATCTTCTGCTTCTCCGTAAAATAAAATATTACTGAACGGTATTGTGATCCTATATCCAGGCCTTGTTGATTGAGGGTGGTTGGGTTATGACAACTCCAGAATGCATTCAGAAGTTCATCATAAGTGATTCGCGAGGGATCATACTCTACCTGAACAACTTCAGCATGACCGGTCTTACCTGTGCATATATCATTATATGTAGGGCCATTAGTATGGCCGCCAGAATAACCACATATCGCTTCACTGACACCCGGAATCTTACGGAATGAAGCTTCTACGGACCAGAAACAACCCGCTCCAAAAAGTCCTTTTTCTTTAAGTGCCATTTTTATCTCAAAGGGTTAGTTGGAAAAAGTTTATCTATCCTCTAGGTTTGCGAGGCATAATACTAAATAATCGATCGTAAACAAAATTAGGAAGTAACTTCAAAATGCGCGCAACAATTCCCATCTGCCAGGGAATAACAGAGAATGCCTTTTTGTGATTGATAATATGCACAATCTTTTTAGCAGCAGTTTGTGCTGTCATAATAAAAGGCATCTGAAATGGATTATTGGCTGTCATTGGCGTAACAATGTAACCGGGACAAATTGTTATTACGGAAACGCCACTTCCATACATTTCTACGCGTAGACTTTCAAGGTATGAATTTGCAGCAGCTTTAGATGAAGAGTAAGCGCTCGCTCCTGGAAGCCCACGATAGCTTGCCACACTTGAGATCCCAACTAAGTTACCTTTACCCTGCGTTCGCATGACAGTAATAAATGGTTGAAAGGTGTTTACTATACCAGTGACATTAGTTGCTAAGATAGACTCAAAAACTTTACTGTCTTCGGCATACTCTGTGAGAGTACCCTGACTAATCCCAGCATTGGCGATTACAATGTCAGGGCATCCGTAGCGTTGTATGAAATCACTTGCAGCAGATTGCATAGACTCTGTATCACGAACGTCAATATCATAAAAGATAGAAGTAGTGTCAGGTAGTTCATTAACCAGAGATTCTAAAGAGGTTTTGTTTCTCGCTATCAGCCCAAGAGTCGAACCTAGTGATGCATAGTGCTTAGCTAATGCCTTCCCTAATCCACTAGAGGCTCCAGTTATTATAATTTTTAAGGGCATGGAAATAAGCTCTGCTATTAGTAAGGGGAATTAATTATCAACTATTTTTTTGTTCTTTCTTTTCGCACCTTATTGATTAACTGATCTAATGTCTTGATAGTTTCCTGTGGTGTACCACCCATTCTCCCACTAATGAGGTATTTTCCGTCTACAACTAAAGAAGGAACACCCTTTAGACCATATTTCCTAGACATCTGCGAAGATTGAGATGATTTATTTACAATGGAAAAAGAGTTGTAAATACTTATAAACTTCTTTCGATCTACCCCTTGTTTTTCAATCCAATTAAATAATATATCTTCATTAGATAAATCAATTTTTTCTATATGGATAGCATCGTAAATTTTATCGTGTAAGTTATTTTTGTCACCTAGGATTTCTAATGTATAAAATGTTTTTGTTCCAGGGGTCCAATTTTTACGAAAAATTGTTGGGATATATTTTAGGCTTACATCCTTAGGCATTTTTTTCTGCCAGATTTTGATCTGAGGATGTAGTTTGTAGCAACTTGGGCAGCCATACCAAAAGAATTCAAGAACTTCAATCTTATCGCCACTCGTAGTAGGTTGGGGGTTGAGTAGTAAAGCGTAGTCTTGACCTTTAACAAGCTCAGCGTGAGCACCTGAGATAACAGTAAATCCAAGGCCAAAAAACAAAGATAGGACCGTAAAGAATTTTATAGTAGGGTTCATTTTTACCTCTGGAGAAATTCTGTAATCCTTATCCTGCTAATTTTTCAGGATAGAATAGTTTACTGGGTTTTTGCATGTACTTTAATAAGATTTGCTTTAATACCACTTTGCAGTAGAGATGATCGCGTCTTTTTGATGGTATCGATTTTTGTAAAGGGGCCCACTCGAACCCTGTGCCACATGCCTTTTTCAGATAAATCAGCTGATTGAACGTATGCTTCCATGCCAAGCATGGCAATTTTTGCCTTAAGATTTTCTGCATCCTCTGTTTCCTTGAAGGATCCTACCTGAAGGTAATATTTATCTTTAAGGAGCGGTTGTTCTGCAGCTTTCTGTAACTCTATTTCAGTGACTGGCTCTTCATTGCCGGGAAGCATTTCGTAAAATTCAAATCGTGTTTTTTCATTTGGATCTTTAGTTTGGCTCTGACTATTATCTAGTATTAGCATTTCTTTTAAGGCTATATCTCCATTCTTAGAAGGTTTTATTTTTGTGCTAACTTCGGGCTTCTCATTTTGAATGAACGGACTGGGTGCCTGGTGAATATACATCCATACACCAATAGCGCTAACAAGACCGAGTACATAGCCTAAGAATAATCCTAAAAAAAGATTGGAGCCTTTTTTTCCAGAATTAGATTTTGATGGGGATTTGTAGTCTCTACTCATAAATTTTTTGCAGATTTATATGCTTACATTTTATCAGGCGCACTCACACCTAGCAGAGTTAGTCCATTAACAAGTACTTGCCGTATTGAAGAAATTAGTGCCAGCCGGGCAAGCCGAATCGGTATTTCCGGCACAAGAAATCGTGAAGAATTATAATAACTGTGGAACTCAGCTGCTAGCTCCCTAAGATAGAATGCAACCAGATGAGGAGAAAGGTCTCTTGCTGATACCGCCACTATTTCAGGGTAATCGATCAGCTTCTGTAGCAGTGATAATTCTGCAGCACTAGAGAGCTGACTTGTATCCGCCGTGGTCAGAAGTGAAGGGTTCTCACCCCACTGTTCCATAACACTACACACTCGTGCATGGGCATATTGTACATAATATACTGGATTATCATTATTTTGTGATTTCGCAAGATCCAGATCAAAGTCTAGGTGTTGATCACTTTTACGTAACAGATAAAAGAATCGCGCGGCATCATTACCTACTTCCTTACGTAATTCCCGTAAAGTTACAAATTCTCCGGAGCGGGTAGACATAGGTGCCTTAACGCCATCACGGTAAAGTACTGCAAATTGGACCAATGCTATTTCAAGTTTCGTTGGGTCAAGTGTTAACGCTTGCATTGCCCCTTTCATACGTGGAATATAGCCATGATGATCGGCACCCCACACATTAATTATTCGCTCAAAGCCGCGCTGAAATTTATTGAGGTGATAGGCAATATCAGAAGCAAAATACGTGAATTTCCCATTCTCCCGTTGTACAACCCGATCTTTCTCATCACCAAAATCAGTTGAGCGAAACCAGATAGCACCATCTTTCGGATATAAGAAATCATTTTGTTTAAGTGAGGCAATAACTTTAGATACTGCATTATTTTCAAATAGAGACTGTTCTGAGAACCACGTATCAAAAACTACTCCGAATTCCATTAGATCATTACGGCAGTCACTCAACTGCTCAGTTAATACGAAATTGTGAATATATGCGTAGTCCTGCCCAAGGCTATTTTTAGCTTCTGATATTAATTGATCAAGTAGTATTTCAGCGGCACCTTCTTCTTTTATTTTTTCGCTAGAAACGGCCGATGTAAGCATCTCATGCTGCGGCACATAGTTGGACCCATGTGCCTTGTATATTGATTCTGCCATGTCACGAACGTATTCTCCCTGATAGCCATTACTTGGAAAGAGTACGTTTCTGCCATTCAATTCAAGGTAACGCAACCAAACAGAAGTCGCCAGGATATCCATTTGCCTTCCTGCATCATTAACGTAGTACTCGCGTGATACTGAGAAGCCTGCTGCAGCAAGTATGTTAGCAAGACTTGCGCCAAATGCTGCGCCACGTCCATGCCCAACATGTAATGGACCAGTAGGATTTGCTGAAACGAATTCCACCTGAATCTTTTTATCAGAACCAAAGGTCCCATAGCCAAATTCTTTACCACTTTCCAGCACAATGCGTGGGAATTGTTGTTTAGAAGTCGTCTTTAGAAATAGATTAATAAACCCAGCTCCCGCAATTTCAATCTTCTCAAGATGGGGTGAGGCAGGCATCGCATTGATTAATAGCGTAGCAATATCACGTGGGTTTTTACGCATTGGTTTTGCCAATTGCATTGCCAGATTACAGGAGTAGTCCCCGTGATCAATTTGTTTTGGACGGGAAAATTCGATATTAATATCTAGGTCTGCGGCTGATAGTGTGCGCAACGCGTGACGCAGAAGGTCTTCAAAATGAGACTTAAAGCTGGTGTAGTTTGGTAGGGTCATGGACGCATCAATAGTCTTGGACGTAGCCAGAAAATTATCATAGTATTAATGTAGATGGTTGGTACATAGTTACTTTAAAGTACATACCGAGCCAAATCTTCTCTCTGAGACAACTCTTTGAGTTTTTGATCTACATAAGAAGAATCTATAGAGACAGTGGTCCCGCTGTACTTTGAAGCATCAAAGGAAATCTCTTCCAAAAGTTTTTCCATGACAGTATAAAGTCTTCTTGCTCCAATATTTTCAGTTTTTTCATTAACTTCGAAAGCGATTTCAGCTAAACGCTGAATTGCTTCCGGAAGAAATTCTAATTTAATTTCCTCGGTCTGCATAAGCGCTTCATATTGACGCGTCAGACAAGCATCGGTATTAGTAAGTATTTGTACAAAATCAGAAGTATTAAGGCTAGCCAGTTCGACACGTATTGGAAACCGTCCCTGTAATTCAGGTATGAGGTCAGAGGGTTTGGAAAGATGGAAAGCCCCGCTGGCTATAAATAATATATGGTCAGTTTTGATCATGCCATATTTGGTAGAAATAGTAGTTCCTTCAACTAGTGGCAATAGATCTCGCTGTACGCCCTGACGGGAAATATCACTTCCTGACGTTTCAGAGCGACTGGTAATTTTGTCAACTTCATCTAGAAACACAATTCCATTTTGCTCAACTGTCTGTATTGCTCTTAATTTTAATTCTTCATCATTTATTAATTTTGAAATTTCTTCTTCTGTAATAAGTTTCTTTGCTTCTTGGATTCTCAGTTTGCGTGTTTTCTTTTTCTCTCCACCCAAATTTTGAAACATACCCTGGATTTGTGAGGTAAGGTCTTCCATTCCAGGCGGGGCAAAGATTTCCGCCTGTGTTTGTGTAGCTGAAATATCTATTTCAATTTCCTTTTCATTGAGCTCACCCTCACGTAATTTTTTTCTAAATTTTTGACGGGTAGCGCTATCATTTTCTTCGTTTTCTGTTTGTGAGCTCAGGTCCCGTGCAGGTGGCAACAGGACGTCAAGAATTCTTTCTTCTGCATGGTCTTCAGCTCTTGGGCGTATAGTGTGAGCTTCCTGTTCTCGTAACTGTTTGATAGCAGATTCTGCTAAATCCCGAATGATGGAATCAACATCACGCCCAACATAACCTACCTCAGTAAACTTGGTCGCCTCAACTTTAATAAATGGAGCATTTGCTAGCCTGGCTAATCGGCGCGCTATTTCAGTTTTACCAACGCCAGTAGGACCTATCATCAAAATATTCTTAGGGGTAATTTCTTGTCGTAGAGGGTCTGCTACCTGCTGCCTACGCCAACGATTTCTAAGCGCGATAGCAACAGCCCTTTTAGCAGAATCTTGACCAATAATATGTTTATCGAGTTCTTTTACGATTTCCTGCGGAGACATTTGGGACATAGCTTCTAGTATTTGTTAAAAAATGTAATAGATATATGAAAACAGGCGATGATTCATCGGAAACCTAAAATAGACTTGTCAGCACTGGATTTCTTTACTATTTGTTTAATAAGAAAAATTTCCTTTAAGTTTTTATAGGTAATCTGTATCTGGTTCTAGATTATTCTAAGATTTCAATACTATGGTTTTGATTAGTATAAACACATAGATCTCCAGCAATAGAAAGTGATCTCTTGACAATTTCAAGAGCTTCTAGATCTGTATTCTCTAGAAGTGCGCGAGCAGCTGAATGTGCATAGGTTCCCCCGCTGCCAATCGCAGCGAGTCCTAGTTCAGGTTCAATTACATCACCTGCTCCGGTAATGATGAGAGTAGTTTCTTTGTCGGCCACAATAAGCATCGCTTCTAAGCGACGCAAAACACGATCGGTACGCCAGTCTTTTGCCAGTTCTACTGCAGAGCGCATAAGGTGACCGTGGTGTTTTTCTAGTTTACCTTCAAAGCGTTCGAATAATGTAAAGGCATCAGCAGTGCCACCAGCAAATCCTGCAAGAATTTTTTCATGATAGAGTCTGCGAATTTTGCGGGCACTTGCCTTGGCTACTACTGCGCCCAGCGTTACCTGGCCGTCACCGCCAAGCGCAACTTGTGAGCCTCGTCGTGCTGAGAGTATGGTTGTCATGAAATTGATCCGTTGAATGGGATTGAGCTTGAGTAAACATTGAATTATAGCGCCAATTTACTGAGAAAAGTATTTCTGCCGGCTTTAGCCCTTCTTCTTTGCTCTTGGATGAGTGGCATCATAGACCTTAGCTAAATGTTGGAAATCAAGATGGGTATAAATTTGTGTAGTACTGATATTTGCGTGCCCTAGCATTTCTTGTACAGCACGTAAATCCGCACTAGATTGTAGCAAATGAGAGGCAAAAGAATGTCTCAGTACATGGGGGTGGACATTCAGGCTGATACCTTGTTGTAATGCTCTCATTTTCAGGCGCTGACTAACTGACCGTGAACTGATGCATTTGCCACTTCGCGAGAGAAAAAGAGCATTCTCCCCGGGCTTGAGTAATCCTTCGCGTTTTTTCATCCATTCTCTAAGTGCCAAAGCAGCTTGACTACCAACTGGAACGATACGAGTTTTATCGCCCTTTCCATGAATGCGTACGGTACTTTCGTTAAAATCTAAGTCCTCAGGTGTAAGGTTAATGAGTTCGGTTAAGCGTAGGCCTGAAGAATAGAACAATTCAAACATCGCTTTATCTCGTGATGTGATTAAATTATTGGCTTTAAATTCCAGGAGTTTCGCAGCTTCGTCAGGTGATAGAACATGGGGTAGAGATTTTGTAGATTTTGGTGCGCGTAAACCTGCACAAGGATTATGAGTGTAACCATGGTCTCGTGCGAGGTAATTATAGAGGCCGCGCCATGCTGATAGCATTCTCGCCAGACTTCTCCCAGAGAGTCCTTTGCTATGAAGCTGAGCTACAAAGCGGCGAATGTGATGGATTTTTAGTTGATAAAGGGGGGTTTCTGCAGCGAGCTTTAATAGAGCCGCCATGTCACGCGTATAACTTGCACAAGTTAGAGGCGATAATCGCCGTTCATTTGTAAGATGAAAGATATAGGCGTCGACCAGTGAAGTTTGATTATTACCAGATATCATATTTATCTTTATTTATTACATTCGGCTGGACTATATCGTGAAATAGAAGTGCTTATAAGCTCCCCTATTCGTTGCAAATAGAGTGTTCCCATTTCGGGGTAGAAACGTTGGGGCTCTTCACTTGCTAGGACTAAGAGGCCAAAGGTTTGTTTGGTTTTCAGGGGGATCATCGAAAAAGAGCACAAATTGCTAGCGCTTTCACCAAACCAATGCTTAATTTCATCGATCAACTGAGGCCCACAGTATGGATGAAGTAAACTGTTAGTCATTGTATGAATTTCTGTATTGGTGCTAATGAATTTAGAAATTTCTAGACTGTCAAAGTCTGTACCCCATAACCGGAGTTCCACATGAGGTATTGAAAAGTTATCCTGCAAAATTGAATTAAGATCATTCAGTAAATCATTTAAATGGGGGAAGGTAAGAAGCATGATAGACAAATGATGTATTTTTTCGCCTATAACATCATTTTCTTCACCAAATTTGACCAATTCACGTAATTTATCCTGCAGAATTTGGTTGTTATCTCGTAAAGTGACAATTTGTCGTTGGCTGATAGGGATAGCCCTGCCGCCATGAGGATGTGGAACATAAATATCAGATAACATGTCAGCATATTCATCAAAGAACTGTGGGTGTAGCTTAAGATATTGAGCCACTTCTTCTGAACCTAACTTCATATTTTCTCCTTAGTTCAATTTATAGTTCAATTTCTCCGTCAAATACAGAAATAGCGGGTCCTGTCATCCAGACGGGGTTATTGCCCCCTTTCCAACAAATACTTAAATTACCCCCAATAGTACTTACCGTAACGGTTGAATCTAATAGTCCTCGAGTAACTCCTGCTACTACAGCAGCACATGCACCGGTGCCACAAGAGAGGGTTTCACCAGCGCCTCGTTCATGGACTCTTAGATTAATATGCTCACGGTTTACTATCTGCATGTACCCAGCGTTTACATATTTAGGGAAGCGTGAGTGGCTTTCTATTAAGCTGCCCTCAGTTAATATTGGTGAATGATTTATATCTTCAACAATTTGTACTGCGTGTGGGTTCCCCATTGAAAGAATACTAAACTCTATTTGTTTCTCATCGATATCTAACAGATATGTGGGCATACGTTTATCGGCGACAAAGGGAATCTCTTTTGGCTCGAATTTGGGGATGCCCATATTCACAGTCACTTCACCATTAATTTCTAATTTAGGAAAAATGATCCCGCCAAGTGTTTCCAAACTAATTTCTTTTTTTTGAGTCATTCCTTTGTCGTAAACATAGCGTACTAAACAACGCGCACCATTACCGCATTGTTCTACTTCACTGCCATCAGAATTAAAAATACGGTACCGGAAATCAGCATTACTTTCAGTCTTCTCTACTAACAAAATCTGATCACAGCCTATTCCAAGACGACGATCCGCAAGGTAACGCAATTGCTCCGGATTTAATCTTACAGATTGATTCACACAATCAATCAAGACAAAATCATTACCTAGACCATGCATTTTAGTAAATTTATATTTCATTATTTAAGCTAAATATTTTTAGAGAAAGTATTAGCTAACATCTTGCAATTAAGGTTTGTATTAGAAAGCAAATGATGCTCTAATGAGAATAGTTATCATTATAATTTGGCGCAACATTTTGCCATTTTCCAGTATACAGTAAGCATACCTAATCTGTTACAATGTAGGGTAGATAACAGATTATAACTAACTAAAATCCAATATGAGAAAAATAATATGAGCGAATATTTATTTACCTCAGAATCTGTCTCTGAAGGTCATCCAGACAAAGTGTCAGATCAGGTTTCTGATGCGGTCTTAGATGCAATTTTAACCCATGACAGTGACGCACGGGTAGCTTGCGAAACGTTATGTAGTACTGGACTAATAGTTATGTCAGGGGAGATTACTACTAATGCTTCAGTAGATTACAACGTAATTGCCCGCGAAACTCTTAAACGCATTGGCTACACCAGTTCAGATATTGGTTTTGATGCTAGTACTTGTTCCGTATTAACCGCATTTAATAAACAGTCGCGAGACATTGCTCAAGGAGTTGATCGTACCAAAGAAGATGAATTAGATCAGGGCGCGGGTGATCAGGGATTGATGTTTGGTTATGCATGTAATGAAACGCCTCAATTAATGCCAATGCCGATTCATTATGCGCATAGGTTGGTGGAAAGACAGGCAGAGATGAGAAAAAGCGGACGTATGACGTGGTTGCGGCCAGATGCTAAATCTCAGGTATCAGTTAATTACAAAAACGGAAATCCACAAAGGATTGAAACTGTTGTAATTTCTACACAGCATAATCCTGAAATTTCACACGCAGATTTAACTGAAGCTGTAGTTGAGGAGATTATTAAACCGGTTCTTCCAAAAGAAATGTTGGATAGCAATATCCGCTACCTAGTTAATCCTACCGGACGGTTTGTAGTTGGTGGACCAATGGGGGACTGTGGGCTAACTGGACGTAAAATTATTGTAGATACTTATGGCGGTTCAGCACACCACGGTGGAGGTGCTTTTTCTGGTAAGGATCCTTCCAAGGTAGACCGATCAGCAGCATATGCTGGGCGTTATGTGGCCAAGAATATTGTTGCAGCTGGAATTGCAAGCAGGTGTGAAGTACAGATAGCATATGCGATTGGTGTAGCGCGTCCGGTTTCCTTGATGGTTGAAACTTTTGGCACCGGTAAGATGTCTGACGATAAGATTGCAAAATTAATTGAGCGGAATTTTGATTTGCGGCCACGTGCGATCATTCACTCGCTTAATTTATTGCGGCCAATTTACCTTAAAACTGCTGCTTACGGTCATTTCGGGCGAGATGAGCCAGAATTTACTTGGGAGGCAACTGATAAAGCTGCACAACTTAGTGACGATGCCGGTATTAAGATTACGGTAGAGTCGTGAGAGATAGCAGGTCTAGTTTAAATATTAATTTTCCCCTTATGCCGAGGAGCGCTGCAGTGGGTATGACCCCTCGAGGCTTGGTATATAAGGGCAATGTAACAACTGCGCTCGCTCATCTTAGGAAATTTTATGAACGTTGAGCTTAAATCTATTAGTACTAAAACTGCCGAATATAAAATTGCTGATATATCTCTTGCAGGGTGGGGTCGCAAGGAAATCGCTATTGCTGAAAATGAAATGCCTGGCTTGATGGGGCTACGTGAAGAATACGCGGGGCAAAAGCCCTTAAAGGGAGCTCGCATTGCAGGCTCTCTTCACATGACAATCCAGACCGCTGTATTAATAGAGACACTAATTGATCTAGGCGCAGAAGTACGCTGGGCTTCATGTAATATTTATTCAACCCAGGATCATGCGGCAGCGGCAATGGCGGCTGAAGGTATTCCAGTATTTGCATTTAAGGGTGAATCATTAGATGAGTATTGGGAGTATGCTCATGAGATATTCAATTGGTCTGGCGACGGAGAATTGAGTGCACCTAACATGATTCTTGATGACGGTGGTGATGCGACACTTCTGATTATTCTTGGAAGTAAGGCGGAAAAAGACCTATCAGTTCTTGATAATCCTGGCAATGAAGAAGAGGAGGTTTTATTTGCATCAATCAAAAAACGACTGGAGGTTCAACCAGGGTGGTATTCCAACATATTGGCTAATATTCGCGGAGTGACGGAAGAAACCACTACCGGAGTTCATCGATTGTACGAAATGCAG
This sequence comes from uncultured Nitrosomonadaceae bacterium, assembly GCA_905612245.1. Classification (GTDB taxonomy): domain Bacteria; phylum Pseudomonadota; class Gammaproteobacteria; order Burkholderiales; family Nitrosomonadaceae; genus BJGV01. The sequence continues at coordinate 12,664 of CAJQRL010000067.1, read as the reverse complement.
AGAGACGGGGAGCTTCCGTTCCCTGCTTTCAATGTGAATGACTCAGTTACAAAGTCAAAATTTGATAATTTATATGGTTGCCGTGAATCACTAGTGGACGGAATCAAGCGTGCAACCGATGTAATGATTGCAGGTAAAATTGCTTTAGTGTGTGGTTTTGGGGACGTGGGCAAGGGCTGTGCTCAGTCCCTGCGAGGACTCGGGGCTACCGTATGGATTACTGAGATAGATCCGATTTGCGCTCTTCAGGCGGCGATGGAAGGTTACCGTGTTGTTACTATGGATCAAGCCTGCGATCAGGCTGATATTTTTGTTACAGCAACTGGTAATTTACGTGTTATCGCTCATGATCACATGCTGAAAATGAAAGATCAGGCCATCATTTGTAATATTGGTCACTTCGATTCAGAGATAGATATTTCCTCCGTTCAGAAATATCAGTGGGAGAATATTAAACCACAGGTAGATCATGTAATTTTTCCAACAGGTCGCCGGATCATCGTGTTGGCACAAGGGCGTCTGGTAAATTTGGGTTGTGCTACAGGCCATCCATCTTTTGTAATGTCCTGTTCATTTGCTAATCAGGTGTTAGCTCAAATAGAGCTATGGAAAAATGGAGAAAATTACCAAAATAATGTTTACGTATTACCAAAGCAACTAGATGAGAAAGTTGCACGCTTGCACATTAAAAAGTTAGGAGTTAATCTCACTGAATTAACCGATGAGCAGGCTAAGTACCTAAATATGGATAAAAATGGGCCATTCAAGCCAGAGATGTATCGGTATTAATACCTAGTTGTAGGAATATGGAGAAAGGCTAACGTTAGTGATGCTTGCTTTCTCCATATTTTTCATATTTATGGGTATAGCAAAAATGGAATCGAAAAAAAAACCTATACGTGCTTTTAGTTTTGAATTTTTCCCACCACAAACCCCAAAAGGCGTGGAGAAATTGCGTAATACACGCCAACAATTAGCACAATTCAATCCAAAGTTTTTTTCTGTAACTTTTGGTGCTGGTGGCTCTACACAAGACCGTACGTTTGAAACGGTTCTGGAGATTCAGGCTGAGGGGTATGCTGAAGCTGCTCCTCATCTTTCTTGTATTGGCTCAACTAGTAAAAACATTCGCTCTCATCTTCAGAATTATTTGGATGGTGGCATCAATTATTTAGTTGCATTACGCGGGGACCTTCCCTCAGGGATGGCTCAACCAGGAGAGTTTCGTTATGCGGCAGAATTAGTTGAGTTTATTCGTAGAGAATTTGGAGATTCTTTTCATATTGAAGTAGCGGCTTATCCGGAATGCCACCCTCAGGCAAATTCTGCTCAGGATGATTTGCTGAATTTCAAGCGTAAAATAGAAGCAGGAGCTAATTCTGCTATCACTCAATATTTTTACAATGCAGAAGCATATTTTAAATTTTTAGATGCCTGTGAGATTGCAAACATAAACGTTCCTATCGTACCGGGTATTATGCCAATCAATAGGTTTACCCAGTTAGCTAGATTTTCAGATGCATGTGGTGCAGAGATTCCGCGTTGGCTTAGAAAAAAGATGGAAGGGTATGGCGATGATAGTGCATCAATCCGCGCATATGGGATAGATGTTGTAACTGATCTATGTAGCCAATTACTTGATGCGGGCGCACCAGGATTACATTTTTATACGATGAATTCTGCAGATCTGACAACTGAAATTTGGAACAGGCTGGGATTAGAAGTAGAACCCGAATAAAATTTGGTACAAGTTCAACTTTAAATTTATTAGAGTCACACCTTCTTGTTGGGTGAGATAATTATGAATTATCTCACCCAACAAATCGGGTAGCGAATGAGGCTATATTTAGCTTGTTCTTACTGACACGGCATTTAGTGCATTCTCTTCATAAACCTTATGTGCCGCAGCCTGCGCTGATCCAATATCAACCTTCTTGCCCATATCCGAGAAGACTGTTTCTAGGGCATTCAAACATAGCATAACGTTGTCTATTTTGCTTGAGTAGCCCATTAAGCCGAATCGCCAGATTTTTCCAGCAAAATCTCCAAGTCCTGCGCCAATTTCAAGATTGTATTCAGCAAGTAGTCTGCGACGCACTTCCTTTTCATCCACGCCGTCAGGTATATATACAGAATTTAACTGTGGTAGGCGGTATTCTTCATCAACTAGGTATTTAGTGCCAAAGGTCTCTAGTCCTGCTTTCAATGCCTCATGGTTACGCTGATGACGAGCCCAAGAATGTTCTAGTCCTTCTTCGTAAAGTATAACCAGAGCCTCATGCAATGAGTAGAGCGCATTGGTTGGGGCAGTGTGATGATAGGTTCTAGTTTCACCCCAATAGCCAAGCACTAAATTTAAATCCATAAACCAACTTTGTACTTTTGTCTTTCGATTCTTAACAAGCTCTATAACGCGATCTGAAAAACTTACTGGGGATAGGCCTGGCGGACATGAAAGACATTTTTGGCTGCCAGAATAGATCGCATCTATTTTCCATTCATCAACTAGTAGCGGGGAGCCACCTAAAGAAGTAACCGCATCAACAATGGTCATACAGTTATAGCGCTGGGCAATTTCGCAAAGTGTTTTTGCATCTGAAAGAGCGCCGGTAGATGTCTCGGCATGAACGAAAGCAATAATTTTCGTATCAGGATTCTGTTTCAGCGCATCTTCGACTTTCTGTGGATCAACGGGCTCTCCCCAGTTGTCATCCACTACGACTGCTACACCACCACAGCGCTGTACATTTTCAATCATACGTGATCCAAATACGCCATTACGACAGACAATCACCTTGTCACCAGGGCTTACCATATTAACGAAACACATTTCCATTCCAACTGAACCGGGCCCAGATACGGGAAAGGTCATTAGATTGGTAGTTTGGAAAGCGTACCGAAGCAGGCTTTTTAATTCTTCCATCATGTCAGTGAAGACTGGATCAAGATGCCCTAAGGTTGGGCGAGCCATGGCAGATAGTACTCGCGGATGTGTGTCTGAGGGACCGGGGCCCATCAAGGTACGTTGTGGTGGATAGAATGTGCTTATTTTTTTAGTAGGGGAAAAGGCTGTAGAAGTCATAAATGATCCTGAATGAGAAGACGTGATTGATTAATTAAAAGAAAAGGATTGATTTTATCAAGTGATTGAGTAATTTGCTATCAATGGTACTGAACTAATCTATAGTTAAATTTGATACAGGAGGAAAATATATAATTTTCTATGCTGTAATTTGTAATTTATTGCTGCACTAGAAGTAAAGGTCCCATGGGAATTTTTTTAAAATTAGAGGGTGTTGTAGCAGTAGAGTAATGCATTACTAGGCCTAAAATAATTTTTCATTATGTTTTTACTAATTTAGGGTGCATTTGTATACTCATCAAAATACCAAAACCTAAAAGCATTGTCACCATAGATGTGCCACCATAACTGATAAGTGGAAGCGGTACACCTACTACCGGAAGCATGCCAACAACCATTCCTATATTAACAAATATATAAGTGAAAAAAGTTAACGTGATTGACCCTGCAATAAGTCGGGTAAATTGAGTTGAAGCATTGGCAGCGATAACCATGCCCCGGCCAATTATTACCAGATACAGTACTAGCAGCGACGAATTGCCAACGATTCCAAATTCCTCAGAGAATACTGCAAAAATGAAATCAGTACTTTTCTCAGGGAGAAAATCTAAGTGGGTCTGCGTACCGTTCTGCCATCCTTTCCCAATAATTCCACCGGAACCTATTGCAATGGACGATTGGATGGTGTGATAACCCGCCCCTAACGCATCTTGCGCCGGGTCAAATAAAGTCATAACACGTTGTTTTTGATAGTCATGCATCATCGACCAGAGTAATGGCAGGCTGCCTGCTCCGGCAATTACTAGTCCAATCATGATGCGCCATGATAATCCCGCAAGAAACAGAACATAGAAACCGCTGGAGATAATTAGTAAGGTAGTTCCCAAGTCTGGCTGGCGTAAAATAAGTGCTGCCGGTAATAATAGAAGCATCGCGGCTACTATAAAGTCTCGGGCTCGTAAAGTGGTTTCGTGTTTATCAAAATACCATGCCATCATTAGTGGCACAGCGATTTTCATCAGTTCTGAGGGTTGAATGCGAGTAACACCTATATCTAGCCATCTTCTTGCACCATTGTTAATTTCACCAAATAGCGCCACACAAATTAGAAGAATTAGACCGACTACATATATTGGTAAAGCAAGTCGCATCATGTGCTGAAGTGGAATGTTAGCGACCAGCCACATGATGACTAATGCCGCAACCATGTTGACTGCCTGGTTGGTTACGCGAGTTAAATTTCCTCCTGTAGCACTGTAAAGTGTTGCAAGACCAACTGCCATTACTAGAAGGATACTAAATAATAATAAGCTATCTATATAGCGTGTGAGGTAATGCCATAGACGAAAAGATCTAGTCATGTGCACCTTCTCTGTTTCCATCTACAGATTCTTCTTCCATGTGAGCCGGCATTTTACCAAGTAGGACATAATCCATTACTTGTCTCGCAATCGGAGCGGCAGCAGAGCCACCATGACTACCATTTTCTACTAATACTGATAATGCAATACTTGGGTTTTCTGCTGGGGCGTAGGCTATGAACAAAGCATGATCACGGTGCCGCTCATTTATAGCATCTTCATCATATTTTTCTCCCTGCTTAATACTTATTACCTGAGATGTTCCGGTCTTTCCGGCAAAGGTATAGCCCGCTCCTGCTCCCGCTCCTGCTGCAGTACCTCCCGGTTTAGTGACATCTATAAGTGCATTTCTTACTATCTCAAGATTGTCTGGATTGAGATCGAGTTGATACAATATTTGCGGAGCTCTTTCAAATATTTCACCGGTTTTACTATTCTGTATTCGCTTTACAAGGTGTGGGCGGAATGCAGTTCCCTTGTTCGCAATTATTGAGGTGGCAAAAGCAAGTTGAAGCGGTGTGACCAGATTGTATCCCTGGCCGATACCAATGGAAATAGTGTCACCCGGCCACCATCTTTGTTTATGACGCCTCATTTTCCAATCACGTGATGGCAACAAACCTGAGGCTTCTCCTTCTATATCAATACCAGTTTTTTTACCTAAACCAAATCGTCCAATAAATTCAGAGATATTGTCTATACCAAGTTCATTAGCAAGTTCGTAATAATAGGTATCACATGAAACCACTAGTGATTTATGAATATTCACTTTGCCATGGCCGCCCACTTTCCAGTCCCGATATCGGCTCTTGCTACCAGGCAAACGAAAGTAGCCGGGGTCACTGATTTCATACCCGGGTGTTCGTAAATTAAGCTCTAGTCCCGCTAATGCCATAAATGGCTTAAATGTAGAGCCTGGTGGATAAACGCCACGTAATGCACGATTATTGAGCGGCCTGTCGATAGAGTTATTGAGCCGACCCCAGTTCTTAAAATCGATACCATTTACAAAAAGATTTGAGTCAAATCCTGGTTTACTGACAAATGCAAGCACATCGCCATTTTTAGGATTAATTGCTACCAGAGCACCCCGTCGGTCACCGAAGGCCCTCTCAGCAATCTCTTGTAATTTAGCATCAAGAGTCAATGTAAGGTCATTACCAGAGACTGGCGGTGTACGTGATAAAACCCGTATTTTACGCCCTGCTGAGTCAGTCTCTATTTCTTCAAAACCAGCTATACCGTGCAGTTCTTTCTCGTAGCTTTGCTCGACACCAATTTTTCCAATATGGTTGGTTCCTTTGTAGTTTGCTAAATCTTTGTTAGCTTCTAACCTTGCAAGATCTTCATGATTAATACGGCTTATGTAACCAATTACATGTGAAGCACTCTTTCCTTTTGGGTATTGTCGGAACAAGCGAGCCTTTATCTTTACACCCGGGAAACGATAGCTGTTAGCAGCAAAACGAGCTACCTCTTCTTCAGATAAGCGGGTTCGAATAGGCAAACTTTCAAACTTATTACTTTCTTTCATAAGTTTTTTAAAGCGTCTGCGATCTATTTCCTCAATGGGAATAATGGTGGCGAGCTCATTTATTGTGGCCTCAAAATCAGCGAGCTTACGGGGTACGAACTCAAGCGTATAGGCAGAATAGTTTTGTGCTAAAACATGGCCATTACGATCTAGAATCAGGCCCCTATTAGGAACTATAGGAGAGATAGATATACGATTGGCTTCCGCCAGAGTGCGATAGCGATCACTCTCTAAAACCTGCAAATAAAAGAAGCGTGCAAAAAGTATCAGGAATAGAAAAAATACAAAGCCTGCACTGATAGCAAGCCGGTTCTGGAAATGATGTAACTCACGAAGGTGATCGCGAATCTCTATCGTACGGGTCATAGTGCATTTGGATCATATTTTGGACTATGGGAAATTTTTAGTAGAAGCGAGATCAGAGGCCATAACAGCATACCAGTAAAACTGGCAAGAAAATAATGCCAACCTGGAAAATCAGCTCTTTTTAATAGCTCAGTTAAGAGCATTATAGATTGAGTAAAGAGTAACAATAATCCAATTTGAGGTGCTTGTTTCAGCAATCCAAATACATGTATACGTCGACGGAGTAACAATACAATGAAAATCAGCACACTGTATGCTAAAGCATGTTGTCCAAACATGCTGCTATTAACTACGTCCATAAGCAGACCCATAAAAAAAGCAACACTCATGCCGACTCGTTGTGGTTGGTAAGTGCCCCAAAATAGCAGGACCAATGCAACAAAATCCGGACGTAAGATTAGTAGGGATTCATTTATTGGTAGCAGGTTTAATAATAGCCCTACTATTAGACTAAGGATGATGAACCAACCTTTTGCAGGAAGAATAATCTCTTCTTTAGAATAATTAGTGCGCGTCATTTTTTTCTGATTCCTTATCCTCAAGATAGATATCAGCTGAGTCCGTCAGACTTTCCGGGCGAAACTGTGGAGACAGAATCAAAACTTGTTTATTACGGTCGGCACCGGCAATAGTTGTGCAGATGATGTAAGCAAAAGTAGAAGATACGTCACGTTTTATTTTTGATACCAAAGCTACTGGTAGGCCAGAAGGGTAAACGCCACCTATACCTGAAGTAACTAGTTGATCCCCTTCCTGAATATCGACATTGTTTGCCATGTAGTTTAATTCAAGTGTTTTGTATTTTCCCGTACCGGATGCTACTGAGCGTAGACCATTACGTAAGATCTGAACTGGTACTGAGTAATCTTTGTCATTAATCAGTGTTGCCTCCGAAGACCATGGATAGGTACGGGTAATCTGTCCTATCACTCCTAAATTGTCTACTATAACTTGGCCATTTTGAACGCCATTTTGGAGGCCCTTGTCGAGTATAATTGTAAGGTTAAAAGGATCTCGTGGAACAGAACGAATCTCCGCCATAATAGTCTTGCTCTTATTTCTTGGGGTAGCTTCCAACAATTTACGAAGATGTTCATTTTCAATCACCAGGGCTGAAAATTGTTGCAGCTTACCTGAGTCAATAAGGTGCCGTTGTTTAAAACGTGCATTTTCATCGGCTAAGTTCTGAGCAATAAAAAAATCATCTGCTAAATTGGAAATGGTGATTGGTAAATAGGCAAAACTCTGTACTGGGTATAGTGCTACAGTGATAGCTTGGCGAACTTCATAGAGATATTTGAAGTGAGTATCAACTACCATCAGTACTAATGATAGCTGAATAAAAAAAGCTAGCCGGACAAGCGAGCTAGGACCATGTCTAAAAAATTGTGGAGTTGTTTCCATTACATGCGCGGTGCTTCATGGACTTTAACTAGTATCCAGTTCATTGGTGCCAACACTTCAATCTTGGATGCTATTAATCACTCGCAAAAATGCTAACCCCTTGATCCATATTTTCTAATGCAACACCTGAGCCTCGCGCCACACAAGTAAGAGGATCCTCAGCTATGATTACCGACAGGCCAGTTTCTTCCATTAAGAGCCGATCAATGTCATGTAGCAATGCCCCGCCGCCAGTTAATACCATTCCATTTTCTGCAATATCTGCACCAAGCTCTGGTAAAGTAAGCTCTAGCGCAGATTTTACGGCACTGACAATACTATTTAAAGGATCAGCTAGAGACTCTAGAATTTCATTGCTGGAAATAGAAAAGCTGCGAGGAATCCCTTCGGCAAGGTTGCGCCCTTTAACTTCCATTTCACGCACTTCCGATCCCGGGTAAGCCGAGCCAATTTCTTTCTTAATTAATTCAGCAGTAACTTCGCCAATCAGCATGCCATAGTTGCGACGTATATAGTTGATAATAGCTTCATCAAACTTGTCACCACCTACTCGTACCGAATTTGAATACACGATCCCACCTAACGAAATTACTCCAACATCCGTAGTGCCCCCGCCAATATCAACCACCATCGAACCTGTAGGCTCTTCAATAGGCAAATTAGCACCAATAGCTGCAGCCATGGGCTCTTCAATTAATTCTACTTTACTTGCCCCTGCGCCATATGCTGCCTCTCGAATAGCGCGACGCTCCACCTGAGTAGAGCCGTAAGGAACACATATAACAATGCGTGGGTTAAAAGAGAAAAGGCGAGCCGGGTTCACTTTCCTGATAAAGTGTTTTAGCATCTGTTCTGTGACAGTGAAATCAGCAATCACACCATCCTTCATTGGGCGGATGGCGGTTATGTTACCAGGGGTCCTCCCCAACATTTGCTTGGCAGCTAAGCCGACTTGCTGAATTACTTTCTTACCGTTAGGGCCACCATCTTGTCGTATTGCTACAACTGATGGTTCATTTAGTACAACTCCTTGGCCACGAACATAAATCAGAGTGTTGGCAGTACCCAAATCAATTGCGAGATCGTTTGAAAAGTAATTCTTAAAATTGGCAATAAAGTTTGTCATGAGAGCAAAACCCGTTGGTGGCAATAGTGTTCAAAATTACACAAAAAGAATACGTTTTAAAGATTATCTATAGATACTCTATAACGGCGGTTTTAAACGTAACTTTATGATACTCTATTATGTTTTTGAACGTAAGGGGTGTTAGCTGATGGCGGTGACTCTTGAAGACGTAAAACGTGTGGCAAATCTTGCTCGGATTGAAATTAGTAATGATGAAGCTCATACTACGCTGGATCAAATAACAGGAATTTTTTCTTTAATTGAACAAATGGAGCTAGTAGATACGTCTACAGTTATTCCTATGTCCCATGCTCAAGGTGTTGAACAGCGATTACGTAAAGATGAGGTAACAGAGATAGATCAGCACGAATTATTCCAATCACAGGCACCCAAAACAGAAGCAAAATTATACCTAGTGCCTAAAGTTATTGAGTGAAATTTTAAGAATAAGCCCAGTATTTATAATTTCTCCACCTTACATATGCCATGTTTAATTCTAGCCTAAATCAGCTTTCTACATTACTTTCAACTAAGAAGGTATCGAGCGTTGAACTAACCAAAGATTTTCTTAGAAACATTGAAATTTTAAACAAAGAATATAATGCATTCATTACAGTAAATGAAGAACTGAGTCTTGATCAGGCGCGTATTGCTGATGCAATGATTGCTTCAGGAGAAGGAAATCCACTAACCGGAATCCCTATTGCCCATAAGGATATTTTTTGTGCCAAAGGATGGCTCACTACTTGTGGGTCAAGAATGTTATCAAACTTCGTTTCTCCTTATGACGCTCATGTAATTGAGCTTTTCAATAAGGCTGGCACAGTAAATATTGGCAAAACCAACATGGATGAGTTCGCTATGGGGTCTAGTAATGAGACCTCTTTTTATGGGCCAGTTAAGAATCCGTGGGATATTTTATCAGTGCCTGGAGGAAGCTCTGGAGGTTCGGCCTGCGCAGTAGCAGCACGTATGGCACCGGCAGCTACTGGTACTGACACAGGAGGGTCTATTCGCCAACCAGCATCATTATGTGGTGTATCTGGTATAAAGCCAACTTATGGCTTGGTATCAAGATATGGAATGATTGCTTTTGCTTCAAGTCTTGATCAGGGAGGGCCAATAGCAAAATCAGCTGCAGATTTAGCATTAATGTTAAATGTTATGGTAGGTTTTGATGCCCGTGATTCAACAAGCCTGCAACATGAGAATGAAGACTATACAAGAGATTTAGAAAGGCCAATAGAAGGTCTACGTATTGGCCTGCCAAAAGAATATTTTGCTGAAGGGTTAAGTGATGATGTATCACGTGCAGTAGATGCAGCTGTTGCAGAATATAGTAAGCTCGGCGCAAAAATCGTTGAGGTGTCATTGCCAAATACTAAACTCTCGATTCCAGTTTATTACGTGCTAGCTCCAGCAGAGGCATCAAGTAATCTCTCCCGTTTCGATGGGGTTCGTTATGGTCACCGCTCAGAAGAATATACTAATCTTGATGATATGTATCTGAAAAGTAGAACGCAGGGCTTTGGTGCTGAAGTGAAGCGGCGTATTCTAATTGGGACATATGTGTTATCACATGGATATTACGATGCTTATTACATAAAGGCACAAAAATTAAGACGTCTAATTGCTCAGGATTTCACTGAAGCATTTAAGCAATGCGACATAATAATGGGACCAACTTCACCTTCTGTTGCATTTGATTTAGGCGAAAAAAATAATGATCCGTTGCAGATGTATTTATCAGATGCCTATACTGCTGCAGCCAGTTTAGCTGGGTTGCCGGGGATGTCTATTCCTGTAGGATTTGGTAAAAAAAGCAGGCCAGTCGGATTACACATAATTGGAAATTATTTTTCTGAAGCAAAAATACTAAACGTGGCGAATCAATTTCAGCAGGTAACAGACTGGCATACAAAAATGCCGGATATAAAAAACTCTAAATAATAAAGATATTAATATGCAATGGGAAGTCGTAGTCGGTCTTGAGGTACATACTCAGCTCCTGACCCAATCAAAATTATTCTCTGGTGCCTCAACAACTTTTGGGGGCATGCCAAATTCCCAAGCTTGTGCAGTTGATTTAGCGCTGCCAGGAGTGTTGCCTGTATTAAATCGTGGCGTTGTTGAGTTAGCAGTTAAATTTGGTCTAGCAATAGATGCAAGGATCAATTCTCCCTCAATATTTGCGCGTAAGAATTATTTTTATCCGGACCTGCCAAAAGGATATCAGATTAGTCAATTTGAGCTGCCAATTGTTGAGGGCGGGCACATCAAAATAAAGACAGGGAAAAGTAATGAGGAAAATGAGAAGATCATAAATATTACTCGCGCTCACCTTGAGGAAGATGCAGGCAAATCATTACATGAAGATTTTCATGGCATGACTGGTATCGATTTAAACCGTGCCGGCACACCTTTATTGGAAATTGTTTCAGAGCCAGATATGCGTAGTAGTTCGGAAGCAGTGGCTTTCGCTAAAACTATACACACTTTGGTGCGCTGGCTTGGTATCAGTGATGGAAATATGGAAGAAGGTTCATTTCGTTGTGATGCCAATGTGTCGATTCGTAGATTAGGGGATGAAAAACTTGGTACTCGTCGTGAAATTAAAAATCTAAATTCTTTTCGTTTTTTACAACAAGCTATTGAGGCTGAAGTTGAGTTTCAAAAATATACTCTTGAGACCGGGGGTGAGATTAAACAAGCGACAGTCCTATTTGATTCTGATAAGCGCGAGACTCAGGTCATGCGTACTAAGGAGGACGCACATGATTATCGCTATTTTCCCGATCCAGATCTGTTGCCACTAATAATATCTCCTGATTGGATAGAAGAGATCAGAGCATCTATGGTAGAGCCTCCAGATTTGTGTTTCTCGCGGTTTATAGATTCGAAAATTGATTCAAATAGCAAGGCAACTTATGCGTTATCAAAATATGATGCATCAATGCTAACTGCCGATATAGATATAGCTAATTATTTTGAAAAAGTAGTAGAAATTATTGGTAGGAAAGAAGCGAAACTTTGTGCTAATTGGGTAATTGGAGAGGTTGCGGCACGTTTAAATCAAGATAATAAGAATATTAAAGCTTCACCAGTTTCTCCCAAACAGTTGGCAGAATTAATTCTTCGTATTTGCGATGGAACTATTTCAGGTAAAACTGCTAAAGATGTATTTAGTACAATGTGGGATGGAGAGAATCACGCCTCAGCTGATGAAATTATTAAAACAAAGGGACTGAAGCAAATCTCAAATAGCGATGAAATTACAAAACTTGTTGACATGATTCTTATTGATAATCCTCAGCAGGTAGCTGATTTTTGTAGAGGGAAAGAAAAAGCGTTTAATTCTTTGGTTGGTCAAGTTATGAAGGCAACCAAAGGAAAAGCAAACCCTGCCCAGGTTAATGACATTCTAAAGGAAAGACTTAACAAGAAAGGCCAGGAATAAGATCTGTGAACAAGTCATGCTATATGTAGCATGACTTGTTCACAGTAATGGCCATATTGGTATTTCTTCTTAGGGGCGTTTACCCGAAAGCGGAAACGGCCAGCTTGTAGCTGAACCAGGTACTATCGGAGCAGGCTTTACTGCTGTTTTTTTCTTAGCCACTGCTTTCTTAGCGACTACTTTCTTAGCGACTACTTTTTTAGCAACAGCTTTCTTAGCTGCTGATTTTTTCTTAGCAACTACTTTTTTAGCTACTGTTTTTTTCTTAGCAACAGCTTTTTTAGCTGCTGGTTTCTTCTTAGCAACAACTTTCTTAGCTGCTGGTTTTTTCTTA
>CAJQRL010000066.1 GCA_905612245.1 uncultured Nitrosomonadaceae bacterium | reverse complement strand
AAGATCAGTATATTGAAGAGCTTCATATTCTCCATTACGATGAAATCCACTTGGATTTCCTGCGGCAGTTATAACTTCCTCTTTTGTTATGCCTTCTCTAAGATTGCGCATGCTATTAACTGTAGCGCAAGAAGTAAGTATCAATATAGCAAGTAAAGGAAGAATAGCAGACTTCATAAATTGGACTCCGTGGGGTTGCTGGTTATATACGTAATATATTGGAAATTAATCCTGTTAATGTACCAGATTCGAGAAACCTTATTTTATATTTTGTATTGTATAGTTACAATCTGTAAAGGCTAAGACTCTCTACTAATATTTTGTTTATGAAATAGTCGGTATAGTACAGGTAGTACTAGTAGTGTTAGCACGGTAGAGGATATAACACCACCAATTACAACAGTAGCCAGTGGTCGTTGAACTTCTGCCCCTATACTGGTAGCCAATGCCATAGGTACGAATCCAATAGCTGTCGTTAATGCTGTCATTAATATCGGACGAAGTCTTGTGATGGCGCCGGTTTGAATGGCATCATCCAGAGTGTAACCTTCTGTTAGCAGGTTCCTAATAAATGAGAGCATCACTAAGCCATTTAATACCGCTATACCTGACAGGGCAATGAATCCGACTGAAGCTGAGATGGATAGAGGAATGTCTCGTAACCACAGTGCAAATAACCCCCCTGTGAGAGCAAATGGAACCCCGGTGAATATAAGTAATCCATCCCGAAAGTTCCGGAACATTGCGTAAAGTAAAACAAAAATAAGCCCTAAAGTCAGTGGAATTACGATCTGGAGACGATGAGCAGCAGCAATAAGTTGTTCGAATTGCCCCCCCCATTCTATCCAATACCCTGAAGGAAATTTTAATCTTTCACTAATAAGTTCTTCAGCTTCATTGACGAAAGATCCAAGGTCTCGTCCACGTATATTTGCGGTAACAACAACCTTACGTTTTCCATTCTCCCGGCTTATTTGATTAGGTCCTTGGACTAGATCAAGGTTAGCCACCTCGCCTAAGGCGACGTAGGAGGGTGAACTAATCATGGGGTCTTTTCCAATACTAATTGCGCTAGAAGATGGTAGCCTGATCGGTAAACGTCTGAGTTCTTCGATATTGCCACGTAATGATTCAGGTAAGCGTACTTGAAGATTGAAACGACGATCCCCATCGTAGATAACCCCAGCAGTTTTGCCTCCAACAGCAATGCTAATCGCATCCTGAACATCCGTTGAATTTAAACCATATCGAGACATCTTTGCACGATCTATATTAATAGAAAGTACCGTCAATCCTGAGATCTGTTCAGTTCTTACATCTGCTGCACCAGGAATGGTTTTAACTAAGCCTTCAATTTTATCGCCTAATAAAAGCAAAGTATCAAGATTGTCACCAAATATTTTTACTGCAACATCCGCCCGCACACCTGACAGCAATTCATTAAAACGCATTTGTATTGGTTGAGTGAATTCATATTTATTGCCCGGTATCTTTTGTACAGCTTGTTCCATTGCAGCTACTAGTTCTGTCTTGCTGTGGTATTGGCCATTCCATTCCGATTGGGGTTTTAAAATAACAAAAACATCAGCAAGGTTTGGTGGCATCGGGTCAGTTGCAATTTCAGCGGTTCCGATCTTCCCAAAAACTTTGTCTACTTCAGGAAAGTCCCTGATGGTTTCTTCCAGAGCACTTTGCATTTCAACTGATGTGGTTAGGCTTGTACCAGGAATACGCAGTGCATGGAGCGCAATATCCCCCTCATTTAGAGTAGGAGCGAACTCACTTCCCATACGAGTTGTTAGTAAACCAGATAACGCCACAATAATTACAGCAACTGTAATCGTAAGTGCCTTATTTTTCATTGCAGCATTTAATACTGGGAGGTAGGATCTCTTTGCCCATACTACAGCTGTACTTTCTTTTTCTGTCATTTTGCCAGATAGAAAAAGTGCGATCGATGCGGGAACAAACGTTACAGATAGAATCATTGCTCCTAGTAAAGCGATCATGACTGTGATGGCCATGGGGTGAAACATTTTCCCTTCTACGCCGGTCATTACAAGGATTGGCAAATAAACAACCATGATAATGAGTTGACCATAAATTAAGGCACGGCGGGCTTCCTTATTAGCATCAAATACTTCCGAAAGGCGTTCATTGCGTGTTAATCCTCGTCCTAGCTGTGCCTGCTTATTAGTGATGCGCCGGACACTATTTTCAGTAAATACTATTGCTCCATCTACAATGATGCCGAAATCAAGGGCACCCAGACTCATCAGATTCGCACTTACTTGGCTAGTAACCATGCCACTAAATGTAAATAACATTGAGAGTGGAATAACAAGTGCAGCAATGAGTGCTGCTCGAAAATTACCCAGAAATAAGAGTAGTACCACGATTACCAGTACAGCGCCCTCAGCCAGATTGGTCGCAACAGTTTGAATAGTTTTATCAACCAAAGTGGCACGGTTATAAGCAGTAGTCGCAACTACGTTTATGGGTAGGCTGCGATTAATTTCCGTTATTTTCTTGGCAACTGCTTCAGAGACAGTACGGCTATTTTCTCCAGTCAGCATATGTACAGTACCCAGTACTACTTCCTCTCCATTTTGAGTAGCAGCGCCATTGCGTAGTTCTTTACCGATCAGAACATCAGCGACATTTTTAATGTGCACCGGTATTCCACGGTAACTACCTAGAATGATTTCACCAATTTGATCTAGATTTATAACTTGCCCAGGTACCCGAACTAGTAATTGTTCTCCATTTTTTTCAATATAGCCTGCTCCCACATTAAGATTATTTCGTTGTAGGGCTATGACGACGTCTTGTAACGTTAGCCCGAAAGAAATTAGTTTCTCTGGGTAGGGTGTAACATGAAATTGTTTTACGAAACCACCTATAGCGTTTACCTCTGTTACGCCCTTAACTGTTCGGAGCTGGGGTTTGATAATCCAGTCTTGGATTTCTCGTAAATCAGTTGAGGAATAAAGTGTCCCATCCTTTTTTCTAGCACCTTTCTCAGCTTGGACTGTATACATAAAAATCTCACCAAGACCAGTAGATATTGGACCCATTTTGGGTGTTATTCCGGCAGGAAGAGTGTCTTTGACTGCTTGAATTCGCTGGTTAACTAATTGTCTGGCAAAATATATATCAGTGCCATCCTCGAAGATTACTGTGACCTGAGATAGCCCATAGCGTGAAATAGAGCGAGTATATTCAAGGTTAGGAAGGCCAGACATAGCTCGTTCGATTGGGAAGGTAACTCTTTGCTCAGATTCTATAGGGGAATAACCGGCCGCCTTAGCATTGATCTGTACCTGTACATTGGTAATGTCTGGTACTGCATCAATAGGGAGTCTCTGGTAGTTATAGATTCCAAGCATACCCATCAGGAATACCCCAATCAGGATTATCCAGCCTTGATGTATAGATATACGTAAAATATTATCAAACATAATTATTTTAGTGAGTTTATCGAGGCTATTCTGCGGGCATATAAATAGCTATTTTTCTTAGTGGTCATGAGATGTTTCATCTTTACCAAGCTCTGCTTTTAGAATGAAACTGTTACCTGCAGCATATTGCTCTCCTGCTGCGAGTCCTTTAATTACTTCTACAGTCTTTTCATCATTCCGTCCTAGCTCCAGTGGTCTCATTTCAAAATATTCTCCGTAGCGGCCAAATGCAACTGGCTCATTCCGTACTGTCTGAATAGCATCCATTGATATGGTAACTGGCACTTGAATTTCTTCAGTTTCTATCCTCGCATTTACAAACATACCCGGTCGCCATTTCCCATTTCTATTGTCAAGCTCAACGCGTACTGCAGCAGTGCGTGTTCTTTTACCAATCAGCGCACTTATATAGGTTATCTTTCCTTCACCTTCAACATTGAATGCG
The DNA here is from genome assembly GCA_905612245.1 of uncultured Nitrosomonadaceae bacterium. Classification (GTDB taxonomy): domain Bacteria; phylum Pseudomonadota; class Gammaproteobacteria; order Burkholderiales; family Nitrosomonadaceae; genus BJGV01. The sequence continues at coordinate 2,237 of CAJQRL010000066.1, read as the reverse complement.
GTTGCATTAACTAATACTTTTTGGCCTATTTCAATTATGTTTAAATCTTTTGGATAAGCAGTAAGAGTTGTCCAGACTGTTGATACATCTGCTATTGTAAATATTTCTTGATCCTGTTTTAGAGTCTTACCCTGTGCAATTTCTTTAGAGATAATTAGGCCGGAGATTGGAGCAAGGATTTCGAAAAGGGCTAGATTCTTCCCTGAATAATTTGATTTAGGGTCCACTCCAAGTGCACGTAATTTTACTGTAGTCAGATTAAATATAGTGTCAGCTTCACCCAGCATTTCTTGGGCAGTCAGAAAATCTTGCTTAGCGGTAATTTTCTCCTCCCATAGTTTTTTTTCACGTTTGAATGTTTTTTGTGCAAGATGGAATCGTTTCTGAGCAATTAGATATTGGCTATGTAATTCAGCTAACATTGGGCTCTCAATTACTGCTAGAACTTCATCTTTTTTTACTTGCTGGCCAACGTGACGAGCAACGGAAATAACTACCCCTGGTATTCGTGGGACTACTTGTACAATATTATGATGATTAAATATAATTTCTCCTGGTAATTTAATTGATGGCTTAATTACTTCAGGGCCAGCTGTCATTATTTTGATGCCATGTCTCTGTGCAGCAGTATCTGGCATTTCTATTCGTCCCTCAATTTGATCATGGGTCCAATAAAATATTTGGCCATTACGTTTGGCGGTAATTGCCATTTCGAATGAGTGAGGTTCATGCACCACTTGGTTGCTGACTAGGTAATCTTTTTCGGGTACAAATCTAAATATCTGAGCTGGCGCAGCAAGTCTTGTTAATGTAATCTCAATATTAACTTTGGCAGGCATAATTTGCTTTTTGTTTTCATAGAGATAGAGTCGAAAATATGGTGATATACCTCCTTCAAAAATTGTTACTTCCACACTGAAATTTTTGGTCGAAAATAGTTTTCCTCCTTTCGGACCTTTGCTAGGGAAAGAGTATTTTTCTCCTTCTAATATGTCACTAGATATTATTTTTTTTATCTCTTCACCATTAATTGTAGGAGACGTATCTTTACCCCAATTAAGAATTATCCATCCTAAAATAATCCCGATGAGGATGGCAATAATTATTGAATTTGATTGATTTTTACTCATGATCTATCCTTCATGATCCTTATTATTAATATTGATTGATTGGTATTTAACATGATCAATTGGTGAGGCAGTTAAGCGTTCTATTTCGTTAATTAGATAATGATAGTTAGTGAGCGCACGAACATACAGAATTTGATTCTGAAACAGAGTGCGTTGTGCATCTAGCATTTCCAAGAAACTAAATTTCCCTAGCTGATAGCCTTTATTTGCTGTATCAAAAGAACTCTTTGCTCCAGGTAAAACAGAATCGCGTAATATGCTGATCTCATTTTGTGCAGCAGACAGAGATCCATAAGCTTTTGCAAGCTCAGATTTCAGCTTTAATTCAGTCGCAGCTTGTTCATCAATTGCTTTGCCAACACGCTGATTTGCTGCTTGTAAGTTACCTTGATTAAAATCGAATAATGGAATTGGTATGGATACATTAACTATTGCGGTTGTCTCATCAGCCCTTGTATAACGCCTGACACCTGCGCCAACTGTAATATCAGGTATGCGACGTAATTTTTCAATTTCTACGAAAGCTCTATGTTGTTCTATATTTTTTATGCTATGGAGAGCGATAGGATTTTTTTCGAGGCGCTGCTCCAGTACCCCAAAGCTTGGTATCTCAATACGTGATTCAAGGTTTCCTATGACTCTTCCGAACTGAGGAGAAGAGCTTCTCCATAAGAGAGATAGCTGCTTCCTTGCTGCTGTTAATTCTCTACGTGTTTGTTCAAGTTCGATGCTGGTTGTAGAAAAAGCTATTTTTGCTTTGGTTTCCTCTATAGGAGGAGATTTACCCGCTTCAACCCGCTTAGCAGCGGAGCGTACTAATTTATTTGCAAGCCCTATGCTCTCTTCTGCGAGCCGCAGCCGTTCTTGTCCAGCCAATACTTTGATAAATACATTTGCTACACGAGCAATAAGTTCTAATCGTTTTGATTCATAATTCCTGCCTGCGAGTTCCTGACTTACCGAAGCAGCATATATTCTGGCAGAACGTTTTCCACCCAGCTCGATTAATTGGCTGAAACGAATAGAGGTCATTTGTGCAGCAGTAGAATTAGGGCGTGCGTTTAGATCTTCAGATTCTACAGCTAATTCAGGATTCCGAAATTTACC
>CAJQRL010000065.1 GCA_905612245.1 uncultured Nitrosomonadaceae bacterium | reverse complement strand
CCCGTACAATTTTAGATGCGGGTAGCGGCACTGGTTACGGGGGCCGTAAATTAGCAAATCGTTATCCGGATGCTGGAATCATAGCACTTGATCTTGCTCTAGCAATGCATTATCAGGCGCGTCCGGCTGCTCCTTCGTGGTGGAAGCAGATGTTTTCTACTCAGAAAAATATTACAAATTACGTATGTGGTGACATTGAGCAATTACCGATACGAGACTCTTCCATTGGTATGGTTTGGTCTAATTTATCATTGCAATGGTGCAATAATATAGAGCAGACATTTTCGGAAATGCATCGTGTATTACAGCCAGAAGGGTTACTTATGTTTAGTACTTTCGGTCCAGATACCTTGCATGAATTACGTCAGGCATTTTTAGGTATGGATGATAATAGTCATGTTAACCATTTTATCGATATGCATGATATTGGGGATATTTTAGTTCACAACGGATTTTCTATGCCGGTGATGGATATGGAATATATAACACTTACTTATGATGATGTAATTAGTGTGATGCGAGATCTCAAAGCTATGGGCGCACATAATGTTCTACAGGATAGAAAGCGCGGATTAACGGGGAAGGTCGGATGGGGGAAAGTATTAAACAACTATGAGGCTTTTCGAAAAGATGGAAAGTTGCCAGCCACTTTTGAGTTAGTTTATGGTCATGCATGGAAATTAGAATCCAAAAAAAGTATTGATGGTCAAAAAGTAATAGAGTTTGATCCTAAGGCCAGAGTGGCGCGTGCTTAATTTCAGAGAAAAGATCTATAACAATCGACTAAATAGAAATCTATGCCACAAAGTTATTTTGTTACCGGTACAGACACTGGTATAGGGAAGACCATAGTAAGTTGTGCTTTATTAAGTGCTTATTCTGCACGTGATAATACTGTCATTGGCATGAAGCCAGTCGTAACTGGTCGTGTAGGCGGGGAATGGGCGGATGTTAAAGCAATTGTTGCAGCAAGTTCTGTAGTTGCTCCTAGGGAATGGGTGAATCCCTATGCATTTATTCCACCAATTTCACCCCATCTTGCAGCGAAACAGGCCGGTATAGAAATAGATATTGAGATCATTCGCCAGGCATGTTGCAATTTGCAGAAAATTTCAGATGTAGTTGTTGTTGAAGGGGTGGGAGGAATTATGGTTCCACTTAATGATCGCAATGATGTTGCAGATATGGCTTATGCCCTTAATCTTCCGGTAATTTTAGTGGTGGGGATGCGTCTCGGCTGCCTTAATCATGCATTGATAACAGCAAAAATTATACAAGCTTCTGGACTAAAGCTTGCTGGCTGGGTAGCAAATCAGATTGATCCGCAGATGAATTCATTTGATGAGAATCTGTATACTCTAAAGGAGCGATTAAACTGCCCGTTACTGGGAGTGCTGCCTTTTGAAAGGAACGTTTCTACAAAGAACTTTTCAACACTCTTGGATATAACCAAACTGGAATAAAATTGTGTTCTGTCGAAGTGCGACAGAAAATTAACCAGTTTTGTATAGCTCGTGCTCAGTTGGCTTGATGGTAAGGACTGCACAAGGGGAGTGTCTGACAATATACTCTGAGACACTTCCCAGAGCGAGTCGGTTCCACCCAGTATATCCGTGTGTACCAACAACAAGTAAATCAGCATTTTGCTCGGCAGCAATCCGAATTATTTCAGGACCAGCATGGCCTTCGGCAAAGATTGTATTAGCTGTTATATGGAAAGAATTAGCTAGCTTATTAAGCATTTTTTCTCCACGCTCCCGAGTTAGTACAAAATCTTCCTTTGCTTGCTTTTCTTTTTGTACTGATGCGTAATTGGTACCAATCGGTCTTGGGGTAAATACGTGTAAAGCCTGCAGTTCTGCATTGAAAGTCTGAGCTAGTAATACTGCATGGTAACTAGCCTCTTCAGAGGATTCTGAGAAATCCGTTGCTAAAATAATCTTTCGGATAAGTGATTCCATTAAAATTCTCCCTAGTAAACTTCCTGTGTTATCAGGAATTATACTTTTTTGACTTCAGGAAAATTAAAAAGGTTCAATTGATTTGTACATATTATCTAACTGGTATAACCGGAAATTTGGTAAAAGAAGAAACGAATCCAACGTATATGTGATTATAGTGGAGTGGAGAAATTTTACCCGTTGAGTATAGGGAGTAGGAATGAAGATATGAGGTATGCGTTTTGTCCTGTATAAAAGATTGTAAAAGCATGGCTGACAATGACCAGAATAACAATGTTTTAAATAAATAATCGGCTGTCAGCCGATCTATGACATAGAACAGGCGCTATACTATTACTAACTGTTTGTAGAGTTTTTTCCAATAAATTGTTCCTACAAGATCTGATCCGCCGCTAATAGTCGTTAAGCTAATTACCTTATATACACAGCTCCGTGTAACTTTTATTTGGCAATTTGGATTTAGCACGTTGGGGGAATTCCGTACCAATTTTAGCGTTTATCCACCAAGGAGAATTGGCCACATACAGGCAAGACGAAGCCTTATCTCGGATCTTGGAATAGCCGTCGTATATTCCCATCCCTGGTCTAGGTATTCGGCGGCTTGCTGAATAAGCGTATTTAATATGGGCTGAAAAGATTTCCAGGATTCAGGCTGTAGGATATCATTTGGAGAAAGTCCTGCAGTTTTTAGTAAGGATGTCGGAATGTAGCAGCGACCCCGATTTAGATCCTTAGCCACATCTTTGACGATATTAGTCAGTTGAAGCCCCTTGCCAAAGCTTATGCCGATATTACTCATTTGCTTTACATCCCACTTGTTCAATGAAGACAAATGGGCGCACATAAGTTTCGTCCAGTATTCCCCCACGCATCCAGCGACATAGTAAGTATAAAGATTAAGGTCATCTTGTGTTTCGAGTGAAATTATATTTTCAGCAGAACTGCCCTGAAATAATTCAAGGTCCATCTCCATACCTTTTGTGAGAGTCGCCATGAGATCATTGATACGAACCCGATCAGGAAGCTCGCATTCAAGATATACTTGAAAGCAATCTTCTAATCTCTCAAGAAGAATCCGTTCAGCGGGTAATGCTTGATGTGAAATTAGGGCAACCTGAATAGACTGAATTATTTCCCAGTCTATGGTATCCAGAGTAAAAATTTTCTGAAAGTTTTTCAGATGAATGATGCGCTCAGACTG
>CAJQRL010000064.1 GCA_905612245.1 uncultured Nitrosomonadaceae bacterium | reverse complement strand
GGCGTATAACCTAACGGCACACCTAGAAATTTTAGCCATGCACCACGAGCAGTACCCGTTTTATCGTTGTCATTCAACTCCAGATTGTCAGCCTCAACTATCCAGTCCTCATTCCCCTCGGGACAAGTAGTATAGAGAGCTTGCTCATACCGATATAGGTTATCTCCCTTCATGATAAGCTTTTTAGCCTCTCCCCTTTCACTGCCATCTTTTAGTTGGTAAATTGGGTTCCCCATCTCACCTACTTTGGTCTCTAGATTCATCTTAAGTCGCGAGCCATCTACTATGTCGAACGGTCTTTCAATACGGACACCTCCTTCAATTTCGATAACATCGGAATCTTGATAATATGTCATTCGATCTGCTGTGATAATTTCGTTTTCAGTAATTAGCTCAGCGTTACCAATACCTTCAACTTCTAGCTCATCGTGACCCTGTATGAGATCAGCTTGGATAGATACAGGACTTTCATTGTTATCTGCTTCTGCAAGGGACCACGGTTTGCCCTTAATTCTTAATTTCCGTGATAGTGGCTTTATCAATGCAATTTGCTCACTATTGCGTAGTCCGGACTCGGCTATAGATTCAAGCTCCCTAATTTTTTTATTTTGTATATGTTTGGACTGAACAAATGAAGGCTGGCTCTTCTGGGCCTCATTTTTAATAGAATTTAAGGCCAAATATTGCCTAATATTTTTTTTAGATAATGCTGCATGCTTGTTACTCCGAAGCTCTTTTTTACCTATAGACTCAACCTCGAGCTGACTATGATTTTGTAAAATTTTAAGGGGAGGGCCATCAAATGCTATGTGTTTATTACTGCGTAGTTCTTTCTTACCTATAGATTCATGATCAAATTCATTACTGTTTTGTAATCTCTTAGTAAGAGTTAATATAGATTTTATTTTGAGATTTCTTTCCTCATCTGCTGATGTTGCTATCTCACTGTCAATTATCTGCATAGATGACCGTTCATCAGCAGACACATTGAAAGAGATACAAAGCAAAAAAATAGACCAATAAATAGGACGGTAAAGTTTCAGTCTCATTTTTTATGATATCTAGCCTGAAAAAACATATATTTACGGTTTTATCACTGTTTTCAGGTTTGCAAGTATCGAATTAACAATATTGATGTACAACAGTACATAATTTTTATGCGATTACTTTGCATAAAAGGAGAAGCAAAGGCGAGTTATTTATTAAACTTGCTTGGCCATAATTTATTTGAGAATTGTTGTAAGTGTAACAAAAAACTGCAGACAAGCCACATGCATGCTTTTACTATAGGAATAGTAGAAATGCATGCGACTCTAAGTTAAACAATAAGTTCGTTGCGAATTTGCATTACACCTGACTGATCAAGAGAGGATGTGACCCACAAGGCAATGAAAAACAGACAAGCAAAAAACTCCATTTATTTAACTTATTTTTGATTTAAATTATTAGTATTTAGGACGAATTTATTGCCGGAGATATAGTGCGGGAATTTTTGAGCGTACATTTTTGATTGGAGAATCATACTATGCATATCCATATTCTTGGCATCTGTGGCACCTTTATGGGTGGTATAGCAGCCATCGCCCGGCAAGCCGGGCATGAGGTTACAGGATGCGATTCAAGTGTTTACCCCCCCATGAGTACCCAACTTGAGTCTCATGGCATTAAATTGATTGAAGGATATGATCCTAGTCAGATTGAGCTAAAACCAGATATATTTTTGATTGGTAACGTTGTTTCTAGGGGAAACCCATTAATGGAGGAGATATTAAATCGTAACTTACAATATATCTCTGCACCTCAATGGCTCTCAGAGAATGTACTTAAGGATAAATGGGTACTAGCGGTTTCGGGCACCCATGGTAAGACTACGACGAGCTCAATGTTGGCATGGATACTGGAGTACGCCGGAATGAAGCCGGGATTTCTTATTGGCGGAATACCTGAGAATTTTAGTGTTTCAGCCAGACTAAGCAGTGATTCCTCCTTCTTTGTCATTGAGGCTGATGAGTACGATACTGCTTTCTTTGACAAGCGCTCCAAATTCGTTCATTTGCAACCCAGAACAGCAATCCTCAATAATCTGGAGTACGATCATGCCGATATATTCGTCGATCTTGCTTCTATAATGCAGCAATTTCATCATTTTGTACGGTTAATTCCAGAAAATGGCTTGATAATTACTAATGGCCGGGAAGAGAATTTAGAAGAAGTTCTTGCCAAGGGGTGTTGGACGCCAATAGAAAGAATTGGAGTCGATGATGGTTGGCAAGCTAAGACTTTAGGTAATGACAGTACCGATATTTCGTTTAGGGGGAAATCGCAGGGTACTTTGAATTGGGGGCTGATGGGGGAACATAACCGGATGAATGCTCTGGCCGCACTAGCTGCCGCTCACCATGTCGGTGTAACAATTGAAACAGGGATTACGGCACTGACAAAATTTAAAAATGTCAAACGCCGGATGGAGCTATGCGGTGTAGCAAATAAAATTACTGTGTACGATGATTTTGCACATCACCCTACAGCGATTCAGACAACCCTGGAAGGTTTAAGAAATAAAGTAAATGATGCGCGAATTATCGCGGTATTAGAACCTCGTTCTAATACCATGAAAATGGGCACTTGGCAGGACCGCCTTGCTGAAAGCCTCAAAGCCGCTGATTTAGTATTTTGTTATACATCAAATTTGGGATGGGACGTGCAGGAGGCGTTAAAACCCATGGGCTCAAGAGCTGTGAGCAGCGATAACCTTGAGAAATTAATTGAGGCAATCACCGTAGCTGCGCACCCGGGCGATTATGTACTGATCATGAGTAATGGAGGGTTTGGTGGTATACAAAAAAAGATACTTAAGTCATTAAATGCCAGCCATTAGTCATAAATGGATCTGTTACTTAGCGAATGAGCGGGTGTATGTATAGGAGAAATAAATAGACCTTAAATTAAAAAAGTAGAGAATTATGCCGACACTAGATTGACGTCAGATTTCTTATCTTCTATATTTTTTGTAATTTTTTAGACTTGAATTTGACGAACTATTATTTTTAATAAGCAGGAAAAAAGTAGAGAAGAGTTAGCGTTTATATTATTTCCAGATATCTATTTTAAAAAGCACAAGCCTTATCCTTATTACTAGAAACAGAATCCTCTTTTCTGTCCCATAAAAAATCCCTTATCTGTTGAAAACAATTAAATAGTTGCTCCCCCCCATTTCCTAATACCCTCAACACAAAACCATTTGTATCCATTTCAGAGATCCCGAAAGAAATGTTTTTCTCATTTTTAATAATTTCTAAAACTTCCTCTACTAACTCGCAAGCGCCATGGGAACTCTTAGTGTTCATATATATAAAAGTAGCTTGATGAGTATATTCTTCTAACTGAATAACTGTATTAACTGAGTGAACTTTAGGTTCAAGTATGATTTTGTCTTTTAGAACCAAAAGATCATTAAAATAAATCTCAGTCACATTCTGAAAATATGTAAACTTAAATATCTCACCCGAAATTTTCTTATTAGGGTAAATATTTTCAGATTTTTTTCTGCCACAAGTTACAACTTCACCTAAAATTAACTCACAATCTTTATCAAGATTAATAACAGTACGGTTTCTAAATATAGAGCTCTCCTGCGGAACAACTGGGTGCGGAACATAGCAAAAGAAACTATTAGGAGCGAGATTTACTTTCGTTGTCTGCGAAGAACCCTTCTTCATGTTATACAGACGTTGGTAAGATTGAGTCTGCAACTGGAATCGACTATTTTCCTCTACATTAATTTCTATCTCATGGTTATCCGAATCTAATAAACCAGGAGATGTGCTTCCAAGCATCATGTATAGGGAACCATCATCTTTAACTTGTCCAACATTTGTAATTCGAAAAGGAACGCTAACATAGCTATCCATTAGGTATGACTTTCCTTCCTTAAAACCTGCTTTAATATATAGATTGGCCATAGGTTACTTTGCAAAAATTTTAAACCCTCACGTATCCTTTTTTAAACAACAAGAATTAATCTTGAATTATGAAATATAGGATCGAATAGAATACAAAAAAATGGCATGCTAGGTCGAAATCAGAGCTTAAAGTAAGCGGCTAAAGTATTTATTACCTAACCCGCCTCACGATACATATAGATTAAATATATTTACTATAAATAAATATATTTATTTCTCTACTAGAGCCATGAAATAGAGATTCCTAGAATGATATTAATCCTATCAGAGTCAGTCTGATAAGTCACATCTATAGTCAATACCTGTAATTGTTACACTGCCAATCTGAGCTATTGAGTCAAATTAGTAATAATTATATAGGTTTGGTTTGTCAAAAATCAAAATAATTACAGCCACGAATATTATTTTATTACTTATAAAAAAGTAGTGCTTCCCTTTCTAACATTTTTTAGATACCATGTTTTATAATTAGCTTTAGACCACTCTTGATTACTCTTTTTAAATACTAAATTTTAATTTCCCATGAGTCAGAAAATTCATAACGTCTCAGATGAAACATTTGAGACGGAAGTACTACAATCAAACGTACCTGTATTAGTCGATTACTGGGCGCCATGGTGCGGCCCATGTAAGATGATCGCACCTATACTAATCGAGATTGCCGAAGAATATGGCGATCGTCTAAAAGTGGCTAAGCTTAATATCGATGAGAATCAAGCCACGCCACCTAAATATGGAATTAGGGGCATACCGACACTAATGCTGTTTAAGAATGGCAATATCGAAGCAACTAAAGTTGGTCAATTATCTAAAGCTCAATTAACTGCATTTATTGACAGCCATATATAAATCCGATAATATAATTACAGAGCGTATCTCTGAAGCTCGATTCACAGCATAACCAATGCGCTTTTAATTTCTTGTACTACCAAATACCTACCACTACTACCCAACACTTCCAAGCGTTTTACATGCCTTATTAACGCTTTAGACCTAAGTTTTCTTTACTTTCTGAGTACCTCGTATGCATTTATCAGACCTTAAAAATCTTCCCGTAACTGAACTAGTAGAAATGGCCGTTACTAATCAAATCGATGGCGCTAACCGACTTCGTAAACAGGACCTAATTTTTGCCCTGCTGAAGAATGAGGCACGCAAGGGAGAAAGTATTTTTGGTGAAGGTACTCTTGAGGTTCTTCAAGATGGCTTTGGTTTTCTACGATCACCTGATACATCCTATTTAGCTGGTCCTGATGATATATATGTTTCTCCCAGCCAAATAAGACGATTTAATTTACATACAGGAGACTCAATAGACGGCGAAATCCGTACACCAAAAGATGGTGAACGATATTTTGCGTTAGTAAAGGTAGACAAGGTTAATAGTGATTCACCAGAAAGTTCTAAGCACAAAATCCTATTTGAAAACCTTACCCCACTATTTCCTACACGACGGCTTCTTCTAGAGCGAGATATTAAGGCTGAAGAAAATGTAACCAGCCGTATTATTGACCTTATAGCACCTGTTGGAATGGGGCAACGAGCCTTACTTGTTTCAAGCCCCAAGTCTGGAAAAACTGTGATGCTTCAAAATATTGCTCATGCAATAGCTGCTAATTATCCTGATGTGACTCTAATGGTTCTATTAATTGATGAGCGACCAGAGGAAGTAACTGAGATGATCCGTTCAGTTAGAGGAGAGGTTATTTCATCAACATTTGATGAACCGGCAATACGTCACGTACAAGTAGCTGACATGGTTATTGAGAAAGCTAAACGCCTAGTCGAACATAAAAAAGATGTTGTGATACTTTTAGACTCAATTACACGTCTAGCTCGTGCTTACAATACTGTAATCCCAGCTTCTGGCAAGGTTCTTACTGGTGGTGTCGACGCAAATGCGCTACAACGGCCAAAACGATTTTTTGGGGCTGCACGTAATATAGAAGAAGGTGGTTCCCTGACTATCATTGCAACTGCGCTAGTTGATACTGGTTCACGCATGGATGACGTGATATATGAAGAATTTAAGGGTACTGGTAACAGTGAAATCCATCTTGACCGACGCATGGCAGAGAAACGTACTTACCCAGCCATAAATGTTAACCGTTCTGGCACACGTAAAGAAGAGTTACTTATCAAACCTGATGATCTACAGAAGATTTGGGTATTACGTAAACTACTCTACCCAATGGATGACGTTGAGGCAATGGAGTTTTTACTAGACAAAATAAAAGCCACAAAAAATAATGGTGATTTCTTTGATTCAATGAAAAGACCGTAAAGTCCATGCTAAATAGCATTTATCCTATAAGGATAGGAACCTTTTGCTCTATTGATACATTATATTTTTCCATTACAAATGGCATCCTTCTACAAAAATACAAATAAATAACATATATCCTATAGTTGCAACCCGATTCATATTAAAGGATAATATGCGCCTTTCCTTCTAGCTGTTTACGAAGTTGTGATGCAAAATAAGGACTCAGAGAAATGAAAGCTGAAATTCATCCAAGCTACCAAGAAATCAAAGTAACATGCAGTTGTGGCAATACCTTTCAAACAAGGTCCACCCTGGATAAACCACTACAGATTGAAGTATGTTCTGTCTGTCATCCATTTTATACTGGAAAACAAAAAATCGTTGATACAGCTGGCCGAGTTGAGAAATTTAGAAAAAAATATGGCGTCAAAGCAGAAGATACAGCGACACCTTAGAAAGGTGTCTTGTATCTATAAAATCTGCCTGTTGTTATCTTCATTAAGCCGTGATCAAAAGTTAACTTAGCTAAATCATAGAGCGGTGGTTATTTATAATCCATCAAGAAAAATCCGTCACTAATTCCTTTGCAAGATTCTGATTTTTTTAAAGCCATAAAAAAATGTTATACCCGGCTCTGACTCCTTTAGTAAAGATCTATCCAAAATATCATAATCTCAAATAATATTACTTATTCTAGTAATATCGACTGGCAACCAACTAGTGAGAAAGTACGATACGCTCCCAATAGGCCACAACCCATTTTAAGAAATGATGTGAAAATTCTACTACATCGTGACGAGATGAAGTTACAAGGATAGTACGTTCAATTGATATTTTTCTAATACTTCAATTATTAGCTCTAGCCCTTCCCTGGCCTTAGTCTATACATACTAAATATTTCTAATAATAAAATTGAAACGTATTTTAGGAGGATAAAAATTTTCTTCTGAAGAAGATTAAGAAATATTCTTTCGTAACGCAGCAAAAATATTTACAACATAATCTATCTGTTCCTCAGTATGAGCTGCACTGACACTGCACCGAACCAATGACTTGCCATCAGGTGCAGCTGGGGGAAGTATCAAATTAACATAGATGCCCTGATCAAAAAGAGCTTTCCAAAGCATTATCGCCTGCTGGGGACTATCTAATATTGTTGCAATTATTGGTCCAGGTTCGGGGCCAAGTTTATAACCCTGCTTATCTAAGCCCGAATAAAGCTTATGTGCATTTTTCCACAGATTATTTCGTAATTCAGTACCATCTCTCAATAATTTTAGTGCGGCCCTTGTAGACGCAATAGTAGATGGTGAGGGTGACGCTGTAAAAATATAAGGTCGGCTAACATATCTTAACTGATCAAGCTGCATATGATTACTAACGCAATATCCTCCTATGCTACCAAGGCTTTTGCTAAAAGTTCCGGTAATGAAATCGACTTCATTTATAAGCCCCGTTTCTTCCACAAGGCCCTGACCAGTTTTACCTAAAACTCCGATTGAATGCGCTTCGTCAAGAAGTAAAATGCTACCGTAAGAATTCTTTATTTTAACAATATCTGCAAGAGGTGCGCGATCACCTAGCATGCTATAAATACCTTCAATTACAATCAAAGTGGAGCTCGCTCTTTCTCCTAAGCGCTTAAGCCGCTTCTCCATATCCACCATATCATTGTGCCGGAATCTAATTATCTCAGCACCACTTAACTTACATCCATCATAGATACTGGCATGAGAATCCCCATCAATGAGAATTACATCATTTGCACCAGCTAAGCCAGAAATCATTGCAAGATTTGCTTGATACCCGGTTGTAAAAACTATACTAGATTGGCAGTTATAAAATTCAGCGAATTCTTGCTCAAGAGCACGATGCCCACTATAGCTCCCATTTGCCATACGTGAACCAGTTGTGCCAGTACCTTCCTTATCTATCGCTTTATGCGCCGCCTCCAAACATTCAGGAGCAAAAGTAAGCCCTAAATAGTTATTCGTGCCAAAAAACAAGATACGCCGACCACCCACACTTGCCTCAGTTGTGGAATATACCTCCTCTATAGGCATCCCAAATATATCAAGATCCTCTGGTAACAGCGCTTTTCTAGCAGCAGCAACTGCATCTAATTTGTCTAATAAACTCATTGTGATTGTGATTGTGATTGTGATTGTGATTTAATTTTAAAAATTAGATTTGCCAAATCCTGAACAGTGTTTACATCTGTCAGGACGTTTATTGGTACTGAAATATCGAACTCATCTTCAATTTCCATAACTAAACTTAATAATTTGACAGAATCAATTGCCAGCTCATTAATAAGGTCTGTATCTGGGGTAATCTCTACTTCAGCACTAACAAAATGCTCAAGATGTTTACAAAGATTCTGTAAGATACTATTTTTATCATATTCCATTATTCAAACTCTTAAAAGTTAAACTGATGTGTGTAAATATTAAATAGCTTTGAGCAAGGCATCACGTAAACGTACGCAGGGTTGCCAACTTGGCAACACTAGAACCAGAGGTGCAATATCACATACCCAGTTCGGGTGCCTTATCTCACGCACTTTCCCAGGGGTTAACATTGGTGCATACCGCAATAAAACAGCTAACCATAGATTAATATCAGCAAATAATGAAACTAATGTTACTGGTATAAAAATACAGCGCACTGGCCGCCCCCAGACTTCCTGTGCTATTGAAGCCAAGGAATGACAGTCATATCCTCCCGGTTTCCCATCATCAAGCTCATATACGCCCCGTACTTGATCATTTGTAACAAGCCAACACAGAATTGCCGATACTAAATCACTGACATGTATAAGGCTATAGCGTGCAGTTTTGCTCCCAGCCATAGGCAATACTCCGTATCGAGTTATCCTGAGAAGCGGACTAAGCTCTTTATCACCCGGACCATATACTGCCGTTGGTCTGAAAATAGTCCATGGCATGATACCAGAATTATCAGCTACTATCTGCTCGGCCAAATACTTGCTTTTTGCATACCAAGATAGACTTGGCTCTCTAGCAGCTAATGAAGAAATAAGCAGAAATTTCGGTGGTGGAGTTTGTTGCAGAGAAATGCGTACAAGATTATTTGTACCATCTACATTGGTATGCGTGAATTCTTTAAGAGAACTGCCACGAACCACGCCTGCACAATGAACAACTGCGGAAACACCTTTTACAAGGCTCTGCAACGCAATCTGGTCATCCAGGTCTCCCGTTATCCATTCTATGGACTCATCACTAATACGTGGGGTTCTTGTCAATGCCCGGACTTTACATCCATTTTTGATAAGTGAATGTACAAGCAATTGACCAATGAAACCAGTAGCACCAGTTACCGCTACCGTTGATCCTGACATATGTAAACTATCTGTCTCTAGACTCGACTGACATCGGGTCTGCAAAGTCTGCTCTTTGTATAAAACCTTTGCGTGCTGCGTAACGTGATAGTTTGCCAGATGAGGTGCGCGGCAAGGTGTGTGGAGATACTAGCTCTACCAGACTCTTTACACCAAACGCCATATATACCAATCTCTGCAAGCGATTTATAAGAGACTGCCTCTCTTCTGTTGAGGTTAAGCGACATTCAATAACTAGCACAATTGAGGTTATATCATTATCGTCAGTTATGCTAAATGCAGACGCTTCTCGCGCTCTTATTTCTGGCTGCTGCTCTGCAAGCTCTTCCACATCCTGAGCGCGAATGTTACGTCCATTTACTATAATAACATCTGTACGACGACCGGTAATGTATAGGTTGCCTTCGAAGAGAAACCCGAGGTCTCCTGTGTCCAGCCAGTCACCTGGTCTTAAAATATTTTCAGTATCTTCTGGGCTATTAAAATAACCAGTCATAATACTTGGTCCGTGCATTAATACACTACCGACCCTTAAATCAGGTAATTCTTGTTCAGAATCATCTATTACTTTAACCGTATGGTCCGGCAATGGGCTACCGCAATTTACAAATTCGTTGTATTTCCTACCATCTGCCTGCACTCTTACTGCAATCTTTTTATCTATTAGTGTGCCCGCATCAACCTTAATACTCTGGAAACCTTTGCCAGTATTAGAAAATGTTACTGCCAAGGTCGATTCTGCGAGGCCATAGCATGGCAAGAAAGAATTTATACTAAATCCTGCTGGTGCAAATTTTTCTGCAAAATTTCTTAAGATATCAGGCCGTATCATCTCAGCACCCACACCTGCGGCTCGCCAGCAGCTAAGATCAAGATTTTCCAAGTCTGCCTTACGAACCCTTAGGGTACAAAGTTTAAGACCAAAGGGCTGACTAAATGCAATAGTAGAACGATTGCGACTTATTAATTTCAACCACTGCAGTGGTCGTATTGCAAAATCCCTGGTAGCTAAATAATCTACAGACACTTGTGCAACCATTGGCGCCATTAACATGCCCACCAAACCCATGTCGTGATAAAAAGGTAACCAAGACGCGGCACGATCACCAGGATTTATTTCCAATCCGGTACGAACTATGCCCTTAAGATTACTCATTAATGCACGTTCTGTAATAATCACGCCACGCGGAGCACGTGTACTACCTGAGGTGTATTGCAAATAGGCCGTTTCACTTTGGTGATTTCGCTGTAGTGTTTTATCTGGAGCAGGTAGCTTTGTCAGTTGTTCTGGTGTTCCAACCCATCGTAATGCTTGCAAACCCTCTGCAGCCTCTCCTAGAAAATTAATGTAGTCTTCATTGGCCAGCGCAGCGCTTGCCTGACTACCCTCAAGAATGCCACGAAGCTGCTGAACATAAACCGCGTGACTACCAAGGTTAACCGGTACCGGCATTGCGAAAGGAACTAATCCTGCGTAACGACATGCAAAAAATAATTCGACAAATTCTGGTGTTGTATCAGCAACAATCGCAAC
The DNA here is from genome assembly GCA_905612245.1 of uncultured Nitrosomonadaceae bacterium. GTDB lineage: Bacteria > Pseudomonadota > Gammaproteobacteria > Burkholderiales > Nitrosomonadaceae > BJGV01. Next base: position 4,189 of record CAJQRL010000064.1, on the reverse strand, counting down.
GCGTTCGCCGCTTGTCAATCCAAGGCCTAATAAACGCTTCGCTGAAACACGGGATTTTTCTCTTAATACGCTGTAGGAGAGAACGGAACGCAGATTCCCTTTTGCATCATAAAAATTGTACCCAGTCGTTCCACTTGCAGCAAAATCAAGCGCTTCAGTAAGGGTATCGAAGTCTGCTAATCTCTGGGTTTGTGAATTCTTTGTTGGCGTTGGTTTTATTGCCAGTGCCTGTATGTCAGACGATTTGGAATCCAATTCTTGCGGTAAAGAAACGTTCAGATCTGCAATTGTTGAATTCAAGGGCTCTATCTCCAAAACTTTTATCTAATACATATTGAATAACGTTCAATATTTCGTTTGATGCTTAAATTTGAGTTATAAATATGCCTTTTCACTCATATTTAGCTCATTGATTCTATTTTGTACGAATTTTGCTCTGATAGATAGCTATTTAAGGGATTACAATGACAATATGTATCTTTTTTACAACAGTATTTTTGGTATTTTATTAGACTAAAATTTCATTGCAGCCATAAAATTAATTCCAAGCCTAAGAATTCTCATTATCTTCAATTAATAACCTACTGACAAGTAATGATTTATTGTATATTTTACTAACTAGAGCCCCTCCCCCAAGAGTTCATGTTTTTTACATGTGCTATCTTAGCCTCCATCCAAATTATTAGCTTAAACTAAATCTGCGAACCCCTAGTACCAAAAAAACAACGGCAATAGTCATAATAATGCTTATTGTTTGCTCTTAATAATTTTTGGTACAGAAGTTTTCAGGCCTAACAGTCCACCTGCGATGATAAACCCTATTCCTGTTAGTGAAAGTAAAGACAAAACTTCATCCCAAATTAAAATACCCCAGACACATGCAAATAAAACCGTACTGTAAGCCAATGCACCGACTACTAGCACCCTCCCTGTGCGATATGCGCGCGTCAAAGCAAATTGTGCCAATGTCGCAGTAATACCAATACCCATAAGTAATAGAAAATTAAATGGGGTGATGGGATGAAATGTGTCAAATATCATTAAGATACTGGTGATAATGGTACTAATTAATGTGAAATAAAATACCACGCGCCAGTCAGGCTCTCCCAAATTACCAAGAAACTTTATATTTAGATAGGCGACAGCTGCCAAGAAACCGGAGGCCAACCCAATTAACCCAGCAGTCCACTGCTCTTCTTGTATAGAAGGATGCAACAGCAAAACGACACCAGCAAACCCAATAATCACTGCAACCGCAAGTTGCCAGTGAAAATGCTCTTTTAGCATTATGGTAGTAAATAAAGTTAAAAAAAGTGGGGATGTGTAACTAAGAGTCACGGCTGTAGCTAGCGGCAATTTTGTAATGCAATAGAAAAACATCAACAATGAGCAGAGCCCTGATAGTCCTCGCCAACAATGATTCTTCCAGTGTAAAGTTGAGATAGGAAGCCGCTTAATTCCGATTATTACAGAGATAATCAAAAATCCTATGATCGAACGATAGAATACGAGCTCGGTACTTGAGAAATATACCGAGCCAAGCTTCACCAGCACTCCCATGCAACTGAAAAGTAAGCCTGCGATAAGCATCCAGAGAGAGCGCATTAATATTTCGGTAAAATGGTGATATAGGTAGAAAAAGACAAATGCATATTAGTTATCGTGCTCTTATACAACACTAGAGGCACTTGAATTAGTTGTGCAAAATATGAACACGTAGGCATACTTGTCATTTTACATCTCATTGAATATTTAAATACCAACAATCTATACTTTATATATAGGACATTAAATATTATCTGCCAGATTAAGCCCCGCCCAATCAAGGGGAGACCTCATCCCTAATGCTCTCATAATCAAACACAGAAAAATCAAAACTTTAGTAAAAAAATTATTTAATTTAATTGACCTAACCCAGTCAACTGCGTTACTTTTACCACTTTCCATGGAATCACTTGTACACCGTTCACACAATAAACTTATCATGGCAAAGTCTACTAAAATCGTTGCATCGCCCCCACCCAAAGATTTTGAAGCGGGACTGACCGAATTAGAAAATATTGTGACTTCGATGGAAGCAGGAAAAATGTCTCTAGAAGTTTCACTCTTAGCGCATAAACGAGGCGTAGAATTACTCCAATATTGTCAAGCTACGCTACAAAGTGCGCAGCAACAAGTGCGCATACTTGAAGCCGATACACTCAAAAATTTTTCGTCGACCAATATAGATGAAAAATGATTTTCAGGGTTGGGCAAAAGCCCACCAGTCACATATTGAAACTTCTCTTGCAACTCTTCTTCCCGCTGCAGAGCTCTCACCAGAACGCCTACATAATGCTATGCGTTTTTCCGTGCTGGGGGGAGGAAAAAGAATACGCCCGCTGCTTGCCTTTGCTGCAGGAGAGCTCAGCGAGGCAGACGAAGAACGTGTAACCATTGCTGGCGTTGCAGTAGAGTTAATTCATGCATACTCGCTAGTACATGACGATCTACCTTGTATGGATGACGACGTACTGCGACGAGGCAAACCTACCTGCCATATAGAATATAATGAGGCTACTGCTTTGCTAGTTGGAGATAGCTTGCAGAGCCTGGCCTTTCAACTGTTAGCAGAGCATCGTTTGGCCGATACTCCGCAAGTACAACTGGATATGATTAAACACCTCGCACAAGCAGCAGGTTCATGCGGTATGGCTGGCGGACAAGCATTTGATCTAGAGAGCGTTGGCAAAACATTAAACCTGCCCGAGCTAGAATTCATGCATATACACAAGACTGGGGCATTAATTCGTGCTGCTGTTATGATGGGGGCTTGTTGTGGCAATAATATGAGTGATGTACAGTTAAAAAGCCTTGACCATTTCGCAAGATACATTGGTCTTGCGTTCCAAGTAGTGGATGATGTACTTGATACTGAGGCCACTACGGCCACTTTAGGCAAAACTGCCGGGAAAGATGCAGATAATAATAAGCCAACATATGTAAGTATTCTGGGTGTTAAAAAGGCCCGTGAACTTGCCGAGCAGTTACGTAAAGATGCATATCAGGAGCTTGAAATTTTTGGCAAAGCAGCAACACGGTTACGACAATTAACAGATTATATTATTCAGCGCGATTTTTAAGCTAGCGACTGTTCCCTTAGTACAATAAGTAATTCTTAATTTTTTAGGATTTGAATGTATCCTTTGCTTGATACTATTAATGACCCTTCTCAGTTACGTGAATTGGAACGTAATGAATTGGTACAACTTGCCAATGAATTACGCAATTTCCTGATTGAATCAGTTTCTAAAACTGGCGGCCACCTATCCTCTAATCTAGGCACAGTTGAACTAACGGTAGCCCTCCACTATGTATTTAACACACCACATGATCGTTTAGTATGGGATGTTGGCCACCAAACATACGTCCATAAAATTCTGACAGGTAGGCGTAAAGGCATGGAAAAATTACGCATGCATGGAGGCATGGCTGGATTTCCTCGCCGCGATGAAAGCGAATATGATGCCTTTGGAACAGCACATTCGAGCACTTCAATCAGCGCCGCATTAGGTATGGCGGTTGCAGCAGAACTGGAGAATAAAGACAGACACGTAACAGCTATAATTGGCGATAGCTCTATGAGTGGAGGTTTGGCATTTGAAGCCTTAAATAATGCCGGTGCAATGGACACAAATCTTCTGGTAATTTTAAATGACAATGACATGTCAATTTCTCCTCCAGTAGGAGCACTTAATAATTATCTTACTAGCCTCTTAAGTGGAAAAGCTTATGCTACGGCTCGACAAGCCGGAGAAAAAGTACTTAAGGTTGTCCCATCTGTTCTTGAACTTGCCAATCGCACCCAAGTACATGTAAAAGGAATGCTGGCACCCAGCACCCTATTTGAACAATTTGGTTTCAATTACATTGGCCCAGTTGATGGTCATGATCTTGACAAACTAGTCACTACGCTAAGTGGGATCAAAAATCTAAAGGGACCACAATTCCTGCATGTAATTACACGAAAAGGCCAGGGTTATAAGCTAGCAGAAGACGACCCTATTCTTTATCATGGTGTAGGCAAATTTGACCCTGATGTAGGTATCGTTCCTAAAGCTCCCGGCAAACCTACTTATACTCAAATATTCGGTGACTGGCTATGTGATATGGCTACCCTTGATCCTCGTTTAGTTGGAATAACGCCTGC
>CAJQRL010000063.1 GCA_905612245.1 uncultured Nitrosomonadaceae bacterium | reverse complement strand
CCAGGATTGAACTGGCGACCTCTCCCTTACCAAGGGAGTGCTCTGCCACTGAGCTACATGGGCAAGCACTATTACTATTTGATCAAAAAACCTACCTCTGCAAATCCATTTAACATCTAATCTGGAGCGGGTGAAGGGAATCGAACCCTCGTCATAAGCTTGGAAGGCTTCTGCTCTACCATTAAGCTACACCCGCATCTAGCAATCAATTTAGATAAAAAAACCAATTTTGTTAGCTTAACTAGAACAACCCATCTCATTCAAAATGCTCATATAATTATAAATAATGCCCTTCCTGCATCCTTAAGCCACCTAATTTGGTGGAGGGAGAAGGATTCGAACCTTCGAAGGCGATGCCGTCAGATTTACAGTCTGATCCCTTTGACCGCTCGGGAACCCCTCCAAATAAAGTCATTCATTAACCATCCATTATGAATGTATTATGCTTACAAGTCAACGTGATCCTAGGCTATAATTAACCTAATTCAACTACTATTTATAACTTATCAAGTTAAATACCTCTCCCTTATATTTAATTAGATCATTAAAAATCTCTGAATCAACATTTCCAAGAGCATGTCGATGAAAAAATCTCTTTTGGCACTTTATTTCCTCTTATCTGCTATTTAAAAAGACAAGGTATAAGTTATATGTAAAAAATCATGACTGCTACAGGGTTAGTAGTTGTATTGATTAAAAATATTTTTATCCATATCTCCTCAAATTTCCTTTTGGACAACCACCCGGAGATATTTTCTACAAGTCAGATATTTCTCTTTTGTATTCGCTGTTGCAACCTGCATTATCATTAGTATAATTCTGACCATTATTTATAATTTCTTCAGCTAGAGAATGAACGTACAATATTAGCTCAAAAGAAGCATTACCATATAACCCAATAAAGAAGTTAAGTTTTTTATATTCTTATCCGCATAGCTGTTAAAAAGTCTCAATAATATTAAGGAAATTATGTTTGGGTTTCCAAAGTCTGAATTAAAAGGTTATAAAATAGCTGATGAATGTCTTGAGCATGGTTTAAGACTAGGAGCGTTTGTGAAACTCAGTAAAATGGTAGGCTACATTCAATTAATGCCCCTGTCTAAAGCTGTAGAATATGGTTTTTATAAAAGAATGAATGAAATTGTTAAAAGCGGAGAAATAACATGCTATAGCTTTCAAGGCGGCGAACAAGTTTTTGTTCACCAAGACTATAAAATGATATTTCAAAGAATATTAACGAATGCAAGAAATAAAACACAAGAGGCTACACCTGATTAATGTAACCTATTGTATTATATGGTTAGTCTGGAAGGACTAAAACCTTGAGGTAACGGTTACAGAATCCCCTTTTTTTTCACTAAAAAGTCCTATTGATCAACATTATATGTATGTGCATTAACTTAATGGGGCACTAGCGGAACAGTATCGATTGAATATGAATATATTATCTATTCTTTCATAGCAAAAAAAGAAAGAGATTAATTTTGAGACTATAGAATAACGTAGCGCTAAAGTATCACCTCGGCCTAAGGTCGCCAGTGTGACTTAAATTTAATTTCATGCTAATGCATCAGTTTCAGGATCAAAAATGTCCTCAACTACAACAATTTTTGGTTTTGGATAGTAATTAAACTCTGTTGCAGAAACGATAGTGTAAGCGCCCATTTTTTTGCTAACTAGTACGTCACCTATAAACATTTCTGGCAACTCTATATCTTCTGCAACAACATCAATACTGTCACAAGTAGGACCTGCTAGCACGCTAGAATGGAATTCCCCGGTTGGATCAAAAGGCTTTAAAGGTGCCAAAGGATAAATGGCATGATCATACATCTGGCCACTAAACCCACCATATACCCCGTCATCCAAGTAATACCAGATTTTAGCTCCACGTTTAGCTTTGCCCACAATAGAGACAACCTCAATCATTGAGGGAGCGGAAATAAAACGCCCCGGCTCTGCAAATACTTCAATGTCTTCAGGCAATTCACTCAACGCTTCCATAACTGGAGCACAGAAGTCTGATATCGATAAAACCTCTTCTTGGTAAGATATTGGGAAACTGCCACCTATATCTAGAAACTTCCAATTAACACCATTCATCAATTTCATCGCGGCAATACTGGAGCGGATCGCATTCGCTTGAGTCATAGAGGATAATGACTGTGAACCGACGTGAAATGATAGGCCAACCACGTCAATACCATAGTCTTTAGCCAGATTGACCAGTATCGGCAATTCCTCTAGCGCGCAACCGAATTTGCGCGAAAGATCAACAACTGCCTGCTTACTGCGGAAACCAACTCGTATAATTAGCTCTACCTGGCCAGCATAAGGAATAAATTTTTTCATTTCCTCAATATTATCGACCACCATACGGTTACAGCCAAATTCTAACGAGCGCTTAATTTCTTTGTCTTTTTTAATTGGATGTGAGTGTAGGCAGTGACTTCCTTTAATGCCAAGAGACTCTACCAGATCAATCTCACCAATGGTTGCTAGATCAAAATAACTGCCCAAACTCTTGAGTCTTTTCAGTAATTCCGGATGTGATAGCGATTTTAAGGCATAAAAAATCTTTACGCCTGGCAGAGCTGCCTGCAAAGATTTGTATTGATAATCTATTTCACTTAAATCGAGCACCATAAAAGGTGTCTCATGCTTTTCTACCAAATCTCCCAGACTGGCACGATCGAATTCTTCCAGCACATCTGGGTGCGACTGCTCAGCAAAACTCTCAACAACATCTTGTTGTTCCATATTTTAGTTTTTTTCTTTTTCTATTTAAGTAATGGAAGCTTGTTTAGCATCTCTTCACAATAATCCCACTCATCCAGTGTCTCTTTCCACTCTAATGGAATTGCATTTACGCCTTTGTATGCGCCAAGAACCATACCAATAGCAATTCCTCTTGAAGCATTGTCCCCACCGACCATCGTATTTGCTTGTAGTGCTTTTTTTAGTCCATCCTCTTCATTTTCATATTTTAGTATGAAGTAGACAGCTCCAGGAAGAGTTCCCTCAGTAGGACTTGCTTTGCCTACTTTTATCGGTTCTGAGCGACCTACGTCCCATAATTTTGCCATGCTTGTAATTGCAAGGTCATCAGAAAACTTCTCCTGAAAAAGTGCTGAGTTTTTATCTGAAGCTTCTTTTACTTTTGCAATTGCTTGAGCAACTTTATCATGAAAAAAACCTCCCATTTCTAAAGCAGCAGACTCAACTGCATTAGATGGAGTATGTCCGTTAATTACACGGTGGGTGACACGAGCGAAAAACTCACCGCCACCTAGTGCATGAACATCTCTATGTGTAAACATGCATTTTCTTGCAGCGTCTACTACCTCATTTTCTGTGTCGTAATATGCATGTGCTGCTGCATGACGTATTGCCATCGCGTTAGAAATTCCACCAAGACGTTCAACAGGTACCCCCTGCCTTACTTGTCCATAAGTCTCTTTAGTCATAGTGCATATCCAAGAACCCCAACCGTTTTCAAGGCGTTTCATCCAGTGAGGAATCATGTTTGTTACATTAAAAGATTTTGGGGTATATGAAATAGATGCCAAATACTCTAAAACCAAGATGTTGTAGTCTCCATAATCAGTTGTCCCACCTGCCTTTTTACCTGGGTGGTAGTTACGCTCTCCCCAGCCAATGCCATGTGTTTGGCCACCCATCATCTCTCCTGGGGACATGTATTTTTCTATAGGTTTATTGTCGTAGGCTTTATATATTTTTTTAGCATCATATTCATAATGACTTCCAAGACAAAGTGCATCAGCGACTATAGCACCAAAAAAAACACCTCTTATTCTTTCTTCTTTTGAAATATTATTCATAATTTAAGTATACAAATAACAAGAAGAAATACAAATTATCTTTATATAATTCATCTAAGTTTCCTTTCTGGACAAATACCATTGTAGGTATATGATCATGTTAAACCATGAGGGAAATATGTAATGGCAACAAATATATTTGCAGGGGGGCGTAGAGCTTCTAAGATTTCAATTGGATTATGGTTAATCATAGCTGCTATTTTCTTTTTTTCTCTTTATATTGAGAGCAGTCCCAATACTAGAGGCTGGTATTTGATGTTTGGCACGATATTGGTACCACCAATGATTATCTGGGGCTTTACTTGTGCAACAGGATATATTATTCGTAGCTTTCTGAGCATTCCAAGAGGGCAGGATAAAAAATAAAGAAAATCATGAAATTTAATTCATTATTATCGTTAATGAAAAGATTCTTATTCATCCCCTATATATCCTATTTTTTGTGGTTCAGTGGGGGAAATATGGGGCTAAATAAAAAAGAGGCTACACCTGAATGATGTAACCTCTTGTTTTAATGGTGGGTCTGGAAGGACTCGAACCTTCGACCAAGGGATTATGAGTCCCCTGCTCTAACCAACTGAGCTACAGACCCTATTAGAAAAAACAGAACTTAAATAATTTAAAACAAATCAATCCTCAGTATCCAGAAGACTACGTAGTCGTTCAGAACGTGAGGGATGACGTAGCTTACGGAGAGCCTTTGCTTCAATCTGTCGAATACGCTCACGCGTTACATCAAACTGTTTGCCAACTTCTTCCAAAGTATGGTCAGTATTCATTTCAATACCAAAACGCATTCGCAATACTTTTGCTTCACGCGGAGTTAACGAGTCTAAAATAGATTTAGTGACATCCCTTAGACTGGTGAAGACCGCTGCATCTACAGGTGCCATAGTAGCGGCATCCTCAATGAAATCGCCAAGATGAGAATCCTCATCATCACCGATAGGTGTTTCCATAGAAATTGGTTCTTTAGAGATTTTTAGAATTTTACGAATCTTCTCCTCAGGCATTTCCATTTTTGAGGCAAGCAGAGAAGGATCCGGCTCCTGCCCGGTCTCCTGCAAAATTTGTCGTGAAATACGATTCATTTTATTAATGGTCTCAATCATGTGGACTGGGATTCTAATTGTTCTCGCCTGATCGGCAATAGAACGTGTAATTGCCTGACGGATCCACCATGTGGCATACGTAGAAAATTTGTAACCACGACGATACTCAAATTTATCTACTGCTTTCATTAGACCAATATTTCCTTCCTGAATAAGATCCAAGAATTGCAACCCACGATTAGTATATTTTTTAGCAATAGAAATAACCAAACGTAAATTAGCTTCGGTCATCTCACGCTTAGCGCGACGCGCCTTGGCTTCTCCGGTAGACATTCTTCGATTAATTGCCTTCAGATCATTAATCGTAATACCAACCTTCTCTTCTAATGCCGCTAAACCTTTTTGCTGTTCAATAATTGCCGGCTGGTAACGTACCATAATCTGACTGTATGGCTTGTCTGCTTTAATTTCCCCTACTGACCAATCAAGATTTATCTCATTACCAGGAAAAACCTTGATGAAATGATTACGTGGCATTCCTGCTTTAACTACAGTCAGTTCCAATATTTTTCGCTCAAAACCACGAATTTCTTGCACCATCTTGCGCTGGGCATCACAAAGTCGCTCTACCATTTTAGCTGAAAAACGAATAGCCATTAATTCGGCAGTTATAAGTCCCTGTATCTCTTTATATTCCTTGCTTGATAAACCTTTTTTCTTAACGATTTTCTGCATCTCGGCATACGCACTATGAATAATAGAGAAACGCTCCAATGCACTTATTTTTAATTTAAGTGCATTGGCAGCTGCTATCGCAGCATCATTATCATCATCTCTATCTCCATCATCTAATTCCTGCTCTAATGTTTCATCAGGAACTTCCTCATTAACTATCTCCTTAGCATCAGGGTCAAGCAAACCATCAACTAATTCATCGATGCGCATCTCATCTTGTGCAACTTTATTAGCTAATCCAAGAATAGCTGATATAGTAGTTGGGGACGCAGAAATTGCTTGGATCATGTGTTTCAATCCCTCTTCAATACGCTTTGCAATTTCTATTTCACCCTCACGGGTAAGTAATTCTACTGACCCCATTTCACGCATATACATACGTACCGGATCTGTAGTTCGACCAAACTCTGAATCAACAGTAGAGAGTGCTGCCTCTGCTTCTTCCACAACATCTTCATTAATTCCAGAAGCAGGAGTTTCAGATAACAGCATTGCTTCTGCGTCAGGAGCCTCGTCATGGACAGAAATGCCCATGTCATTAATCATACTGATAATCCCTTCTATCTGCTCAGCATCCTGCATGTCGTCTGGCAAATGATCATTGATCTCAGCATAAGTTAGAAATCCACGCTCCTTACCTTTTATAATCAGACTTTTAAGTCTCTTACGCCTCTCTTCATGATCACGAGGAAGAAGGGCTTTTTCAGCTTGTTTGGCTTGTGCCCTAGCCTCCCTTGCTGCCTTTAATCTCATTTTCTTGGTAATCGGATTTGATTCTTTAGCAGCCATTACTGCTTTTGCAATCTCAGCAACCTTGGCGGATGTTTTTTTGACTGATATTCCCTTATTTATGGAGCCCTTAATTGCTTTTGTTGACTCTTTCTCAGTGCCCCCTGCATTAGGTTTCTTAGCTACTGCTCCCGCCGCCTTCTTCACAATATTTTTTGAAGGTTTTTTAGTAATTTTAGATGCTTTAATTGGTTTGCTTATAGCTTTCTTTATAGATTTCTTAGAAACACTCTTCGCTTCTTTTTTTACATTTACTTTATTTTTTACAACACGAGGCTTAGCAAGTGTAGCCGAGGAAGCTTCACTTTTACTTTTTGCCTTTACTTTAGTTGAATCCTTAGCTTTTGTTTTTGCTTTAGCTTTTGTTTTTGCTATTACTGTTGCTTTTGCCATTTTTGTTTCCAAATATTATGGATAACTGAATCTAAAACCTTCAATTATATCAAAATTTATCCTGTCTGAGTCAGCCGATCAGCCTAAAAGTACTGCTAAACGTTGTAATTCCTTCTTCTCGTCAGAGGTAAGTATACTTAATGATTTATTTTGTAGCTTGGTCATGCGTTGTTTGCGTTGCATTTCCTGTAACCTTGCGAGCGCGCCATTAAATTCAGCTTCAAGATCTATCTCATTATCCCAGGAAAGCGTTGCGCTCTGAGCCTTCTCTAACAATTCACGATGAGGGCTATTGTGAAAATATGTAATAGCAGATGGGATTGCCGTATTTTCTTCAATAATAGGATGAGCATCAATAAACTTAATTAGCGATAATAGTGCAGCCATCTCATCAGAATTTTCAACATACTCTGAAAGGAGCTCTCTATCCAACTTCGAAGAATAACTGGGGTCATGTAAGAGAATCTGAATTAACCAACGACATGGTGACATAGGACTTGGTCTCAATATTCTGCCACGGCGCGAGGATGATGACACACGCTTGATCTGCAGTAAATTCTCTAATTCCTCCTGATTGATACCACTAAGCTCAGCTAATCTTTTTATCAGCATCAAAGAAAGTATAGGAGCAGTTATCTGTGCCAACAATGGCTTTGAATTTTCAACTAATTTGGTACGGCCTTCACTAGTTTGCAGATTAATTCCTTCTGACAATCTCTGAAATAAAAAAATGGATAAAGGTAAGGCTTGATCGATCAGCCCTTCGAAAGAATCCTTTCCAAATTTCTGAACATAGCTATCAGGATCTTCTCCGTCAGGCAAAAATAGAAAGCCTACATTTTTTCCATCTACAAACTGCGACAAACTATTTTCTAAAGCACGCCACGCTGCCTTCCTACCAGCGTCATCACCGTCGAAACAAAATACAATATTATCAGTCTGGCGAAGAAGTTTTTGTACATGGCGTGCTGTTGTTGCAGTTCCCAATGTAGCAACAGCATATTTGATGCCATATTGTGAAAGCACTACAACATCCATATATCCCTCTACCACAAGAACTTTTTTTGCATCACGGATTGCCCTGCGTGCTGCAAATAAATTATAAAGCTCTTGGCCCTTTTCAAACAGCGGGGTTTCTGGAGAATTCAGGTATTTAGGTTCATCTTTCGTAATTACCCTCCCACCAAATCCCACGACCTTTCCCTTCAAATTCAGGATGGGAAACATGATCCGATCACGGAATCGGTCATAACGTTTCTTTTCCTCATTCTCCTTTACCATCCCAATTTTTACGAGTATTGGTGAATCATAATCAGGAAATATTTCGGCTAAATTTTGCCATCCGGAAGGTGAATAGCCTATTCCAAAACGAGCAGCAGTCTCTCCTGTCAACCCACGTTTTTTGAGATAATTAATGCCACGCTCAGAACACTTGAGCTGGTCTTTATAGAATTTTGTGATAGTACTCATTGCTTCAAACATATTCTGGGAAGAGCTTTCTTTATTCTCTCCGTCAACTCTAAAACCAGATGCGCCGTCATACTCTTTTTTCTCTGGAGCAGGAACTTGAATTCCTACACGAGAAGCAAGATCATTTATCGCCTCAATAAAGTCCACACCTACGTATTCCATCATAAAACTCACAGCAGTCCCATGAGCACCGCAGCCAAAGCAATGATAAAATTGTTTAGTCGGACTTACAGTAAATGAGGGCGTTTTCTCACCGTGGAATGGACAACATGCAATGTAATTTGCACCAGCTTTTTTAAGTGGTATATGTCCTTCGATAACATCAACGATATCTACACGATTAAGCAGGTCCTGGATGAACGATTGTGGAATCATTTGTTGGGAAGAAAATAGATAGCTTTCAACCTGAAAACAAATAAAATTAAATCCGTGTAGTAATTATATGGCATTTTCAAAAAACACAGTAAGAGAGGATATACTGCCAAGAACTAATGTCTGTTAGACAGCACATATATTTTTAAATTCAATAGTAAATTCAGATAATAAGCCTGCTCTTCACCAAGGCAGCAACTTTCCCCATGTCAGCCCGCCCAGCAAGCTTTGGCCTCAATACTGCAATTACTTTTCCCATCTCTTGCGGCTTCTTTGCTCCGATTAAAGAAATAGCTTCTTCTACTATACTCTCAACTTCAGAATCATTAAGTGCCTTCGGCATATAAGCTTGTAACACACCAACTTCATATTTCTCAATGTTAACCAGATCTTCACGCTTTGCAGCGACATACTGAGTAATCGAATCCTTACGCTGCTTAATCATCTTTTCTATTATCACAATGACCGCGGCATCATCAATTTCGGTACGTTCATCTACCTCACGCTGCTTGATAGCCGCCAGTAGCAAACGAATAGCATCCCGTCGCTTCGTATCCCCTGAGCGCATTGCAGCTATCATATGTTCAGTGACTTCCTGCTTCAGAATTGATCCAGATTTCATCTATATTTTTTACTGTGAATAAGGAAGAGTTACTAAATCAAAAAATTTATTCTGATAATAATTACTTCTCTTGCTATTTAAAAATGAAGAAGAAGGTGAACTTATCTGGTATACAGACTCTAGTCTCACCACTCATCTCATATAGCTAATTAATATAATTTTGGCGGAAGTAATTGACTCCTCAAGCGCTTATAAGTTCTCTTAACCGCTGCAGCAAGCTTACGTTTCCTTTCAGCAGTAGGCTTTTCATAAAACTCGTTTGCACGTAGCTCAGTAAGTAACCCTGTTTTTTCTATGGTGCGCTTGAAACGACGCATAGCAACTTCAAATGGCTCATTATCCTTAACTTTAATTGTAGTCATAAAACGCGGTCCTTTTATCTTATTAAAAATATACTTACATTTAAAAAATGTATTAGTAAAAAACAGTATAGTATATATCAGTCTGATACTTTTTTGTGAAAGTGTATTACTACCTCTAATTCAGTGTTTATTCTCGGCATCGAAACATCTTGCGACGATACGGGCATCGCGGTCTATCACACCACGCGAGGCCTGTTGAGTCATGCATTATATTCTCAAACAGCAATGCACAGTGACTATGGTGGCGTTGTTCCTGAACTTGCGTCGCGTGACCATATTAGAAGAGTTTTGCCGCTTGTTAAGCAAACGCTAAGTGAGGCGAGTCTCGAACTCAAAAGCTTAAATGCTATTGCCTATACTCAGGGGCCAGGATTAGCAGGGGCACTTCTTGTGGGCTCGAGTTTTGCAGCTGCCCTTAGCTTTGCGCTAAAAATTCCGGCGATAGGCATTCATCATCTTGAAGGACACCTACTCTCCCCATTATTATCAACCAATGCTCCTCTGTTTCCATTTGTTGCGCTGTTGGTCTCGGGAGGTCATACACAATTAATGGAAGTACATGGCGTTGGGCGATACAAATTGCTAGGCGAAACTGTAGATGATGCGGCAGGAGAAGCTTTTGACAAAACAGCAAAATTGCTTGGGCTTAGTTATCCGGGCGGACCAGCAATATCAATTCTTGCTGATAAATTTTCCAAATCAGGCAAGGTAAGCAGTTTTACACTTCCCCGCCCAATGCTTCACAGTGGCAATCTCAATTTTAGCTTCAGTGGCCTTAAAACTGCTGTACTGACACTATCAAATAAACACAAAATTACTCAGGAGATACAAGAAGAAATTGCCTATGCTTTTCAAGAGGCGGTTGTAGATGTACTAACACAGAAATCTATGGCAGCACTAACACAAACCGGCCTCAATCAGCTTGTAGTTGCAGGTGGTGTTAGTGCAAACTGCCAGCTAAGAAAGAATCTTTCTAAGTATGCAGAAAAAATAGGTGCTACTGTTTTCTATCCTAGTCATGAATTTTGTACAGATAATGGCGCCATGATCGCACTGGCTGGTGCAATGCGATTACAGGAAAAACCCCAACTTTCGACAAACAGTTTCACTGTCAAACCACGATGGGATCTAGAAGCACATGAGATGCTGTCTAATGAATAGGCACATCACTCCTAACAGGACCCAATTCTTTACCCCCCCATGCCAGATTAGAAATCTTAATTTATTTTAGGATAGAGAATCATTACAGAAATGATAGAACTCGATTAATCTCTTATTTCTAATTTTCTATACAAAAAAACTATCGCTACGAAGGACCTCTTCCTTAATAAAAAATTATGCGAAATTTTGATCAAAAAAATAATCTAATTCTATATTCATTCCGTCGTTGTCCTTATGCAATTCGAAGTCGCATGAGCTTATACAAAGCTGGATTTATTGTTGAGTTGCGTGAAATAGAATTAAAAAATAAACCCGAACAAATGCTTGAAGTTTCACCAAAAGGAACGGTTCCTGTCTTGATTCTTCCAGATGGTTCAGTTATTGACGAAAGTCTCGATATTATGGAATGGGCGTTAGGCAAAAATGATCCTGATGACTGGCTTAATGCTGATAAAACTGAAATGAAATTCCTGATAGAACGGAATGACAATAAATTTAAACAAGCTTTGGACCGCTATAAATATCCTGGGCGTTATCCGAATGAAGATTGTACGGGGGCACGTACAGTCTGTACGGAAATACTAAATGATTTAAACAAAAGACTAAAAAAACATCAGCAAATCTTGAACAATAATATAGCAATGGCCGATATTGCTTTGTTTCCTTTTGTTCGTCAATGTGCTCTCGTTGATATCGAGTGGTTCAATAGTTTACCTATGCCACACTTACAGAAATGGCTACAAGAACATCTTGAAAGCACTACATTCAAAACTATTATGCTTAAGTTTAAAACCTGGTCAGAAGGTGATAAGGCGATTCAGCTCATCTCAAACCACTAAGGAACTATGATTCCTGCATTTTATTTTTTGAAATAGGCGCAACCTAATGAAATGCTAGTTCTCTAAACTTTTGCCAATCCTTGTTTCCTTACCTGCAAGCAGATTAGCTATGTTTGATTTATGTCGCCATATAACTAGTAGTGATATTGTAAAAATTACAAAAGTACTCAGGTCTAAACCTAAAAATATCCACGCATAAACCGGTGTGAGAGTTGCTGCCACCAATGCTGATAATGATGAAAAGCGCCATATTAAAGCAACAATGAGCCAAGTAATAACCGCCAAAATTCCCGGCCACAGATTCAAACCCAGTACCACGCCTACTGCTGTTGCCACCCCCCTACCTCCTTTGAAGCGTAAGAATACCGGCCATATATGCCCCAGAAAAACTAATAGCGCAACACCAGCTATTACTTTATTATCCAAGCCCCAAACCGGCGCAAAATGTTGCGCTAATACAACCGCTACCCAGCCTTTACCTGCATCACCAAGTAATGTGAGTATTGCTGCCGCTTTATTTCCACTACGCAAAACATTAGTTGCCCCAGGATTCATTGAGCCAAAGGTTCGCGGGTCGGGTAGCCTAAAGATCCAACTCGCTATAACTGCGAATGAAACCGATCCAAGCAAGTAAGCCAAGATTATAAAAACTGTTATTGTCATTGTAATTGGCGTCGGCTCTGCAAATAGAATAAAATAATATTGATTCTACGTTAAAAATACTTATCTACGAAGTATCCTAGAAACATCTAATCTCATAAATTCAGACGAATGGACATAATCTTCATCCGCGAGCTAAAAACAAAAACTCTGATTGGGATCTACCCATGGGAACGCAAGGTAGCACAAGCAATACAAATTGATATAGAGATCGCCTTGCCAACAAGCAAAGCCTGTCAGACAGATAATTTTGAGGATACGCTGGATTATGCATCTATCATTAAAAGAATCAATGAGTCCCTATCACAAAAACAATTCTCCTTGCTTGAAGCATTAGCAGAACATATCGCTCAAATTATCTTAATAGAGTTTAAAGCCCCGTGGACAAAGGTTAACGTAGCAAAACTTAGTATGATACGTGATGTGAAAAAAATCGGCATAAGCATTGAACGGGGCTTATACACCTCATAATTTATAAAAATACTAATTATTCTTATATTGCACGATCAAAATTATTTGGTTATTTAAAGCCCACCTTAATCTTTATAATTAAGGAGTGTAGTAATAAGACCTCTATCACCAGGTGCTGTTTCGGTCACATTCATGAATCCAAGTGCCTCTGCTGCATCTTTAATACGTTTATGGCTTGCATATGCTGGCAAGGAAAACAATATATTCTTACGATCTTGTTTTGGAATTAAGGTTACAAGATTCTTTACAGCAGAACTACTCATCATTGAAACAGCTGTTATTTTTTTTAATTTTAATAGTTCCAGCAATCCTGCTGGAGATGTGGTTGGGATGCTACGTCTGTAGGCAGTAACAGCCTCCACCTGAGCTCCGCGCTTCCTCAGCTCATCAAATAGAAGCTCTCGTCCACCATTTCCACGAAATATTAATATCCGTCGCCCCTTAACTAATTCTGACTGCAAATCAGAGAGTTCAAGCAACCCTTCACTATCAAAACTTTTAAGTGGTATTTGTAAGTTGCTTACTCCATGTAAATTTAACTCTTCAGCAGTTCCTCGACCAGGAGCGAATACTTTGATTGAGATGGGAAGCTTAACGTTATCTTTAAGTGTCATTTCAACTGCGCTGGGACTTACAAAAATTATTGCATAAACACTTTGCAATAATGATAGCGCTGCCTTGAGCTGCCCAGTATCTGCTGGTGGCTCAATTAGTATAGTTGGATATATATAAGGTGTGGCACCAAGCGCCCCTAAACGCTCAGCAGTCCGAGAAGCAGGCTTTATTGGCCGTGTAACCAAAATATGTACGCCCGATAATGGGCTAATTGCATTTGTCATAATCTTAATACTATTGAAAAATTAACATTCAAATCTCGTATTCATTATAGTTAATAGCTCAATTCCGATCATAGTTTACAATTAATACTTAATAATTTACTAAAATAACTATAATTAGATTTGACTAACTTTGCATGGCAACGTTCATATACG
>CAJQRL010000062.1 GCA_905612245.1 uncultured Nitrosomonadaceae bacterium | reverse complement strand
TCATCTAATAAATTAGCAGCAGAACGTCCAGCAGGGTTATAGGATGAATCAGATATATCCACCCCAACCTGTGCAAGTTTACGCATCACCGAACGTTCACGTACTATCTCTGCATAGCGACGGATATTTGCTGCTGATGGCGTATTCTGTGCCATCGTACCAACGTAGGTAAGTCCCCCTACATTTTGCAGATCAGCGGAGGTTTCAAGTGACTCAGCAACAGTCACCACATCAGCTGGTTTGTTATTTTCAACTAGCTTGCAGATATGGCGATAAATTAAGCGATGATCCAACCGATAAAAGTCTTCCTCATTAATAACATCGGCTACTTTATCCCAAGCCTCATTATCTAAAAGTAGCCCACCTAATACCGATTGCTCAGCTTCAACTGAGTGTGGTGGCGTCTTAAAAGAATCAGCTGACGGATCGCCGGCTACAGTTGATAGAGTTTGGACCATAAAATTAGAATAGATTAATATGTCGAATGAAAAGTAATTCTACCACTAGCTACTATAAGGAGAAATAAAAAAAGGGCTGTCCCCAGCCCTTTTTATTAATTTGGCAGTACTCCTGACTCAAGTAGCCGCTTCACCCAAAACTGATACAGTGATATTCACCAATACGTCACTATGTAAGACAATAGTTAACGGATGGTCACCCACTTGTTTCAGAGGTCCATCAGGCATACGAATCATAGTTCTATCTACCTCAAAGCCCTGAGCCTTAAGCGCATCAACGATATCAGCGTTTGTAACTGATCCGAATAACTTGCCGTCAACTCCGGTTTTTTGGGAAATCTGAACCATCAAACTATCAAATTTAGCTGCATAAGCTTGAGAATCAGCTAGTATCTCTGCTTGTGCCTTTTCCAGCTCAGCACGCTTAGCTTCAAACTCTGCAATACTAGTATCTGTTGCCCTCTTTGCCTTTCCCTGGGGAATTAGAAAATTCCGGGCATAGCCATTTTTTACGTTTACCACATCACCAAGTTGCCCAAGGCTAGCCACTTTCTCCATCAATATAATTTGCATGCTGTTACCCCTCAGTGTAAATCGGTATATGGCAGCAGAGCAAGATACCGTGCCCGTTCAACAGCTCCGCCTAATTGGCGCTGATAATGTGCTTTTGTGCCGGTAATACGCGCAGGAATTATCTTGAAATTTTCATTAATGAAATCTTTCAGTATCTCGATATCTTTGTAATCTACCTCTTTAATTCCTTCTGCAGAAAAGCGACAAAATTTCCTACGCTTGAACAGTGGGCGATTTGCGCTCTTATCCTTATCTTTGTCTCTTCCTTTACGCTTAGTTATAAAGCGACCCATAATTTTTTCCTATTTTCTAATTATATTAAATATACATTACCAAACATATAGCATGAGTTACTGACAGGTTTATCTCTCTTTACCAATAATCATTCAGTAAATATTTGGCTTACCTTCAAACGTTAATTTCTACAGCTTCTTCCGTTCGTGGGGCGGGTCTAGCTTTATCATCCCTCATCATTGGTGAAGGTGTAACTACCGGACCATCCTTCCTAATAGTAAGATAACGAAGGATTGCATCGTTGAATTTGAAGGCATGATCCAGCTCATCCAATGTTTCCTGATCACATTCAATATTCATTAATGCGTAATGTGCTTTATGAAGCTTCTGAATCAGGTATGCAAGTTGACGACGCCCCCAATCTTCTTGGCGATGAACTTTACCGTTCTTAGCAGTTACCATTCCATGGTAACGCTCAATCATTGCAGGCACTTGTTCACTCTGATCAGGGTGCACAATAAAAACAATCTCATAATGGCGCATGTATACTCCTTTCGGGTAAAATCTCCCGCTTTATGAATACGGTGAGATAAGGATTAAGATGGATGGCATTTTAACTAAAAAACGAAACAATATCAATCAGAAGCGGCACTATACTTGTAAAGTTACAACCTAATCACTAAACCAGAGCCTGCATCAGTATTGATGCCGAATATTTTAACAATTATAATTTTTCCAATACCCTATTTTTTCCTACTCATCCTTTGCCGATAAGTCTCGAATAAACATATACCTGCGCTAACTGAGACATTAAGACTCTCAACGCTACCTAGCATAGGAATTGAAATTAACTGATCACATGTCTCACGAGTAAGCCTCCTCATTCCATCACCCTCTGCACCTAGTACCCATGCCACAGGACCATTGATCTTAGCAAGTTGAAGATTGCTGCTCGCATTAGCACTAGCATCAGTCCCGAGTATCCACACGCCATGTTCCTTCAATTTACGTAGTGTACGGGTAAGATTAGTAACAGAAATATATGGAATGGAATCAGCTGCACCGCTGGCTACTTTGTACACTGAAGCTGTAAGCCCGACAGAACGATTTTTTGGTGCAATCACTGCATGAACACCAAAAGCATCAGCCACACGCAAGCATGCGCCCAAATTATGTGGGTCCTGAACACCATCTAGAATTAAAAATAATGCAGGCTCAGTTAGGGTCTCAAGTACATCCTCAATATCAATATGATTACATGTGGTATCAATATTTGCTGCAACACCTTGATGACTAGTACCACCTGACATGGCATTAAGCCTTGATCCATCACATAATATTAAATGTATTTTCTGAGCTTCCGTAAGCTTTATTAAATCACGGGCACGTTGGTCGCGACGGCTCGAATCTAAAAAAATTTCTTTGACACTGCTTGGATTTTGTCGCAAACGACTGGTGATTGCATGAAAACCAAATATAAGACGAATGTTTGACATTAAATTGAGTAATGCGATCTCTTGAGGCAACTAAGTAAAATGTAACCTGTCATCAAATTTAACTAGAGGTTAGTTAAATTCATTTATAAAAATATATCAAAACCTATTCATTTTTGCCGGCTGGAATAAAATCAATCTTACTACTTTCCAGATCAACTCGCACAATTTTAACCCTCATCCGGTCGCCAAGGCGGTATCGTCCACCACCACGTTCTCCTATCAGCATATGCTTCACAGAATCAAAATGAAAATAGTCTTTGGCTAAGTCAGAAATATGCACCAGTCCTTCAACATAAACATCATCTAATGCAACAAATAAACCAAAGCCAGTAACACCACTAATAACTCCTCCAAAGCATTCTCCAATCCTGTCTTGCATATAGAAACATTTAAGCCAGGATTCTACATCTCGACCAGCTTCGTCAGCACGACGCTCTGTCTGTGAACAATGCTTACCTAGTTGATGCCAGTTACCTGGAGAGTATGTTGTCCCATTAAGTGCTGCCTTGATTGCCCGGTGCACGAGAAGATCTGGGTAACGACGTATAGGTGAAGTAAAGTGGGTATAGGACTCATATGCCAATCCGAAATGCCCAGTATTGTCTGGACTATAAACCGCCTGGCGTAGTGATCGCAGCATTACAGTCTGGAGCAATTGCGCATCGGGCCTGTCTTTAATTTTTTCTAATACCTTAACGTAATCCTTGGCATGAGGATCAGATTCTCCGCCTAGTTGCAAGCCAAATTCTTTTAGAAAATCACGCAGAGCGCCAAGCTTCTCTAATGTGGGACCCTCATGAATACGATAAACTGTAGGCTGCTTATGCTCCTGTAAAAAACCAGAAGCACATACATTAGCCGCCAACATACATTCTTCAATTAATCGATGGGCATCATTTCTTTGTACTGGCAGTATCTGTTCAATCTTATCCAGATCATTGAAAATCATTTGGGTTTCTATAGTTTCAAAATCAATTGCGCCCCGCCTCTTTCTTGCCCTAAGCAATACCTTATATAATTTGTAGAGTAGTTGAATATGCTGCACTATATTTTTGTGCTGTTTAGCAACCTCACCCTCCGGGTTACTAATTATTTCTGCTGCCTGATTATAGGTAAAACGAACATGAGACCGCATTACTGCTGGATAAAAACGGTAACTATTAAAATATCCGTCAATGTCGATAGACATCTCGCATACCATGCACAAACGCTCGACTTCTGGGTTAAGTGAGCACAATCCATTTGATAGTGCCTCCGGTAGCATTGGAATTACTCGTCTAGGAAAATAGACAGAATTCCCGCGATTAAGTGCCTCTTGATCAAGCACATCGCCTGGTCGCACATAATGGCTAACGTCAGCAATTGCAACATATAACTTGTAACCTTTTCCTTGCCGCTCACAATACACCGCATCATCAAAGTCACGTGCAGTCTCACCATCTATAGTTACCAGTGGCAGATGACAGATATTTTCTCGCCCCGGTAGATCTTTTTTAAGTACTTTTTTAGGCAACTTAGTAGAGCATTTCTCTACTTCACGTGTAAATTTATACGGCAAATCATGCTTTCGAAGAGCAATTTCAATCTCCATTCCAGGCGCAGTATAGTCCCCTAGGATTTCAACAATACGTCCAATAGGCCGAGCATTCTTACGAGGCTGCTGAATAATCTCTACCGTTACAACCTGCCCTGCTCTAGCGTTCATGGACTCTTCTTTTGGTACTAGAATATCCTGACTAATTCTTTTATTCTCAGCTGTTACAGAAAGGATGCCATATTCAATATGTAACCGTCCTACCAATTGATTTACAACTCGCTCCAATACCTCGACAATGGTTCCTTCTCTGCGCCCACGCCGATCTGTTCCAACATCACGAACCATCACGATGTCTCCGTGCAGAACCTTGCGCATCTCTTTCGGACCAAGAAATAAATCAGTGGCGTCGTCATCAGGAATAAGAAACCCGAAGCCATCTGCATGCCCTTGTACCTTGCCTTTGATAAGGTCTAACTTTTCTACTACATAGATGTAACCTTTGCGGTTACACATAATTTGTCCTTGGCGCATCATTGCAGAAAGCCGCCTGCTGAAAATTTCTTTTTCCTCTTGTTCAATCTCGAGCAAACCATGCAGAGCTAGCTCGGTAACCGGAGCACCCTGCTCATTTAATATTTTCAGTATAAATTCTCTGCTTGGTAGCGGATATTCGTACAGCTCTTTTTCCCTTTCTATATGGGGATCAAGATTACGAATCTTACTTACTTTATTGTTTGACAAGACAATGATTTCCTATAAAATTGCGGCTCTACTTATCACCCCGATTTTGAATACTAAACATTGCCCAGGTGGCGGAATTGGTAGACGCACTAGGTTCAGGTCCTAGCGGTGGCAACACTGTGGAGGTTCGAGTCCTCTCCTGGGCACCAGACCATTTTTACCTATACCGCCATATACCTGTCTAAACGTCTAGCTTATTAAGTAACAGCTTATTTCATAATTTTTCGTAATATTTCAGAATATTCCAATTATTGTGTATATTTAGGCATTCACACGATGATTGAATTGCATTATGCCACTTTCAAAAGAAAGTAAGAAGCTATTGAATAGGCCCGTCCTGAAGTAATAGAATTGGGGGAGTGGAGGCAGCGTTCCTGATATTACATTTAAGGCCTTACTAAAACGATATAAAAACATTTCAAACTAAAAGACAATGATGGCTCATTATATTTTTATAAAATAAACCTATTGAAATAGAAATAGCTGTAGCTTAAATTTTATCTGTTACTCTTAATATTTTAAGAAAAAAAATTCTTTAATCGTTTAATTAGTAGGCTTCGAAAATGATATCTATTGCGCTAGCAACTTATAATGGAGAATTGTATGTTTCTGAGCTACTTAATAGCATTTCGGATCAAACTACATTACCGGACGAGTTAATAATATCGGATGACTCATCCACTGATTCAACTCTAGAAATAGTAAATGAATTTGCACGGAATGCAACTTTCCCAGTAAAAATATTAATTAATAAAGAACAGTTAGGGTCAACAGGTAATTTTGAAGTAGCAATAGGTGCCTGTAGTGGCGACATTATTTTTCTGTGTGATCAGGACGATATTTGGTATCAGCATAAAATCGAACGCATGCTAGAGTGTCTCGTGAATAATCCAAGTGCTGGGGCTGTTTTTAGTGATGCTGACGTAGCTGACGAAGATTTAAATATTCTCGGAAGTAGTTTATGGAAGAGAAAAAAAATTACGCCAAAAGAGCTGGCTGAAATTAGTACCCGCGAAGGGGCATTCAAAATGGCAACCAAAAGAAATATAGTGACTGGTGCGACAATGGCTTTTCGAGCTGAATATCGTGAAAATATAGTACCGATACCTAAAGAATGGGTCCACGATTATTGGATTACACTAATAATCAGCATGTCATCTGAACTCATTCCGCTTCCAACGGCTTTAATATTATATCGTCAGCACGGCTCTCAACAAATTGGCGCCCCCGGAACAAGCCTTAACAAAATTATCAATGGCAGCAAGGATGAAGGTAAAAGTTTCCATGCAATTTATAGTCCAAAAGTTAAGGCCTTTCAAAAAGTTTTAGCTCTCTTAATAGAATCCTCTGTGAGTAATACTGCGGAAGGTAAGCAGAGAATAGCGTTAGTAACTGATATAATTACCTTTTATCGTGCCCGCTCCTCAATACCTAAGTCCCGTTGGAAACGATTGCCTATTATCTGGAAAGAATTTATTGCTTTTCGTTACCAACGCTATAGAAAACCAAGGCATGCTATCAAAGACTTAATTCATAGCGTGGATTAGCGTTAGACTGATAGTCTGATATCGCTATTAGATAGTCTAATGACCTTATCTGAGGCACTAGCTAAGGCGGGTTGATGGGATACAGCAATAATAGTAAGGGTTTTAGATAAAGTTTGTAGCGTTCTGCAAATGGTCTGCTCACTCTGTATATCAAGGGCACTGGTTGGCTCGTCAAGTAGTAAAAGCTTGGGTTGATGAGCAAGCGCTCTTGCAATTGCTACACGCTGACGTTGCCCCCCTGATATAAGCCCCCCGCGCTCTCCGACAATAGTATGCATGCCTTCTGGTAGATTATTGACAAATTTTAAGGCTCCCGCCTGATGCAATGCTCTCTCAGCATCAGCTTCGGTTAGACCCGGCGCACCTACAAGAATGTTATTTAAAATGGTGTCATGTAATAGAACCGAATCTTGAGACACGTACCCTATTAATTTCCTCCACTCCCAAACATTAATCTCTCTTAAGGATATTCCATCAATAAATATATCCCCAGATTTAGGTTCTGCCAACCCACAAATGAGATCAATAAACGTACTTTTCCCTGCCCCAGACTCCCCTATAATTGTCGTAAGTGAATTTATTTGAATTTCGATACTCAGGTCTTTAAAAATATTCTTCGTGCCGTAATTAAATTTAATATGTTGCACACTGATTCCCTGTTTAAGGGTTGGATGCAATATACCTGTTTTTATTTCGGCAGCAGAACGAGCAGACTCGGATGCCCCCCTTATTGCCCAATAAGCACTTTCATCCGCCACAAGATTTTGGTAGCGTCGTTGCATTTTGCTCAATTGAGAAAGTATCCGAACAAATAATATGACCATTGCGGTTACTTCCGGAAGAGGAAGCTCCCATATTACTAAAACCGCATACAGGCCTCCTGTCGTAAAAGCAGCTAGTAAAGGTTCTTGTGCGCACGTTAAACCTGCTTTACTTATTACTTCCTGACGAGCCACTTTTTCTAATTTTTTAGTTTGAGAACGCAAGACAAAATCTGCATCTTTATCTCGTGCCATAGCTTTTAATGCTTTTACTGAACCAAGCACATCAGCTAAATAAGTCAATAAACTCTTTAATAAAACAGTTTGTTTAGAACCTGCTTTACGTGTAACACGGATTATCTGGTACATTGCGGATAGAAAAATTATGCCTACTACCAGCGAAATTAATGCTACCTGCCATGAAACGAACATAGCAATAATGATATATATAGATACTTGTATTGCCAACGAAAGTACAGCTGCAGCTTGTTCAAAACCATTCGCCGCGCGTTTAGCCTCTGTAGCAATTGAATTAGCTATCGCTCCTACAGGCTGGCGTAGGTAAAATTGCCAACTACTGGCAAGCATTGCCTCTAAATACTCTAATCGTAATGCCGTTGCTATATAAGCAACTGTGTACCCGATTTGCCTGTTTGCTACTAATAGCATCAAATTCTTACAAACGATCCCAAAAAGAATAATAAGCAGCATCGTGCCTATTGTGGGGGCAAGGCCAACCTCATTAAGGAGCTGCACGACAAATTTACCAATATCCGAATCGACCTCATTACCGACAGCAGTTGATAACAAAGGAAGAATGGCTGTAAGGCTAAGTGCCTCCGCAATACCCGCAGCCATAAATGCAATCAGCACATAAAAGCTACGTTTGGGAAAGACCTTGAAATAAGTTAATAAAGTGCGCATGGATTGTACGAAGTCGTTCGGTCTATTTAATTATCTTTCTCGTAAAGCCGTATAACCTAAAAGCAAAATTAAGGACTGCCGCAGCAACAATATCTTTAGCACGCTCCGAGTTTCTTTATTTTTATTATGAGATCTGTTCAGTTGATCTATTATCTCACCAAACTCAGTTTCACGATTACGAAATGTTTCTACAACCGTCCTATAGTTAAAATCATTAATCCACAACTACTAATAGCGATTCTTCTGGCTACATTTTCAATTTTCATCTATATCAAGAATTTATCTATCAGGGACTATAGTTGCTTAGTTTAATTCTACTAGAGCACCTGCCTTGTACCACTTTTTCTTGACAACAACATAGTTTTTCCATAATATTTTTGGCAAATATTTCAATAATGAGGCAACATGTCACATTATTGCATGCTCTGCAACAACAGCCTGCCAATAATCGCCGTACAATGCTTTGCTATGTTTCTCTCGTTGGCCTGACAGGTCTGTTTATTATGCAACAAACGGCTCTTTTATTTCTGCTGCTACTATTCTCAGGAATTTCTATTTCACAGAATAAGGAAAAATAATTATAAAAAAATTAATCGCTTCTTTATCATGCTTGGTTCTCTTGTCTTGTGGATTTCATCTTCGAGGTCTGTCATCGATGCCATTTGAATCAATTTATATTCAAGCCAACAGCCCATTGGTTACTCTCGATATAAAACGAAGAATTCAGGCGTCAAGCAAGACAGTTATTCTAGAAAGCCCGGAAGATGCCCAAGCAATATTGATCATCCAGAATGCGAAACTCAAGAAAAGCATTCTCTCAGTTTCTGGCACCGGAAGAGTCCGAGAGTTCCAATTGCGCTATTCTATTACATTCCGAGTCACTAATCAGAGAGGAAGGGTGATTGTCCCTGACACCGATATCGAAGTCAGCCGAGTGCTGCCATTTTCAGATTCGGCATTTTTATCCGCACAAGCAGAAGAAAAAATGCTTCTTAAAGATATGAAAAAAGATGCAATCCTCAAACTGATGGATAGACTAGGAAAGGTGAAATAATTAGATTAGAAGATGATGGTTCTTTTGATTCATCATCTTCTGGCTCCCCAGAGAAATGGAGAAATTTAGTATCACACTATCGCGGATCATTTTTTGCCAAGACCAGTGATTTCTTTCTTCAGTCAGACTAACTCAGAACCTGTCGATGTC
The DNA here is from genome assembly GCA_905612245.1 of uncultured Nitrosomonadaceae bacterium. GTDB lineage: Bacteria > Pseudomonadota > Gammaproteobacteria > Burkholderiales > Nitrosomonadaceae > BJGV01. The sequence goes on along the minus strand of CAJQRL010000062.1, from coordinate 632 downwards.
AGTAATTGGCAAAATTCATACTGCAGAAGAGTAGTGTTCTTGATATTTTAATTTCTTCCGGTTATATGCCCATTCCATTGCATCAGATTATCTTCAGATTTTTCCTAGGGAACTGGCCATACCAATGACAATACAAAAAAAACTATTCAACGGCCTATTTTCGCGCCTAGGTCCCGGCTTACTCTATGCAGGCGCTGCCGTGGGTGTGTCCCATCTGGTGCAATCCACCCGTGCTGGCGGGATGTTTGGGTTTGAATTAATACTTGCGATTGTCATTATTCACCTGATCAAATACCCATTTTTTGAATTCGGCCCGCGTTACACGGCAGCAACGGGCAAAAACCTATTACACGGCTACAAAAAACTTGGCAAATGGGCAGTCTGGGTCTATTTAACCATGACCCTATCCACCATGTTCATAATTCAGGCAGCCGTTACCGTTGTAACGGCTGGGTTGATCACCTATATTTTTGGACTTGAGGGACTCGGTGGCCATGACCCACAAATGGTTGCCGCCATTATCAGTAGTCTATTGCTACTATTCTGCTTTACTTTATTAGCCAGCGGCCATTACGCGTTACTAGATAAATTCGCCAAGGACTTGCTCGTACATGCCCAGTAGTTGACCTGCA
>CAJQRL010000061.1 GCA_905612245.1 uncultured Nitrosomonadaceae bacterium | reverse complement strand
GTTTCTAATAGAGAAATACAATAATGGATCAATTCGCAAAAGAAACCATCCCCGTCAGTCTTGAAGAGGAGATGCGTCGCTCCTATCTCGATTATGCTATGAGCGTTATCGTAGGACGTGCGCTACCGGATGCACGTGACGGCTTAAAGCCTGTTCACCGGCGTGCACTGCTCGCAATGCACGAGCTCTCGAATGACTGGAATCGTCCCTACAAAAAATCTGCACGTATTGTCGGTGACATTATTGGTAAATACCATCCCCATGGTGATACGGCGGCTTATGACACCATAGTTCGTATGGCGCAGGACTTCTCCTTGCGTTATACCTTGGTACACGGTCAGGGTAACTTTGGTTCTATTGATGGTGATAATGCTGCAGCGATGCGTTATACCGAAATACGCATGTCGCGAATTGCCCATGAATTACTAGCGGATATTGAAAAAGAAACGGTAGACTTTGTTCCAAATTATGATGGTTCTGAAAAAGAACCGGTGGTCTTTCCAGCAAGAATTCCTAACCTACTGATTAACGGTTCTTCCGGCATTGCAGTAGGTATGGCAACAAATATTCCTCCGCACAATCTGAACGAGGTAGTGGAAGCCTGCCTCGCATTACTTCAAAACCCAGATCTCAGCATAGATGAACTCATTGAATACATACCGGCACCGGACTTTCCGACTGCGGGCATTATTTATGGGGTTGTAGGAGTCAAGGCCGGTTATCAGACAGGACGTGGACGTGTGGTAATGCGTGCCCGTACACATTTTGAAGATCTGGAAAAGGGTAACCGCCAGAGTATTATTGTTGATGAACTCCCCTATCAGGTAAATAAAGCAAATCTTCTGATCCGTATCAGTGAATTGGTTCGTGATAAAAAGATTGAAGGGATCTCTGATTTGCGGGATGAATCAGATAAATCTGGCATGCGCATGGTAATTGAATTAAAACGCGGTGAGGTGCCTGAAGTAATACTAAATAATCTGTATAAAGAAACGCAATTACAGGATACCTTTGGTATGAACATGGTTGCCCTACTGAACGGGCGACCGCTAGTGCTTAATCTGAAACAGATGCTCGAAGCGTTTTTGAGTCACCGTCGTGAAGTAGTAACACGACGCACCAAATTTGAATTGAAAAAGGCACGTGAACGTGGCCACCTACTGGAAGGATTAGCTGTTGCGCTTTCCAATGTTGACGAAGTCATCGCATTAATCAAAGAGGCTCCTACTCCAGCAGTTGCTAAAAAAGCGTTGATGACAAAAATCTGGCGGTCAAAACTGGTAGAGGAAATGCTCGCCCGTAGTTCCGTTAAAGCTGACGAATTTCGTCCTGATGGACTGGCTCCAGAATTTGGTTTATCCGGAGAAGGTTATCGTTTATCCGGTTCACAGGCTCAGGCAATTCTAGAGCTGCGCTTACAACGCCTCACTGGGTTGGAGCAAGATAAGGTCGTGTCTGAATACAAAGATATAATGGAAAAGATTGCCACCCTCCTTAATATCCTTGCCCATGCAGAACTAATCACAAAAATTATTGCTGATGAACTGGCTGCCATTAAAAAACAGTTCGGGGATGAGCGCCGCAGTGAGATTGTGATCGACACGCAAGACTTGAGTATGGAAGATCTTATAACGCCAGAAGACGTGGTCGTAACGCTGTCCCATACCGGCTATATTAAATCGCAGCCACTGCAAGATTATCAGGCTCAGAAACGTGGTGGGCGAGGTAAACAGGCGACTAAAACAAAAGAAGAAGATTTCATTGACAACATGTTTATCGTCAATACGCACGATTACATACTCTGCTTTTCAAATCGAGGACGGGTCTACTGGATTAAGGTGTATAACGTGCCACAGGGTGGACGCGGTTCACGCGGCAAACCAATTGTTAACTTATTAAAATTGGGAGAAGGAGAAAAAATAAACGCCATTCTCCCAGTCAAAGAGTTTGATGAAAATCGTTTTGTCTTCATGGCCACTTCTATGGGTACCGTGAAGAAAATTTCACTGTCCAGATTTTCCCGTCCGCGTGTAGGCGGCATCATTGCATTATCTTTGGATGATGAAGACTATCTGATCGGTGTCGCGATTACAGAAGGAAAACATGATGTGATGTTGTTCTCTGACGGTGGCAAGGCCATGCGATTTGATGAAAATGATGTTCGTCCAATGGGTCGTAGCGCACGTGGTGTCCGTGGAATGAAATTAAATTCTGGGCAGACCGTTATCTCGCTACTGGTTGCTGAGGATGAAGAATTGTCGGTACTGACAGCAACTGAAAACGGGTTCGGCAAACGTACTCCAATCAGTGAATATGCGCGCCATCGCAGAGGCACCCAGGGCATGATCTCGATCCGGACAAGTGAACGAAACGGTAAAGTGGTCACTGCAAGACTCGTGAAACAATTGGACGAAATCATGCTGATCTCCAACAAGGGCGTACTGACTCGTACCCGTGTTAAAGAAATTCGCAAGATGGCTCGTGCCACACAGGGAGTCAAGCTCATGAATCTGGATGTGGGCACCAAACTCGTTGGGCTAGAAATAGTAGATGGGACTGATGAGGACTAACAATTAATTTACAAAATGTATATTAAAAATACATTTAACAGACGGAGTGCTTTCTGACCGTGGAAAGAATATTTAACTTCAGTGCAGGCCCCGCAGTGTTACCTGCTGAAGTGCTCAAACAAGCACGTAATGAAATTCTCAACTGGCATGACAGCGGTATGTCAATCATGGAAATGAGCCACCGTGGTAGGGAATTTACCTCTGTTGTCCAAAAAGCTGAAGCTAACCTTCGCGAACTAGCGAGTATCCCTGACAACTATAAAGTACTGTTCCTCTCCGGTGGTGCTACCGGCCAGTTTTCCATGGTGCCAATGAATTTGCTGCGCAAAAAAAAGAACGCCGACTACATCAACACTGGAATATGGTCTAAGAAGGCTATAAAAGAAGCACAAAGATATTGCCATGTAAATATTGCTGCTTCATCAGAAGATTCCGGTTATACCCATGCTCCGACCCAGGACCAGTGGACACCGGATCAGAATGCAGCTTACGTACATTACACCCCTAATGAAACTATCGGTGGTGTGGAGTTTAACTGGATACCGGACCTAACCTATTCAGAAAATAATATTCCACTTGTAGCCGACATGTCTTCCAGTATTCTGTCACGACCGCTGGATATCAACAAATACGGCCTGATTTATGCCGGGGCTCAGAAGAATATGGGCCCTGCAGGACTGACTATTGTCATTGTGCGTGAAGATTTATTGGGCGAAACCGTTCAGAACACACCGAGTGTATTTGATTATAAAATTCATACTGACAGTTCTTCCATGTATAACACCCCCCCGACTTATGCAATCTACATTACCGGGTTAGTGTTTGAATGGTTAAAGAAAAAAGGAGGCCTGGCAGAGATTGAAAAAATAAATATTTCCAAGGCCAATTTATTATATGACTTAATTGACACAACAGATTTTTATCACTGCTCGGTAGTAAAATCTGACCGTTCACGTATGAACGTACCTTTCACACTAAAGAATGCCGATTTAAATGCTGAGTTTTTAAAACAGGCACAAGACCGTGGTTTGATAAACCTAAAAGGGCACCGTGCAGTAGGTGGAATGCGTGCTTCCATATATAACGCCATGCCGATTGAAGGTGTTCTTACCCTAGTCAGTTTTATGAAAGAATTTGCCGGCGATCATGCCTGAACGTTCACATAAAACTTTCCGGGTGCATACACTTAATCAGATCTCTGCAAAGGGCCTAGATCTATTTTCAAAGAATCGTTATGCCATTGGGGGAGATGTTACTGAATCAGATGCAATCTTGGTGCGTTCTCACAATATGCTCGGAATGGATATCCCTAAGAATGTCTTGGCAATCGGAAGAGCCGGAGCTGGAACTAACAATGTTCCAGTACAAGATATGAATGTACGCGGAATTCCAGTTTTTAATGCTCCCGGTGCAAATGCAAATGCGGTGAAGGAGCTTGTATTGTCAGGCATGTTACTGGCAGCACGAAATCTAATTCCTGCTATACATTTTGCTGAGAATCTGAAGGGTAGCAACAGCACACTTCACAAACTAGCGGAAGAAGGAAAAAAACAGTTCTCCGGGATAGAATTACCAGGCCGCACATTAGGGGTCATCGGACTGGGCGCGATAGGAAGACTTGTTGCAGATGCATCTATCGGACTTGGTATGCGGGTAACCGGTTACGATCCTGAGATTACTGTAGATGCTGCATGGAATCTTTCCTCGGAAGTAAAAAAAGCACTGAATATTGAAAATTTGCTGCAACACAGCGACTTCGTCACCCTACACGTTCCTTTGCTTGACGCAACACGTCACCTGATTAATGATAAGCAGGTTAGAAATATGAAAAAAGGGACGATCCTGCTTAATTTTTCCCGTGATGGTATTGTTGATGAAGATGCAGTTTTAAAAGGAATCGAATCTGGGAAAATAAAATACTACGTTTGCGATTTTCCCAGTCAAAAACTTCAGCACCATCCGGCAGTAATTACAATGCCTCATTTGGGGGCCTCTACTCTAGAAGCAGAGGAGAACTGCTCGATAATGGTCGTAAAGCAGCTTATTGATTATCTGGAGAACGGAAATATCACTAATACTGTCAATTTTCCAAATTTAACGGTAGAAAGAGAATCTCCCTATAGGATGGCAGTGGCTAATTCTAATATGCCTAATATGTTGGGACAAATTTCTACTAGCATGGCAAATGCAGGGCTTAATATTCGTAATATGGGCAATAAATCCCGTGGTGAAATGGCCTATACTTTAGTGGATGTAGATAGTCCTGTTCCACAGAAAGCAATAGAGAAACTTGAGCTAATTCCCGGTGTACTGATGGTAAGATATTTACCTATACTGGCTGATTGATTTTTATAGACAAGGAACTAATTTTTAATGGCTGATCAACTTAATAAAATGCGTAACGAGATAGATGCGATTGATAACGAGCTGCTCAGACTTGTCAATACGCGTGCTGATCTTGCGAAGCAGATCGGACAGGCTAAAAAACAAGGTGAAATCTATCGCCCTGACCGGGAAGCACAGGTTCTAGACCGACTACAAAAACTTAATGCAGGGCCACTCTCTCCAAAGCATGTCACCCAGTTATTCACAGAAATTATGTCATTGTGCCGCTCCATGGAAAAGCCTATGAGTGTGACCTATCTTGGTCCGAAAGGGACGTTTTCAGAAGAAGCTGCGCTAACTCGTTTTGGTAAATCAGTAACAGCAGTACCATGCGAATCAATAGACGAGGTATTCCATAAAGTCGAATCCGGTATGGCAAGTTATGGAATAGTACCTGTAGAAAACTCTAATGAAGGTGTAGTTGGAAAAACATTAGATTTATTATTACAAACCTCATTGAAAGTTTGCGGAGAGGTTTTATTGCCTATACATCAATGCTTACTTGCTCTACATACCGACCCCGGGAAAATAGAAAAAATCTACTCTCACCCTCAGTCACTGGCGCAATGCCATGATTGGTTAAATGAAAATTTTCCTCTCCCACAAGTAAAACGGGTTGTTGCCGCAAGCAATGCTCATGCAGCGATGATTGCTGCCGATGATAAGAGCGTTGCCGCTATCGCCAGCAAAAAAGCTGCCGAAGTATACAAATTATCTGTATATGCTGAAAATATTGAAGATGACCCCAGAAATACTACCCGCTTCCTAGTAATTGGTACCCAAGATGTTGCTCCATCTGGTAATGACAAGACATCATTAGCTATGTCATCCAGGAATCGTCCTGGTGCAATACATGAGTTGTTATCACCTCTTGCACAGTATGGCGTAAGTATGAGTCATTTAGAATCCCGCCCTTCCCGTTCTGATCTGTGGGAATATGTTTTTTTTGCAGATATCAGAGGTCATCAGCAAGATGAAAAAATCTCAAAGGCACTAGACGAAATACGGGAAAAAGCAACATTCCTGAAGGTATTAGGGTCTTACCCTTCGGCATAACTATATTTTATATGTCAGATAAAAACGTAACTGTGTTGTTTTCTGTTTATTATTTTTTTAGTATCTGATTTTCTACTCTTAATGGTACCGGCTCTATGAATCTGTGTGATCTCGCCCCTGAATATATGCACTCTATTGCACCCTATCAACCGGGAAAGCCTATTTCCGAGCTGGCACGAGAAATAGGGCTTGATGAATCTTCCATTATAAAACTTGCATCGAATGAAAACCCGCTCGGGACTAGTCCTCTAGCAATGGAAGCAATGGAAAAAGCACTGAATGAGGTGATGCTTTACCCTGATGGCAATGGCTTTGAATTAAAAAATGCATTATCTGAAAAATATGTTGTAAACAGTGACCAGATCGTACTCGGAAACGGATCAAATGATGTGCTAGAGTTGGCGGCCCGGGTATTTCTGAAGCCAGGAACTTCCGCAGTTTTTTCTCAGCATGCTTTTGCCGTTTACCCTCTTGTGACCCAAGCCGCAGGCGCAACTGGAATAGTGGTTCCTGCTAAAGATTATGGTCACGATATCGATGCAATGCTGAATGCTATAACACCTGAAACTCGTATAGTCTTTATTGCTAACCCTAATAATCCAACTGGCACATTTTTGCCGGCACCAGATATCCTAAGATTCTTAGAGCATGTTCCACGCGATGTACTGGTAATACTGGATGAGGCTTACAATGAATATCTTCCTGATGTATCAAGAGTCGACACTATTAAGTGGTTAGATATTTTTCCAAATCTGCTTATTACCCGTACTTTTTCTAAAATTTATGGAATGGCGGGTATCCGTATCGGATTCGGACTTGCACATGCCGAGCTCTCCGGGTTAATGAATCGGATACGCCAGCCGTTTAATGTTAATAGTATCGGGCTCGCTGGAGCTTTAGCGGCAATAAATGACACAGAATTTGTTAAACGTTCCTATGCTCTTAATCGGGCAGGAATGCTTCAGATAACCACTGGCCTGCGCCAGCTTGGCTTGACCTATATTCCGTCCTATGGAAATTACCTGAGTTTCAGGGTGGAAAACGGAAAAACTGCTGCTGTCTATCAGCACCTCTTACAGAGAGGAGTTATCGTACGCCCAGTTGGTATTTATGAAATGCCAGAATTTCTACGTGTTACTGTCGGCCTTGCATCTGAAAATAATAAATTCTTACAGTTACTTGAAAGCGCAGTTAAAGAGAGTTAGTTCTATCTCCAGAATAATATCTTTAATATAATTAGGTGTCTGATAGCGTATGAGATATAAGTCTTTATCAGGCTAATACGGGAATAAATACATTCAAAATATGAAAGATACTATGCTCAATAAATTGGTAATTATTGGTGTCGGATTAATCGGCGGTTCGTTTGCACTTTCACTACGTAAAGCAGAACTGGTAAAGCACATTACTGGTTTGGGCCGGAGTAAAGAAAATCTGCAAAAGGCACTGGAACTTGGAGTTATAGACGAGATCTCAGATAATTATTCACAGGCTCTGGAAAAAGCAGATCTTGTATTACTTGCCGTGCCGGTTGGACAAACTGCCGAAATTCTTAAGAAAATTAACCCCTACCTGGAACCTCAGACAATTATTTCTGATGTAGGGAGCACGAAACAGGATGTGATTGCAGCTGCCCGCTCTTCAATACCAGAGCATTTTAAAAATTTTGTACCGGCTCATCCAATTGCTGGAGCAGAGCTCAGCGGGTCTAGTGCAGCAACTGCTGATTTATTCAAAGGTAAAAGTTTAATCCTGACACCGTCAGATGAAACCGATAGTGATTCAATAGAAAGCATACAAAAACTATGGCAGGGGTGTGGTGCACATACCTCATTAATGACACCATATCAGCACGATGAAATGCTTGCCATGACAAGCCACCTTCCTCATATCCTGGCATTCACATTTATGAACCATATGCTTTCAAACAGTACTGAAAAAAATGCAGATACACTACTTAATTTTGCTGGTAGTGGTTTTCGCGATTTTACTCGTATTGCAAGTAGCTCTCCTGAAATGTGGAAAGACATTTGTCTTGCAAATCGCAGGCTATTACTACAACAAATCAGGGTTTATCAGAACGAATTAGCACGTATGAATGAAATACTAGAAGACGGTGACGGAACGGCACTGGAAAAATTTTTCCTTAATGCTCAAGTAACTCGTGGGAAATTTCTGAAAGACAAACACTAATCTCCAGATAGCAATGAATGAGAAAATTATCATTGTTGATACTGGGATAGAGTTCTAACAGAAAAAACTTACGGAAACGGGTGAGGATTTACTTAATTAGGAAAACAAAGCGAGCAGCTGAACCTGTAAACAGCTATATACTCGATCTATAGTTTCGTCAAATATGCAATGCCCTCTTGTCCACAGCTAACGCTGCTTCATGTAAGACTTCAGACAAAGAAGGATGAGCGTGAACAATGCGGGCAAGGTCTTCGCTGCTAGCAGCAAATTCAATTGCTACTACTGCCTCAGAAATCATCTCTGAAACATAGGGACCGATCATGTGCACACCAAGAATTCGATCCGTATCCGCATCCGCAAGGATTTTAATAAACCCGTTAGTTTCACCTAGTGCACGTGCACGACCATTTGCCATAAATGGGAACTGACCTGCTTTGTATTTAATTCCAGATGTTTTTAATTCCTGCTCTGTTTTACCTACCCAGGCAATCTCCGGTGATGTATAAATTACCCAGGGTATGACATCAAGATTTACTGCCGGGAGCTCTTTTGCCTGACCCGCTATCTTCCCAGCAATTTCCTCTGCCACTGCCACGCCTTCCTCTGAAGCTTTGTGTGCCAGCATTGGCCCTCGGACAACATCACCTACAGCATATACATTTAATAGGTTAGTGCGACAGTGAGTATCAACCTGAATGCGGCCACCATCATCAATTTGTAAGCCAACGGAAGCTGCGCCTAGATTAGCAGAATTCGGAACCCTGCCAACGGATACAATCAGTTTATCCACTTCTAGCTTCTGCTCTTTATTAGCGGAATCAAGATAATCCACCATGACTGTATTTTCAGCGGGTTTAATCTCAGTAATCTTAATACCTGTCTGTATCTCTAATCCTAACTCCCTGGTAAATATCTTTTTTGCTTCTTTTGCTACCTGTTCATCAACAGCTGAAAGAAACTCCGGCATTGCTTCAAGAATAGTCACTTCTGATCCGAGCCTCCGCCAGACACTAGCCATTTCCAGGCCAATCACACCTGCACCAATTATTCCTAACCTTTTAGGTGCTTCGGCCAGTACCAGCGCCCCTTCATTATCAAGAACACATTTATTATCGATTAATACGGATGGTAACTGACGTGGTGTTGAGCCTGTTGCAATAATGACGTATTTTGCTTCAACCGTTTCTTCTTTATCGCCATCCTGAATACTAATTCTCCAGTTCCCCTCAGAACTCTTCTCCTTAACAAGCATCCCTCGTCCATGTATTGAGGTAACTTTATTCTTTTTAAACAGCATAGCGATACCGCGGGTAAATGCCTCAACAATTTTCTCCTTACGAGAAATCATTACTGGTATATCAACTGACAAACCCTCCACTGTAATTCCATGAGCAGAATATTTATGCGCAACTCGCTCATAATTCTCTGAAGATTCCAGTAAGGCTTTGGAAGGAATACACCCTACGTTCAAACAGGTTCCGCCAAGGCTTGCCTTTCCCTTTGAATTTTTCCACTCATCAATACATGCCACTTTGTGCCCTAACTGGGCACAACGGATTGCCGCCACATAGCCTCCCGGACCTGCTCCGATAACAACCACATCAAAAGTTTGAGTCATTTTATAGTCTTATAAATTAATGTTAAATATTGATAGTATATTGCAGCAAGTTGTTTTTTAATAAAAATTAATACAGAATTAATCTTCTAGTAACGGGCTCATCGGCGACTCAAGTGCCTCTTTCATTGCTGCAAGAGAGAGTACCGCTTCACGACCGTCTACAATTCTATGATCATAAGACAGCGCAAGATAATTAATCGGACGGATTACCACCTGGCCATTTATTGCTACTGGGCGCTCTTTAATAGCATGAACGCCGAGAATTGCGCTTTGTGGAGGATTGATAATGGGGGTAGACAGCATCGAACCAAATACACCGCCATTTGTAATAGAAAAAGTCCCCCCCGTTAATTCTTCGATCTTAAGCTTACCTTCTTTAGCCCTTTGACCAAAATCATTAATTTGTTTTTCGATCTCAGCCTGTGAAAGACGATCCGCATCACGAAGAATCGGCACAACTAATCCACGCGGACTCCCTACTGCGATACCAATATCGTAATACCCATGATAAATAATATCTTTACCATCCACCGAAGAGTTAACAATAGGAAATTTTTTCAATGCTGCTACTACAGCTTTAACAAAGAATGAGGTAAAACCAAGCTTTACTCCGTGCTCTTTCTTAAATTCTTCCTTATATCGGGCACGAAAATCTATTATCGCTTGCATATCTACTTCATTAAACGTTGTAAGGATTGCTGCTGTAGATTGTGACTGAACCATCCTCTCAGCAATGCGCAAACGTAATCTAGACATAGGCACACGTTTTTCCGGCCGCTCACTCGTTGTTAGCGGGACCTCCTCATCCGTGGAAACCTCCTGAACAGACTGAGGCGCTCCATGTTCAGCTATATCTTCTTTAGTAATACGACCACCGCGACCACTGCCACAAATCGTACTGATCTCTTCAGTATCTAGGTTCCTCTCTGCAGCTACTCTCTTTGCCGCTGGCATCATCACAGGTTTTTCTGTAGCAGTAGATTTCTTGCTAGCAGTTGTTGCTTTTTTAGGAGGGGCTGTGGCCTCAGAATCTATTGTCGCAATAAGCTCACTACTGACTACTGTGGCACCATCACCCTTAATAATTTTTGTCAGTGTGCCGGATACCGGTGCCGGTAATTCTAAAATAACTTTATCAGTTTCAATATCTATAAGGCTCTCGTCCCGCTCAACATACTCCCCTTGCTTTTTATGCCAGGAAATGAGAGTAGCTTCTGCCACCGACTCAGATAATACTGGAACCTTTACTTCAACTTGCATGACTATTCCTTTGAGTTATATTCTCTAGCGAAATGCCGCTTCAATCAATTCTTTTTGCTGAAAATTATGCTTTGCCAGATATCCTGCAGCAGGTGATGCAGAAGAAGGACGTAATGCATAGCCGAGGGTTTGGTTAAGTCCCAAGTGTCGTAATAAATAATGCTGAATTCGGTGCCATGCACCTTGGTTTCCTGGTTCTTCCTGACACCACAGAACATCCTTTGCCTGCTCAAAACGATCAACCTCAGCTTGAAATTCGTTATGAGGAAACGGATATAACTGTTCAATGCGGACAATTGCTATATCTTTAATCTTATGAGCCTTACGGTAAGCTAATAGATCGTAATAGACTCTTCCGCTACAAGCAATAATACGTCTAACTTTTCCTGGATTAAGGTTTTCATCCTCCGGAATAACAGGCTGAAATTCTCCGTTAGCCAAATCTCCCAGGCTGGAAACCGATTCTTTTCGGCGTAACATACTCTTCGGGCTCATGATTATAAGTGGCTTACGTAGCTGACGAATCATCTGGCGCCGTAACAGGTGAAACATTTGTGAAGGCGTTGACGGGACACAAACCTGTATATTGTATTCAGCACATAATTGCAGATAACGCTCAATCCGGGCCGAAGAGTGCTCAGGGCCCTGCCCCTCATATCCGTGAGGAAGCATCATTACCAGACCACATAACCGACCCCATTTTGCTTCTCCAGACGCAATGAATTGATCAATTACTACCTGAGCACCATTGGCAAAGTCTCCAAATTGCGCCTCCCAGACTACAAGCTCATTAGGTACGGCTGTAGTATACCCATACTCAAAGGCCAGAACCGCTTCTTCTGACAACATAGAATCAATAATCCCAATATCCGGTTGTTCAGGTGCAATGTGACGAAGCGGAATATAAGTTCTGTTATCTAACTGATTCGGATTTTGATTGTGCAAAACGGCATGCCGGTGAAAAAATGTTCCTCTCCCTGAATCCTGTCCGGAAATACGTATAGGAAAACCATCACTCAAAAGTCCGGCATAGGCAAGATTTTCTGCCATACCCCAATCCAAAGATAATTTACCTTCGCCCATCAAACGGCGATCATCAATAATTTTTCTGACCCGGGAATGCAGCTCAAAATTTTCAGGTATATCTGTAAGCCGTTCTGCCAGATATTTCATTTTTTTCATCGGCATTCCGGTCTTTACTTTCTGATTCCATTTAATCGACTTCAGGAAAGGGGCCCATTGCGTTGTACCCGAATATTTTTTTCCATGAAATATACTCTTATTAGGGTTACTGCCTGCATCCATATCATTACGATAATTGGCAAGCATCTCATCAGCTTCAGAAGATGCAATAATCCCCTCAGCTTCCAATCTATCAGCATAAAGTTTACGTGTGCCGGGATGCTCGTCAATAATTTTGTACATTAACGGCTGCGTAACCATTGGCTCGTCCTGCTCGTTGTGGCCAAGACGACGAAAACAGACCATGTCTATAACCACGTCTTTCCTAAATTTCATCCGAAAATCAAGAGCAATTTCCGTTACCATCACTACTGCTTCAGGATCATCACCATTCACATGAAATATCGGAGCCTCAATCATTTTTGAAACTTCAGTGCAATACAATGTGGAACGTGAGTCCCGAGGATCGGATGTGGTAAAGCCAATCTGATTATTAATGATGATGTGTACTGTACCTCCGGTTCCGTAACCACGAGTCTGAGATAGGTTCAGCGTCTCCATCACCACGCCCTGACCTGAATATGCAGCATCACCATGAAGCAATACCGGCAATACCATTACACCCTTCTTATCAAGCAAACGGTGTTGCCGGGCACGTACTGAGCCTTCCACAACAGGATTAATAATTTCAAGATGAGATGGATTAAATGCTAGTGTTGCTCTCATAACACCACCAGGAGTTGATATAGCTGAAGAAAATCCTTGGTGATACTTAACATCTCCTGCAGTCAGTTCCTGAACATGGTTATTCTCAAATTCCTGGAACAAATCGGCTGGCATTTTACCTAAAATATTCACCAACACATTGAGTCGCCCTCGATGCGCCATACCAATAACCACTTCCTTTACATCTATTTTTCCTGCACGTTGTAATAAGTTATCTAACAGCGGAATTATGCTTTCACCACCTTCACCGGAAAAGCGCTTTTGTCCGACATAACGGGTATGTAGATATTTCTCTAATCCTTCTGCCGCACTGAGGCGTTCCAAAATATGTCGCTTGTACTTATCAGAAAAATTAGGCTGAGAATGTGTTCCTTCCAAACGATTCTGTATCCAGCGCTTCTGCTCAGTATCTGTCATGTACATGTACTCGACTCCGATACTCCCACAGTAGATACGCTGAAGTAATTGTAAAATCTCTCGTAACGGTACAAATTCCGGAGCAACCAGTGAACCCGTATTAAATACGGTATCCATATCTTCTTCAGTTAGTCCGTAGAATTTTGGATCAAGTTCAGGAGTATATGGTTTCTGTAATTGTTTTAGCGGATCAAGGTTAGCCTGACGCACACCAAGAAAACGAAAAGCATTGATTATCTGCAATACTGATACTTGCTTACGTTCCTCTGAAATACCCTGTACATGTTGAGATGAACTATGAGCGTTTCTGCGACGTTCTTTTTCTACCCGGATAAATGACTCAATTACTGGGCTGTGAGGAACATCTTTTTCAACCTCACCTTTCCCTAGCTGTAATCCGTCAAAGTATCCACGCCATTCTGGTGGAACCGAAGTTGAGCATTGCAGGTAATTTTCATAAAGCTCTTCAATAAATGGCGCATTCGCACCATATAACACTGAAGTCTTAAATAGTTCCTTAATCATAATTACCGGCTTATTTTAGAGAAAACTAGCAGAACACATTATTTACGTTGTGCAATTGGCAATACTTTTCGTGTGCTCTTACCAGTATATAGTTGACGTGGGCGCCCTATTTTCTGCTCAGGATCAGAGATCATCTCACTCCACTGAGCAACCCATCCTACTGTACGTGCAGTAGCAAATATTGCGGTGAACATAGATGCCGGAATGCCTAGTGCACGCTGAACAATACCAGAATAAAAATCAACATTTGGATAGAGTTTTCTAGAAATAAAGTATTCATCCTCCAATGCAATTTTCTCTAATTTCATTGCAAGTTTGAACAACCGGTCATCCTGTAACCCCAGCTCATTTAACACCTCATGACAAGTTTCACGCATCAGTTTTGCTCGCGGGTCAAAATTCTTATATACCCTGTGACCAAATCCCACTAACCTAAAACTGTCATTTGAGTCTTTTGCCCGAGCAATATACTGGCCGATACGGGATTCATCTCCAATCTCTTCCAGCATATTTAAGCATGCTTCATTGGCCCCACCATGAGCCGGCCCCCATAGGCAGGCAATTCCAGCAGAGATACAGGCAAATGGATTTGCTCCACTGGACCCTGCCAAGCGAACAGTCGATGTAGAAGCATTTTGCTCGTGATCAGCGTGCAAAATTAAGATTCGGTCTAACGCCCGTGCTAAAACAGGATTAGGCTGGTATTCCTCAGCAGGAACAGCAAACATCATATGCATAAAATTTTGAGCATAGCTAAGATGATTCTGCGGATAATTGAAAGGATGACCAAGATTATATTTATATGCCATCGCAGTAATATTTGGTAACTTTGCAATTAGATGAATAGCTGAATCCTCACGATTTTGTGAGTCTGAAACGTCCAAAGCTTCATGGTAAAATGCCGATAATGCACCAACTACTCCTACCGTCACAGCCATTGGGTGCGCATCACGACGAAACCCCTGATAAAATTTTATCAGTTGTTCATTAACCATAGAGTGCGCATTAATTGATTTTACGAATGAGTCTTTTTCATCAACTGTAGGCAATTCCCCTTTCATCAGTAGCCAGCACACTTCCATAAAATCACAATGTTCAGCCAGCTGTTCAATTGGGTAACCTCGATAAAGTAATATTCCTTTTTCACCGTCAATAAAAGTTATTTCAGAGCTGCTACTGGCTGTAGAAAGAAAACCTGGATCATAGGTGAACATGCCACTCTTCGCATGCAATTTACGAATATCTATTACATCAGGTCCCATGCTCCCTGACAGAATTGGAAATTCGGCGGGCAGCTCATTATTTCCCAGACCCAGCTTAGCTACTTTTTTTTGATCCATATAACATCTCCACTATTTAATACTTATTGAACAACCATTGCAGATTGAATCAACTTGTCTGTAAAAGTTGCAATACCGGCTGCAGTTTTATATCTTCCACCTTCTTCTTTGACGTAATCATATCCCATAAATCATTGTCAGGAAGACTCAGTAATGTATCAAAGTGCTTCAATTCAATCTCATCGAGCTGCATATAATGCTTATCCACAAATCCCTGCAACACGATATCCAGCTCAAGCATACCTCGGCGGCAACGCCAACGTATACGATCCAGCTCTTTCATACTGTTCTTTTTACCATCATACCCTTTATCTTGTTTATAGCTTTAGTTGGATTCAACCCCTTAGGGCATGTATCAACGCAGTTCATAATTGAATGACAGCGGAACAGACGGTACGGGTCCTCAAGGTCGTCCAGCCTCTCAGCTGTTGCCTGATCACGACTATCGGCAAGGAAACGATATGCCTGTAACAATCCGGCAGGACCGACAAATTTATCAGGATTCCACCAAAATGAGGGGCATGCTGTGGTGCAACAGGCACAAAGCACACACTCATATGCGCCATCAAGCTCTGCCCTTTCTTCTGGAGATTGTAACCGTTCAGTTTCTGGAGGCGGATCATTATTAATGAGATAAGGTTTAACTGACCGATACTGCTTAAAAAATTGAGTCATATCCACTATCAAATCACGGATTACAGGTAATCCTGGAAGTGGCCGTAGCTCTACCGGCTCTTTTAAATCAGCAACTGGGGTAATACAAGCTAACCCGTTACGCCCGTTGATATTCATCCCATCTGAACCACACACACCCTCCCTGCAAGACCGGCGCAAGCTCAGACTGTCATCGACCGTCTTGATACGTATCAAAGCATCAAGCAACATTTTATCCGCCGGACCCAGCTCGATGTCGTAGTCCTGCATATAAGGCTTTTTATCCTTATCAGGATCGTACCGATAAATTGAAAAACGCATACGTAGTCCTAAAATAGAAAATCAAAATAACTTATTAAAACAACTGTATAAAAATATATATTAATCTAATATCTAATTTGTTTTTAGTTCAAATATTTAATAAGTTCTTGCTTTTGGTGGAAATGATTCCACAGTTAACGGCTTTAAGCGTACCGGTTTGTAATCTAGCCGCCGACCTTCGCTAAAGTACAGTGTATGCTTAAGCCACTTATCATCATCCCGTTTAGGAAAATCTTCACGAGCATGAGCCCCGCGACTTTCATTACGTGCTTCTGCTGATACCATAGTAGCTAAGGCGACCTCTGCCAGATTGCTAAGCTCCAGTGCCTCCACACGTGCAGTATTAAATACCTTACTTTTATCCTTAATTTCAGTATTTTCTATCTGCTCTGCAATCTCACTTATTTTTTCCACCCCTTCTTTCAGCAAATCAGGAAAACGAAACACGCCGCAATGTTCCTGCATGGTCTTGCGTAAAGCCTCACCGGCCTGAGCTACATTCTCGCCGTCTTTTTGATTATCCAGCCGAGCAAGCCGAGCCAATGACCTATCTACGGAGGCTTCACTCAATTTTTTATGATGCGAATTCTTTTTCAAATCTTCAATAATCTGTTTTCCGGCAGCTCGTCCAAATACAAGGATATCAAGTAATGAATTAGTTCCTAGGCGATTGGCGCCATGAACTGAAAGACAGGCGCACTCACCAACTGCATATAAACCCTGTACTACCTCTTCAGGTCCTGTTTTATATGGAGCGACTACCTGCCCGTATAAATTCGTGGGAATCCCACCCATCATGTAATGTGCCGTAGGTATGACTGGAATTGGTTCATCAATTGGATCCACCTGTGCAAACTTAATAGCAATTTCACGGATACCGGGTAACCGCTTATTTATAACATCTGCATCAAGATGATTAAGTTTTAATAGCAGATGGTCCGCGTTATTTCCGCAGCCGCGCCCTTCTTTAATCTCCATGGTCAGTGCACGTGAGACCACATCGCGACTTGCAAGGTCTTTTGCGTTAGGTGCATATCGTTCCATAAAACGCTCGCCATCCTTATTAAGGAGGTACCCCCCTTCTCCACGTACAGCTTCACTAATAAGCACACCGGCGCCATATACACCGGTAGGGTGAAACTGCCAGAACTCCATATCTTCCAGCGGAACCCCGCTACGCGCCGCCATACCAAGACCGTCGCCCGTATTGATAAAAGCATTAGTGCTGGCCTGAAAAACACGGCCTCCACCCCCTGTAGCCAACAATACTGCCCTCGCCTGTAGTGCCACAACATCCCCTGTCTCCATTTCAAGCGCCGTTACTCCGGTTACATCCCCCTGCTCATCCCGGATCAAATCTAGCCCCATCCACTCAACAAAAAACTGGGTATTAGCATGCACATTACGTTGATATAATGTATGCAATAAAGCATGTCCAGTACGGTCTGCTGCAGCGCAAGAGCGTGTTGCCTGTGCCCCTCCAAAATTCTGGGACTGCCCTCCAAATGGCCGTTGATATATTTTTCCGTTCTCCAACCGATCAAACGGCATCCCAAAATGCTCCAGTTCGTAGACCACTTCACTTGCCTGACGGCACATAAATTCAATAGCGTCCTGATCACCGAGATAATCAGAACCTTTCACCGTGTCATACATATGCCAGTGCCAATTATCCTCAGTTACATTACCTAACGATGCAGCAATGCCACCTTGCGCTGCTACAGTATGTGAACGAGTAGGGAAAACTT
>CAJQRL010000060.1 GCA_905612245.1 uncultured Nitrosomonadaceae bacterium | reverse complement strand
CAGTCTTTATTAGAGAAGAATCGGAGCTATACTCTTTTTGCTACACATTATTCAGAGTTATCAAGACTTGTGGAGAAATTTAGTCAGGCTGCCAATATACATTTCGATGCTGTAGAGTACAAGCAACGCATTACTTTTCTTTGTGTGTATTAGTTACTTCGATATAGAAACCGTGCACACGATTATATTCAACTCTGAGAGTTGGAATATTAGTACGAGCTTTCTCCCTTAATTCTAGCTGTAATAGAAATTCACCACAGTTATTCTGTATCGCACGTAACTCATCTAATTCTTTATCATAACCATCTGCTATTACATTGCCGTCACGCAACATTGTATTGGGCTCATCATGTATCGCATTCTTTAATAAACTAAGAAGTTCAATTTTGGGTTTCATGGCCTTTACTAAAATGGCCATATTTTTACCGGAATACTCTGAAAGTAAAGAAACGACTTCAGGTAATCTTTCGAGGCTATCACGTAACCCTGATAAATCTCTTGGTCGTATTGATTTAAATGCAATACGAGCAGATATACGTTCTATATCAACAATTTTCTTTAGGCGCTTTCTTACTATCAGACATGATTCTGACCCCGGATTCCCGATCAGTGTAGATACGTCTTCAAGTCGATTCTGTATCTTGATTTGATCACGCAATGGATTATGTAACCAATGCTGCAACATACGGCTACCCATATTGGTTGAACAAGTATCCAGTAATGATAGTAACGTTGGTGATTTCTCTCCTCGTATAGTTTCTGATATTTCGAGATTGCGCCGAGTAACAGCATCCATTTGTACATAAGTACTGCCTTGTTCTACTTGCAAAGAATTAACATGAACTGCATTTGCACTTTGTGTAAGGCAGACATAATCAAGTAATGCTCCTGCTGCACTCAATGATGGACATAGGCCATCACATCCAAATCCAGAAAGATCGTGAGTCTTAAATTGCCTGGAAAGATTCCGAATTGCCGCTTCAGTATCAAACTGCCATGAAGGTAAACGTTTCAATACCCCTACTTCATTAAGCAGGACTAATGTATCAAATGATTCAGGTAAGAGTATCTCTGCAGGTTTTAATCTTCCCAGTTCATTCGGCAAATTATGTGGAGATGTTTCCATTACACGAAAATCTCCTGAAGCCAGATTTAACCAGGCCAAACCTAGTGTTCCCTCGTGTAAATCTAGGGCAAGCAAGATACAGTCATGTTTCTCTTCCAATAATGCTGTATCAGTCAACGTTCCTGGCGTAATAATACGTACTATTTCTCGCTCCACTAGACCTTTACTAGTGACATCAGAATTACTAATTTGCTCACAAATAGCCACTGACAAACCAAGTCTGACAAGCTTTGCCAGATACTGATCGGCTGCATGATACGGAAAGCCTGCCATTTTTACGGGAATCCCAGCTGATACTCCACGCTTAGTTAAAGTAATATCTAATAATTTTGCGGCTTTTTCAGCATCATCAAAGAATAATTCATAGAAATCACCCATCCTATAAAACATCAGAGTATCAGGGTGCTGCGCCTTAAGACGCAGATATTGCTGCATCATTGGAGTATGTTTATTAGACATGATCAAGGTAATATTTAAGAAATGTCATTGTGTCAAAGTTACATAATCCTAGTCTCGCAATATTGCTTACATCAGGCTATCAATTCCTTCGTTAAATGAGGTGCAATTACCTGTAAAAGTTGTCCGAATATTTTTGGGTTTCCGGCGATGATATTCCCACTTTCCAGATAAGTTTCATTTCCTTCCAAATCACCTACAAGTCCACCTGCTTCTGTAATAAGTAAACAACCAGCAGCCATATCCCACGGTGCCAAACCTATCTCCCAAAAACCATCATAGCGCCCAGCTGCCACATAAGCTAAATCTAATGCAGCAGATCCAGGGCGGCGAATGCCTGCGACTCTAGGTATTATGTCCTTGAGCATAGAAAGATAGGTGTCCATATGTGTAAGCTCCCGAAATGGAATACCTGTTCCTAACAAACATTCAGAGAATTGATTACGTTTACTTACACGTAATCTGTGGTCATTAAGATAGGCACCTCGTCCGCGACTTGCAGTAAATAACTCATTTCCAGTTGGGTCATAAACTACAGCTTGCGTTAATACACCTCTATGTTTTAATGCAATAGAAACTGAATATTGAGGAAAGCCATGAAGAAAATTTGTGGTGCCGTCAAGTGGATCAATAATCCACTGATATTCAGGCTCATCTTGATCACCTGTAGCACCACTTTCTTCTGCTAGAATAGAATGCTTAGGGTAAGCTTCTAAAAGGACCTTTATAATTGCCTCCTCTGCGTTATTATCTACTTCGCTAACAAAATCACTATGTGATTTACGTGAAACGTGTAATAAATCAAGATTCTGCGAGGCGCGATTAATTATTCCACCGGCACGACGTGCTGCCTTAACTGCAGTATTAAGCATTGGATGCATATTAGTCCTGAAACGAATTTAAATTATTTATAAATATGGCATTCTAATATGATTCCTCTCTGTCCGCTTGACAACGTACGTGTAATATTAAGCAGCCCAAGCCATCCTGGAAATATAGGCGCAGCAGCAAGGGCTATGAAAACGATGGGTTTGGCGTCGCTCTATCTAGTAAATCCGAAATCTTTTCCAGATAAGGAAGCCGAAAGACGGTCCGCTGGTGCCTGGGATGTACTTAACAGTGCGAAAGTTTGTACAAATCTTAACGAAGCATTAAGTGGTACTACTCTTGCAGCTGCTGTCACAGCGCGTCAACGAAACCTTTCACTTGAAGTATTTGACCCGCCCCAAGGGGCAAGAAAAATCCTCAGTCAAGCAGGAAAGTCTCCGGTAGCATTAGTTTTTGGAACAGAGACGTCCGGGCTTACCTCAGAGGAGATAAGTAAGTGTCAATTTATGGTACACATTCCAGCCAATCCAGAATATTCTTCTCTTAACCTTGCCAGTGCGGTACAAGTAATGACTTATGAATTACGTATGGCACTACCAAATATTGAAGAATATCCACCACCAACATTGGGGGAGCTCGCCAGTCACGATGAAATTGAGCTATTTTACCGTCATTTTGAGGATACTATGATTAATAGCGGCTTTCTTGACCCTAAGAATCCAAAGCATTTAATGCAAAGAATTCGCCGCTTGTACTCTCGTACAAATTTAGAGAAAAAAGAAATTAAAATATTACGTGGAATTCTTACCTCTCTTAAAAAAAAAGAATGAAAAAATAAACGTTATGAGTCCTCTATCATTAGAGTAATAAGACTCTTATAGATAGATGATTAATATTATTAATAAGCTTTAATTAATACTTCTAATCAAATTTCGGTCAAAGATAAAAATTAAATATGGATAAGATGGAAAGAGTTTATTTTGATCATAACGCTACCACTAGGGTAGACGATGAAGTATTGGATGCAATGATGCCATATTTTCAAAATAAATTTGGTAACCCGTCAAGTGGTCATAATCTTGGGATAGCTGGCCGCCAGGCAATTAATCAAGCACGAAAACAGATAGCAGATTCGATTGAAGTACAGCCATCACAAGTGGTCTTTACCAGTGGCGGATCAGAAGCTAATAATCTATTTATTCAGGGGGCTGTAGGACATCTAAAAACCTCACGAATTATTGTTAGCTCAATTGAGCATCCCTGCGTTCTACGTCCAGCTAAGGAATTAGCACAGAAAACAAATGAGGAATGGGGATTACGGCAGCTCATAGTTGACAGCTCCGGACGTATAGTAATGAGTGATGTTGATAAAGCTCTGTCAGAATACCCACCAAGCATAGTGTCCGTTATGTTAGCTAATAATGAAACGGGAGTAATTCAAGAGGTGGCAACTATTGCAGAAAAATCTAGAAAATTAGATGCCTTGGTACACACTGATGCGATTCAAGCCTTTGGAAAAATACCAGTTAGTTTCTCCTCTCTTAATGTACATGCCATGACATTGTCCTCTCATAAGATATATGGGCCAAAAGGTGCTGCGGCACTTATTATGGATAAAGAGCTCGTACTTAGACCACAGATATTTGGTGGTGGCCATGAGAGTGGGTTACGCTCAGGAACAGAAAATGTACCAGCCATAGTTGGCTTTGGAAAAGCTTGTGAGCTATCTAAAATACGAATGGAAAAGACCACAATACATGTTACAAAATTACGTACACACCTAGAGAGCAGGTTAGTTGAAATGGGTGCAATAATTTTTGGTATGCAAGCAACCCGTTTACCAAACACATGTTATTTTGCACTACCAGATATTGAGGGTGAAACCTTAGTAATTCGTCTAGAAAGAGCAGGTTTTTCGATCGCAAGTGGTGCCGCTTGCTCAAGTGCAACCCCAGGGAGAAGTCATGTCCTTGATGCTATGGGAGTCGAACCAATTTTAGCGCGTTGTGCAGTACGTTTAAGTTTAGGTAGTAGCAATACACTTGAACAGGTTAATGCGTTCATTAGGGCATTAACAGTCACTGTCAAAGAACTGAAGCGTATAAGCTCAGTAATGATTTAACACCGAAATATCTCGAAGAAAATAAAACCATTGAATCTGAGGGTTATTATAAGTTTTCTCTTCTATCATTCTCTATGGCAAGATAATAGCGGTAATGCCTAATAATGTATGAAATGAGCGCCTACACAAAGAACTACATTTCAATTTTTCTATTCTAGCTCAGCTCATATTTAAAAAAAGTTATAATCAAGCCTAGTACACTTATATATAATCTACAATTATATTAGTAATGGCGGATAATCAAGGTGTAAGTTTAGATAACTTTCTTATTTCCGCGTAAAATAATAGAAAATAAAGAACAGGGTTTCTTCTATTTCTTAATAATATTTCTCAAGGAGCAAAAAATTGGCACGACCTAATTTTCAATACGAAAAACGTCAACGGGATCTGGTAAAAAAGAAAAAACAAGAAGAGAAAAGACAACGAAAACTAGATAAAGCAAAATTAGAATCTGGTGATAATCCTGAACAATCCGGTGATAATCCTGAACAATCATCTGAAGTAACAGATACAAATAATACGTGATGAATAGTACAGTTTACTAAAAAATTAGGTACTAATATGGCTATACATAACTGAATAAAGACATAATCATCTATACTAAACTTCTCTAAATAACCCAGCATTACTTTTCCCTGGGACCATAGAGGTAATCTATGCCAGATCGGCTTGTACCAATCGCCCCTCAAGTTAATTTAGTTCTACTAACGAATATAATTTATGCACTCCATGCCCTAAGTGTCATTATGGGACTAATTGGATCAGCATTTGTCATTACGGCCTTCCTGACTGGCTGGCCGTCAATCATTGCCATTATCATCAATTACACAAAACGGAATGCCGTGCGAGACACGTATCTTGACTCTCATTTTAACTGGCAGATACGTACGTTCTGGTTTGCATTTTTGTGGATGATATTCGCTGTAATATTATTCATAACAGTATTGGGAATTGCTCTCTCCTACATCATTACAGTTGGTGCCGGCATATGGATATCCTACCGTATCATTCGTGGCTGGTTAGCGCTTAATGAAGGAAGACCTATGCCAACTTGGCAATAAAATTAGGTTCTAAAAAATAATATAAGGAAGTGACCAGCGCTGGAGAGGAAACAAGTAACAGAAATTTTGATCTGAATTTCAGGTCAAAAAAAAAGCACACCCAATTTACTAGGTGTGCTTTTTACATTACTTATAAATATCTAAATCAATGGAACGATTAAAAGTGCAACAATATTCATAATTTTGATTAGAGGATTAATAGCAGGACCGGCAGTGTCTTTATAAGGATCACCAACCGTATCGCCCGTAACAGAGGCTTTATGTGCCTCAGAGCCCTTACCACCAAAATGTCCATCCTCAATATGTTTCTTAGCATTGTCCCAAGCACCACCACCAGCAGTCATCGAAATCGCTAAAAAGATTCCGGTAATAATGGCCCCAATCAAGACGCCACCTAAAGCTACTGGACCAAGCAAGAGACCAACTACAAGCGGTACTGCTATAGGCAGAAGTGAAGGAACAATCATTTCCTTTATAGCTGCTCTGGTTAGCATATCTACGGCTCTAGAATAATCCGGCTTGGCTGTACCTTCCATGATTCCAGGTATTTCCTTAAACTGGCGGCGTACTTCTACAACTACCGATCCAGCTGCCCGACCAACAGCTTCCATTGCCATTGCACCAAACAAATATGGCACCATTCCTCCGATAAATAAACCAATGATAACCATGTGATTAGAGAGATCAAAGGTAACTTCTTTGCCTCCAGCAGAAAGCGCATTAGTGTAATCAGCAAATAAAACTAATGCAGCTAAACCTGCGGAACCTATAGCGTAACCTTTTGTAACTGCTTTTGTGGTATTGCCAACGGCATCAAGTGGATCAGTAATATTACGAATCTCTTCTGGCAAACCAGCCATTTCAGCTACACCACCAGCGTTATCAGTTATTGGCCCGTAAGCATCAAGCGCTACGATAATACCAGCCATGGATAACATTGAAGTTGCAGCAACAGCTATGCCATATACTCCGGCAAGCTCATATGCGCACCAGATAGCGACACACACCATTATTACCGGCCAAGCTGTAGATCTCATCGAAACACCTAACCCTGCGATGACGTTAGTTCCGTGACCTGTACTGGATGCCTCAGCGATGTGTTGAACTGGTTTATATTCTGTTGATGTGTAATATTCGGTAATCCAGCATATTGCTCCAGTTAGCAAAAGGCCAACTATCCCTGCAAGATATAAACTGAACCATGAAGTCTCTATACCACCGATAATTATTCCACCACTCATCATTACAGCTGTAATCGGTAGATAAATAACTGCTGCCAAACCTCCCGCAACAGCTAATCCGCGATACAACGCGTTCATAATCTTTCCGCCTTCACGTACTTTAACGAAATAACAGCCTACTATTGAAGCAATTATTGAGAAACCACCCAGAACTAGTGGGTACATTACAGCGCTCGCACCAGCGTTCTCAATTAAAAGTCCGCCTAGTAGCATGGTTGCAATAATAGTCACCGCGTAGGTTTCAAACAAATCAGCAGCCATACCAGCACAATCGCCTACATTGTCTCCCACATTGTCTGCAATAACTGCAGGGTTTCTTGGATCATCTTCAGGGATCCCGGCCTCAACTTTACCCACTAAATCGGCACCTACATCAGCACCTTTTGTAAAAATTCCGCCACCAAGACGAGCAAAAATAGAGATTAATGAACTACCAAAAGCCAGCCCTACTAGTGCGTGTATAGCTTCTGATGTAGAAACACCTATAGCTATAAGAAATGCAAAGTACCCCGCCACTCCCAGAAGGCCTAGGCCAACAACCAGCATTCCAGTAATTGCCCCTCCCCTAAAAGCTACATCTAATGCCGGGCTGATGCCACCTTTAGCAGCCTCTGCAGTTCGTGTGTTGGCTTTAACTGAAACATTCATTCCGATAAAACCGGCCAGGCCTGATAATATTGCACCGATAGCAAAGCCTATAGCTGTCTCCCAGCCTAAGGTGGCAAAAATAACTACCAGCAAAACTCCACCTACAATGCCAATTGTTCTATATTGCCGATTCAGATAAGCAGAAGCGCCCTGTTCGATTGCCGTGCCAATCTCACGCATTCGCTCATTTCCGCTTGGCAAGGCTAAAATCCATTTGATCGATACCGCTCCATATACGCATGCGGCTATCGCGCAAGCAATAGCAATGATTAAACCGAGAACCATTTGAATCTCCAATTAAAGTCAGACCATCTGTAAATATATGAAGGGTATTGGTCTAGTAACCCCATATTAGGAATAATTTTCCATTTCTCAAATAAAATAATTTCAACTCTATCTAAATTACTATTTAATTTAAACCTTAAAATTACTTAATTTCTTCTTAACACCTATATTTTTAAGTCTTACATACTTAGGCAACCCATCTTTATAGGAAGGATAATCCTCACCCTTAATGAGCGGCACCAAATACGCACGGCATTTTTCTGTAATGCCGAATCCATCTTTTGTAATAAAATTGCTAGGCATCATTTTTTCTACATTCGCAACCTTTGAAAGCTGCGCCATTCCAATTTTCCATTTATATGGCTTGTTAGATAAACGATTAATCGTGGGCATTACTGCATTATGACCCTTGACAGCAAACTCTACAGCAGCCTTACCCACTGCATATGCTTGGTCCACATCAGTTTTGGATGCAACGTGACGAGCAGAGCGCTGTAAATAATCTGCCACACTCCAATGATATTTTAACCCCAATCCATCTTTAACAATATTTGCAACTACTGGTGCCACACCCCCCAGTTGTGCATGCCCAAAAGCATCACGTAATCCTTGATCAGCGAGAAAGTTTCCCTTCGCATCCTTTACTCCCTCTGAAACTACTACAGAGCAATAACCAAATTCATTTACATATTTCTTCACCTTAGCAAGAAATTTTTTCTTGTTAAAAGTAATCTCTGGAAACAAAATAATAATTGGAATCTCACAGTCTTTATCAGATGCGAGGCCACCAGCTGCCGCAATCCATCCGGCATGACGACCCATTACTTCCAATACAAATACTTTTGTAGATGTTTTCGACATACTAGCCACATCAAAACTTGCTTCGCGCGTAGATACAGCTATATATTTCGCTACTGAACCAAAGCCAGGGCAACAGTCCGTAATTGGCAAATCATTATCCACAGTCTTTGGCACATGAATTGCCTGTACAGGGTAGCCCAATTTTTTAGCTATCTGCGACACCTTAAGACATGTATCAGCAGAATCACCACCACCATTATAGAAGAAATACCCAATATTATGAGCTTTAAAAACTTCAATCAGACGCTCATATTCACGTCGATTCTCATCAAGACTCTTTAGTTTATACCTACAAGAGCCAAAGGCCCCGGAAGGTGTGCTACATAACGCTCTAATAGCTGTTTTACTTTCTTTGCCGGTATCGATTAAATCCTCAGTTAGAGCACCAATAATTCCGTTTCGACCAGCATAAATCTTTCCAATTTTCAGCTTGTTTTTTCGCGCAGCTTCGATAACACCAGCAGCAGATGCATTGATAACAGCAGTTACCCCGCCTGATTGAGCATAAAATGCATTTTTTACTGCCATGTTTCTCCCCTAATTATTAAAATCTATACGAACTTACCAGAATTTTTACTAGTACTTATCCTTACATATCACTAGCTAATTACTGCAAAAATACTATCCCGAATTTTTTCAACAGACCCAACTCCCTCTATTTTTACATACTCAGGAGCGCCTTGTTCTTTACTAACTGACCATTCGGAATAATATTCTATTAATGGTTTTGTTTTTTTATGATAAACCTCAAGCCTCTTCTTTACGGTTTCTTCTTTATCATCGTCCCGCTGTATTAATGGCTCTCCAGTAACATCATCTTTTCCTTCAATTTTCGGCATGTTAAATATAACATGATAAGTACGGCCAGATGCCGGATGTGTCCTACGGCCCGTCATACGCTTAACAATTTCCACATCAGCCACATTTATTTCGATTACATAATCAATTTGTACGCCAGCAACTTTCATTGCATCTGCCTGTGGGATGGTGCGAGGAAACCCGTCAAACAAAAAACCTTTTTTACAATCAGACTGAGAAATTCTCTCCTTTACCAAATTAATAATAATCTCGTCAGGGACCAACTCTCCCATATCCATAATTTTCTTAGCAGCAAGTCCCAGCTCAGTGCCTTTATTAACCGCGGTACGCAACATGTCACCAGTTGAAATTTGTGGAATTCCAAAGTGCTCTTTTATGTAATTGGCTTGTGTCCCCTTTCCTGCACCAGGTCCGCCTAATAAAATGATTCGTATGATTATTCTCCGCTTCTAAATAAAATTCCCCACTATGTCAGCTGGGGAACAATTATTACTTACTCCTGTAATGCCTATGAATTATAACGCAAACTAGCCGAATTCTCGAGTTTTTTAATCCCGATAAATCTTTTAATACTGACAAATCTCGTCATCTTACTATTTTTCCTGCTAACTACAATACGTGCATTTTTTAAGCTACATGTATTATCAAGAACCAACACTATTGGCCGCAATTATTAATAATGCAGCATAGCC
>CAJQRL010000059.1 GCA_905612245.1 uncultured Nitrosomonadaceae bacterium | reverse complement strand
GTGCAAAGGTACTGATTCTTGTCTCTGGGTGTTACAGGAAAACCCGGATCTAAATTAAATTTATGTAAAGAATGGACAGCACTCAAATTGATACGGTAATAGAGGCTCGCTGGATAATTCCGGTAGAGCCTTATGGCTTAGTGCTTGAAAATCATGCCATTGCTATTGATAAAGGCGTGATTCAGGCAATCCTGCCAGCTTCTGAGATTAGCCTGCAATTTTCTCCTGCAGAACATATTGTTTTGCCTCAGCACGTTATTATTCCAGGGTTAATCAACCTTCATACCCATGCGGCCATGACGCTGATGCGCGGGCTAGCTGATGGTCTGCCATTAATGGAATGGCTGAACGACTATATTTGGCCGGCAGAGATTAAGCATGTGAATGCAGATTTCGTATTGGATGGAACGAAGCTTGCCTGTGCTGAGATGTTGAAAGGGGGCACTACCTGTTTTAATGATATGTATTTTTTCCCGGAAGAGTCTGCAAAGGCTACTTTAGCTTCAGGGATGCGGGGGGCGATTGGTATGCTTACAATTGATTTTCCCACTGCTTATGCAAGTGATGCGGAAGATTATTTAGCCAAAGGCTTGGCGATGAGGGATGAATACCGTCATCATCCGCTACTATCCTTTTGTTTCGCGCCACACGCGCCCTATACGGTAAGCGATAAGGATCTTGCCAGCATTTTGACTTATGCAGAGCAGCTTGATCTGCCCGTACATATTCATCTGCATGAGAGCGAAGCGGAAATCAGGCATAGTCTTGAAAATTTCGGTATGCGTCCCATCGCACGTTTGCATCAGTTGGGGTTGTTATCGCCCGGTCTTATCGGAGTTAACATGATCCACCTAACTGAGGAAGAGATTGAATTGACAGGAAACCAAGGCTGTAGCGTTGCACACTGCCCATCCTCGAACCTGAAGCTTGCTAACGGACTCTCGCCGGTTTCTGCCCTCTTAAAGCAGGGCATTAATGTAGGATTGGGAACTGACGGTGCGGCTAGTAACAATAGACTAGATATGTTTGAAGAAATGCGGCTTGCAGCTTTGCTTGCAAAAGGGCAAAGTAAAAGGGCAGAAGAATTGCCAGCATATCAAGCTTTACAAATGGCCACGCTTAACAGTGCAAAGGCGCTGGGATTAGGTGATCGTATTGGATCGCTGGTGAAAGGTAAAATGGCAGACATTACTGCGGTTGATTTTTCAGGGCCGGAACTTTCTCCCTGTTATGATCCAGTTTCTCATCTTGTTTATTCGGCCGGACGGGAGCACGTGAGTCATGTCTGGGTAGATGGTAAAATACTCGTAAATGAAGGAAAACTAACAACCTTGAATGAGCAAGAAATTTTAGCAAAAGCTCTCTTCTGGGAAGATAGAATTAAAATTAAGAAAAATGGATAACACAATAGAAAATAAAGTAAATGCAGACCCAGCTGAGCTGGAAAAATTCAACCAGCTCGCACATAACTGGTGGGACCCTAACAGTGAATTTAAGCCCCTGCATGAAATTAATCCGCTACGCTTAAACTACATTGATGAGCTGTCAGGACTCTCCGGTAAGGAAGTGCTTGATGTTGGTTGCGGCGGAGGAATTCTGTCAGAGAGTATGGCAGAGCGCGGAGCTAATGTGACAGGAATTGATCTGGGGGATAAGCCTCTTAAAATTGCAAAATTGCACTTATTAGAGTCGGGTAACAAAGTGGACTATCGTCAAGTTGCGGTAGAAGATTTGGCAAAAGAGCAACCTCATCATTATGACATTGTGACCTGCATGGAGATGCTGGAACATGTACCGGATCCGGAAAGTATTGTGCGCTCCTGTGCGAAACTGACCAAACCGGGTGGATGGGCCTTCTTTTCTACGCTAAACCGTAATCCGAAGTCATATCTGATGGCAGTAGTTGGTGCAGAGTATGTATTAAACCTGTTACCACGTGGTACGCACGATTACATAAAATTCATTAAACCTTCTGAGCTCGCACGTATGGCACGAGGCAGCGGGTTAGATATGGAGGCCATGACGGGCATGACCTATAATCCTCTCACCAAAGTGTACTCATTAGTGAAGGATTCGAGTGTGAATTATATTATGGTGTATCGCGCCTAATATTTACCGAGATATAGCAACTCTGTTTCTTGAGCACAAAAGTTAACTTTTCCTGTTTAATTCCTAGTTTGTCATTTCTTTTATGATAAAAGCGATTCTCTTTGATTTTGACGGTACGATTGCTGATACCGCGCCCGACTTGGGTAATGCCTTGAATCGGCAGCGTATGGATCGTGGCATGTCGAGTCTTCCGATTGATCTGGTCCGGACTGAGGCTTCATCCGGTGCACGTGGATTGTTAGGGTTGGGATTTCAGATTAAGCCGGGTGATCCTGACTATGAAGAGATGTGCACTGAATTCTTAAATTTCTACGAAGAGCGCCTGTGCGAGGATACTATATTATTTCCAGGGGTTACTGAATTATTGGAAGAGATAGAGTCCCGTAATTTGCTCTGGGGTATTGTTACTAATAAGGCTAGGAGATTCACAGATCCGCTTTTAGATCAGCTTGGACTAACTACCCGTACCAAGTGTGTAATCTGTGGGGGAGATACGGCTCACTTTAAGCCGCACCCCGAACCACTTCTGGC
Source organism: uncultured Nitrosomonadaceae bacterium (assembly GCA_905612245.1). Lineage (GTDB taxonomy): Bacteria > Pseudomonadota > Gammaproteobacteria > Burkholderiales > Nitrosomonadaceae > BJGV01. The sequence continues at coordinate 451 of CAJQRL010000059.1, read as the reverse complement.
AGCAATCAATATATTAAATGTTGCCCCGACCGAGTGTGTCTACTTAGGTGATGACATCAGGGATGTAGAAGCAAGTCTGGCAGCGGGCATCGAACCGATTGTTGCTATGTACGGTTATCTTGGTAACTGTGGTGTGGCTCCGGAATCGTGGGGTGCTAAACATCTTATTGAAAATCCTCAAGATTTACTCAGGCATATCTAAACCTGTTAGAATCATTGGGTTGGCGGTTGAACTATTAAGAAATAAAGATATCAAATAACCGTAAACATAGAATCCGGGGGCGACCTGGCTTCGACGTGGGTTTAAAAGCAATTTAGGGCATACCGAGGACCAGCTACCTCGTAAATACATCTGGAAAAAGCAATAATTGCAAACGAAGATAGTTACGCTCTAGCCGCTTAATCCGGTTAGACTCCGCACCGATGGGCCTCAACGTCGGGTCTGGCAACA
>CAJQRL010000058.1 GCA_905612245.1 uncultured Nitrosomonadaceae bacterium | reverse complement strand
GCCATCTCAACCTCCAAATTAAAATTACATAAGATTATAACTTGTTACGTTTACTACTCCATACCACATGCTCAATTATAGAGTAACTAAAAATTATTAGATATTTCTTTCCCTAAATTGTGCGGCAGTATTCTTAATGCAGCATAGCTTTCTGAGCTTTGCTAACAAGATATTCATGGGGTACATCAGAACATAAATTAATTCAACCTTCCCATGACACCATTTTAACTTTTAGATCAATATTACTTTCTTGAATGTCTCTATATTTTTCATATGCTATTTTCCAACACCCAATAAATAATATGAATCTACTATTCCTTCATTAAAGTTCAGCCACAGGCTGTAATCATTATTAGTACAAAAGATATGATTTGATGTATCACTTGATCTTTTGATTTTAGTCCCAGTTTAGCGCTCCACCAGTCTGATATTCAGTAACTCTGGTTTCAAAGAAGTTTTTTTCCTTATTTAAATCCATCATTTCAGACATCCATGGAAATGGATTATTGGCTCCTGGATAAATAATATCTAGACCAATCTGCTGGCATCTACGATTAGTAATAAAGCGTAGGTATTCTTTAAACATTGGTGCATTCATACCTAAAACACCACGTGGCATTGTGTCCTCAGCATAGCGGTATTCCAGTTCCACACCTTTCTGCATAATAACTTTAATTTCGTCACGAAATTCTTTTGTCCAAAGATGTGGGTTTTCCATCTTTATTTGATTAATCACATCAATACCGAAATTACAGTGCATAGATTCATCACGTAAAATATATTGATACTGTTCCGCTGAGCCAGTCATCTTATTTTGCCTTCCTAATGCTAAGATTTGAGTAAAGCCTACATAGAAAAATAAGCCCTCCATGATACAGGCAAACACGATTAAGCTTTTTAATAGCTTTTGGTCAGATTCTGGTGTGCCGGTCTTAAACTCTGGATCAGTCAGCGTATCAATAAATGGGATAAGAAATTCATCTTTATCACGGATTGATTTTATTTCATGGTAGGCATTAAAAATCTCACCCTCATCTAATCCAAGGGACTCGGTAATATACTGATAAGCATGTGTATGAATTGCTTCTTCAAATGCCTGACGTAACAGGTACTGACGACATTCCGGGTTAGTAATGTGACGGTAGGTCCCGAGTACAATATTATTAGCTGCTAACGAATCAGCAGTAACAAAAAATCCAAGATTTCGTTTGACTAAACGGCGCTCATCTTCAGTTAATCCATTAGGATCTTTCCAGAGAGCAATATCACGGCTCATGTTAACTTCTTGGGGCATCCAGTGATTAGCGCAGGCTGCAAGATATTTTTCCCAGGCCCATTTATATTTAAATGGCACGAGTTGATTTACATCTGACTTGCAATTAATAATTTTTTTGTCTTCTACGGCCACACGACGATGGCTGGTGTTATCTACAGATTGTTCATTGTTTGTATGAGTCGCTGAGCTAACGATTTTCAAATTCTGGTCAGAGTTTGTTAACACCTGCGCGCTATTCAACACTCCCTCATGTATTGGTTGTTCCGGTTGTGTCTTTTTGTCTTCAAATGTCAGCATATTTTTTCCCCTTTTTATTCCTTACGTTACATTCATTACTGGCAAGACTCACATTCAGAGTCATCGATTGCACAATATTTCAGATCGGCTTCTGCTGGTTCGGCACTCATTGCAGTTATCCCCCCGTCTGCCGGCACCGCATTTAAGGTTCCTGTTTTGACTGTGGATTTTTCAGCTGATGTTGCACCTAGTGTACGAAGATAGTAGGTGGTTTTTAGACCACGTAGCCATGCGAGTTTATAGGTCTCATCTAATTTTTTCCCTGAAACTCCTGCCATATATATATTGAGTGACTGCGCCTGATCAATCCATTTCTGTCGTCTTGCCGCAGACTCAATCAACCACTGTGGATCAATTTCAAAAGCAGTAGCATAAAGTTTACGAATGTCAGCGGGAACCCGGTCTATTTTGCTTAAAGCCCCATCAAAATATTTAAGATCAGCGATCATTACTTCGTCCCAAATCCCAAGTTTTTTTAGGTCAGCTACTAAGGATCCGTTGGTGATGGTGAATTCCCCTGATAAATTAGATTTTACATAGAGGTTTTGATATGTTGGCTCGATACAGGCAGATACACCAATAATATTAGAAATAGTTGCAGTCGGTGCAATTGCTAAACAGTTGGAGTTACGCATGCCATATTTTTTTATACGTTTTCGTAGTTCACCCCACTCTAACGTAGATGATCTGTCTACCTCTACATACCCTCCGCGCTCTTCCTTCAAAAGTTCAAGAGAGTCTTGTGGTAGGATCCCCCGGTCCCATAGACTTCCTTGATAGGAAGTATATGGCCCACGTTTTTCAGCCATTTCTGTAGAGGTCCAGTAGGCATAATAAGCTACTGCTTCCATAGAGCGATCAGCAAATTCTACTGCTTCCTTAGAAGCATAGGGAATTCGTAACATGTGTAGACAGTCTTGAAAGCCCATGATGCCCAACCCTACCGGGCGGTGCCTGAGATTAGAATTACGTGCTTTTTCAACAGGGTAAAAATTTATATCAATTACATTATCCAGCATACGCATCGCCGTACTGATGGTTTGTTGGAGTTTATGCATGTTTAGTTTTCCGTCTTTGATATGCGCCACCAAATTGACAGATCCCAGGTTACATACAGCTATTTCTTGATCATTTGTATTTAAGGTAATTTCAGTGCAAAGGTTAGAACTATGCACGATACCCACATGATTCTGAGGTGACCGAATATTGCACGGATCTTTGAAAGTAATCCATGGATGCCCAGTTTCAAATAACATACTTAGCATCTTGCGCCACAATTGTGTCGCAGGTATCTTTTTATACAGACCAAATTCACCGCGTTTGATCTGTTCCTCATAAGCAAGATAAGATTGTTCAAACTCTTTGCCAAACTTCTCATGAAGATCAGGTACGTCCGAAGGTGAGAATAAGGTCCATTCCCCATCTTCCATTACTCGCTTCATGAATAAATCAGGAATCCAGTTTGCAGTGTTCATGTCATGAGCTCGGCGGCGGTCATCACCAGTATTTTTACGCAACTCAAGAAACTCTTCTATATCTAGATGCCATGACTCCAAATAAGAGCAAACGGCTCCTTTGCGTTTGCCGCCCTGATTTACTGCTACTGCAGTATCAGAGACAACCTTTAAAAATGGAACCACACCTTGCGATTTGCCGTTAGTTCCTTTGATATAGGAACCCATTGCCCGCACAGGAGTCCAGTCATTTCCTAATCCCCCGGCATATTTAGCAAGTAGGGCATTTTCCTTAATTGATTCAAATATTCCACTGAGATGATCTGGCACCGTTGAGAGATAACACGAAGATAACTGAGAACGACAGGTGCCCGAATTAAATAAGGTTGGCGTTGAGCTCATGAAATCAAAATTCGACAGAATATGATAAAACTCAATGGCCCTTGCCTCACGGTCATCTTCATTAATCGAGAGCCCCATTGCTACGCGCATAAAGAATGCTTGCGGTAGTTCAATGCGCTGATCCTGTATATGCAAGAAGTAGCGGTCATATAAGGTTTGTAGACCGAGATAATCAAATTTAAGGTCACAGGAGGCATCAAGCGCTTTCGCTAAACGTGGGATATCAAACTCTGCTAGACGTTTATCTAGCAGCTCAGCATCAATACCTCGTTTAATAAAACCAGGGAAATACTCTGAATAACGGGACGCCATCTCTTGCTGAGCTACTTCTTCTCCCAGCACCTCTAGACGAATACTATGTAACAAAAGTCTTGCAGTTACATAGCGATAAGCTGGCTCTTTTTCGATCAAGGCCCTAGCTGAAAGAATAATTGATTTTCTTACCTCTTCCACCGGCACCCCATCGTACAGATCTTTTAATGAGGCTTTTAATACCAGTTCACTGTTTACTGTATCTCCGAGATCTATGCATGCAGATTCAATTAATGCAAGCAGCAGCTCCTTGTCTAACGGGATTTTCCGGCCATTCTCCAGCATATGCAGAGCGCTAGTTGGTGTATCTGCTGTAGTGCTTTCTTTTTGTTTTGCTCGTTCCCGGGTCCGATCTTCACGGTACAGCACATAAGAGCGCGCTACATCATGCTTACCAGAACGCATCAGAGCGAGTTCTACCTGATCTTGAATATCTTCTATATGAAAAGTTCCACTTACAGGCTGGTGACGTATTAATGCGCTAACCACATCGCCTGTCAGGTGGACTACTGCTTCTCTTACTCTCGCGGATACTGTGCTCTGGCCATCATTAACAGCAATAAATGCTTTAGTCAGGGCGATTGAAATTTTATTCGGTGTGAATGCAACTACTGAGCCATTGCGACGAATAATATTGTATTGGGAATAACGTGAATCTTGGTAAGGAGAGGCAGAGGAGGAGTCGTAACCAGATGCTATTGTGGAGCTGGTGTTTTCTGTTGCAAGTTGCATAATTTGACTTCTCCCCTATTAATTCTATTGTTTTTACGGGGGGAAATTGTAACTCCCCGTCAATTTAATCAGCCGTTGCTTTGACTTTACTAACCACTATATATAGTGGTTAGTAAAGTCAACTAGAACTAACTATAGTTGATTTTCTAATTCCAGTTGATTTTCTAATTCTAGTTAGTTGAAAAAAAATTGCAAGCGTTTCTTGTAATAATATTTCAAAAATAGAATTGATGCGGATGTAACTTAACTGAGAGTTAAGTAAGTCAGAAAGATAGGTGTTTGTCAGCAGATATATTCTTCAGAACGTATCTGGCAAGTGGGGCTTTGTATGCGGGGGAGAATAAGTAGTTTTATAAGGGTGCTTTCACTAAATTTGGCCTACTGATTAGGAATCAGTAGGCCTGCCAACTGAACTATTAATATAAGTACAGATAACCATTTTTTATTTCACCACGTTATTTTTAGTGGCTTGGACCCGGTTTTGGCTTGCCTTTAGATACATAGCCATCCGCCTCACCTTTGTCTACGGAGCCGTCATGATTAGCATCTACTTTATCAAATATGGCTTCATTATATTTGAGAAACTCTTCCTTGGTGACTTTGGCATCTTTGTTTGTGTCCATTAATGACAGCCCATATCCACCACCACCTGATTTTGCTCCTCCAGATTTATCAGCTTCTACTGAATCAGCATAGGCAAGCATGACTCCTTTCGTGTTTTTAGGTTGTGAGGTAAAAGTACCGTCAGCTGCAAAGCTTAGTGAGGCACTACTCAGTGCTATTGCAAAAATAGGGCTCAAGGTAAAATAGGCGATAGTTTTTTTGTTGTACATAAGGTTCTCCTACAGATATTCGTTAATAATAGAAAAGGACGAGCAAACAAATACTCGCCTCTTTCTACTAGCCTTTCAATGCAGACATTGGCGCGCCAAAATTGATATGGAAAGGTGCTCCGTCAATTACTATTGCCGGGACTGATTTAACTCCAGCTGCCTCAGCTGCTTCAATCTCTTTTTTCTGTTCACCTAGATGTACGATCTTTACATCGTAGCGCGCAGAGTCTAGGGCCTCAGCTACTTGTTGCTCTGCTTCAATACATACAGGGCAACCAGCGTGATAAAAAATAGCAGATGTTTTCATAGATAATCTCCGAAAGAATTAAAATAAAAATGTAAGCTCACATTCTCAATAAACAGCTTAGATGTGACGCAGCGATACTGTAATTATAATCTATACCAGTATAGATGCGCCTAATTTAGAAATGAATATAGTGGAATATTTTAATTTTCTGAGTAAATAAATAAAGTTTAAATATGAAATTATACTGCTCTTAAAGAATCTACAATACTAAGATGGGCGGCCTTTACTGCAGGAAGAAAACCTCCAATCAATCCCATAATTAATGCAAATATAAAGGATTTTATTATTATTGAAGAATTTAATGTAAAACCAAAAGCAAGCTCAGAGAATGATTGCCAGTTCATTGTTGAAATAGTAAAGAATTGCATAAATGATGCTAGTACCAGGCCGATTACTCCACCCACTGCCCCAAGAATTAATGATTCAGTCAAAAAAGCGGACAAAATATTCTTTCTACGAAATCCCAGTGCACGTAATGTTCCGATTTCCATTATACGGTTAGCAACTGAAGCATACATAGTAATCATTGCTCCTATAATCGCTCCAACAGAGAAAAATCCTGATAATGCCACCCCTAGATAACGGATAAAATTTGATAGTACTTGCGATTGCTCGGCATAGAAAATACTTTCCTTTTTAGCTCCAAGAGTAAGTCTAGGATCCCCTTCAATACGTGTCTTAAGATCCTGAAATTTCGTTGGATCATTCATCTTAAGTATTATTGAAGAATAAACTGGTCTACGAAATGCCTGCATTAATTGATCCACATCGCCCCAAATTTCTGAATCGAAGCCTGTGTTGCCCGCATCAAAAATACCAACTACCGTCCACTCACGCTTACCAAAATATAACTTCTCACCGATCCCTCCGCCATTGTACCGATCTGCAATACTTTTCCCTGCAACTATCTCTGATAGACCTGGTTTAAACATACGCCCACTAACAATTTTTACTTGTGGGCGCAGTAGAATCCCAGTTTCTCCGACTCCACGGATCAATACATTTGAAGATTTCTCAGAACCCCTGCGAGTAAGAGAAATCAACACAACAGATTCTTTTGAAGTTAACCGTACATTATTAATGCCATATGCCACCTCTGGCTGACTTTCAACAATAGCAGCTTGATCACGACTTATGACACTCTGTATCTCAGTTTCAGCAGATCGGCGTGTAACTACAACATTATCAGGCGACCCTGTTTCAACTAAAGTTTTTCTAAGGCCTTCCTCCAGCATTAGTA
>CAJQRL010000057.1 GCA_905612245.1 uncultured Nitrosomonadaceae bacterium | reverse complement strand
TCATTGCAGGAGTGCTACTTCATGTGCCACTTATAATGGCTGTTTGGTTTGCCCCATTGCTAATAGTATTTGATAAGATGACCCCATATGCAGCCATGAGGTTGAGCTTCATTGCCTGCTTATCAAATTTCATACCCCTCCAAATTTTTATTACCTCTTCATTCTTACTCGTAGTCATAGCGCTCATGCCCTATATGTTATTTGGCCTTGTATCTTTGAGCTTCGGACTGATAAATTTCGTCCTTATGCCAATACTTTATGCCTCTGTCTATACGAGCTACAAAGCTATATTTATTAATGAGGAATCTGGAGAAGAAGCTCAGAAAATTAACGAATCTGGGACTGAATAATTTGATCAGCTATTACTAAATTAGTACAATCAGGCAGAAGTGAGTTTGGCATATTCTAGTGATAGCCATTTTGTTCCATATTGACTAAATTTAACCTGAACACGGCCATCTGATCCGCCACCTTCACAATTCACAATTATGCCTTCTCCAAATTTTGCGTGAATTACGTTCTGCCCTATACTCCACTTTAAATTTTCTGAATCCAGAATACCTGATGCAGAGCCTTGCATCCTGAGTTTAGAATTCCGAGTCGGCGCATCAACCCTATAATTTTTTTCTCCAGATACCCGTCCAGTAGCCGCAGGCTCTTGTACAGGGTGCAAGAATTTTAATAGTTTTTCAGGAATTTCCTTTAGGAAACGAGAAGGAATGTTGTAACGAGTTTGACCATGCAGCATTCGGCTCTGCGTAAAACTCAGATACATTCTCCGCTGCGCTCGGGTCAAGGCCACATACATGAGACGGCGCTCTTCATCTAGTCCACCAGCTTCGTTACGACTGTTGTCATGAGGGAACAAGCCCTCTTCCAATCCACTAAGAAAAACACTATGAAATTCTAGTCCCTTAGAAGAATGTACCGTCATTAGTTGAATTGCATCCTGATCATTACCACTCTGATGCTCGCCTGCCTCCAGTGATGCATGCGCAAGAAATGCTGTGAGACTACTATCCTCAGCTTCCTGAATATAACTTGTGACAGCATTAATCAATTCATTCAGATTCTCTAGCCTGTTAGCCCCTTCACGCTGGCTATTATAATGAGGCACAAGCCCACTGTGCTCTAGCATATGCTTAATTATTTCTGGTAACGTTAACTCTAGGCAGTCTTGCTGCATTGACTCAATTAAAAATACAAAACTATTAAGCCCTTTTTTTGGAATGCCTGCGGCTCTATTTTCAATACGAGAAATTAAAGTCCCATCTCCCAGTTCTTGATTCAGGACTACCCCCCCTCTGTTTTCTAATGCTGCCTGCCACAGGCTTCCACCTTTCTCTTTGGCACTATCCTTTAACTGCTCTAAACTACGCGCACCAATTCCACGCGCAGGAAAATTGATAATTCGTAACAATGCATTATCATCATTTGGATTAGCGATCATCCGTAAATATGCTAGTGCATGCTTAATTTCCTGACGCTCAAAGAAGCGTAAGCCTCCATATACTCGATAAGACAAAGAGGCATTAAATAAAGCATGCTCTAACACGCGTGATTGGGCATTAGAGCGGTATAACAAACCTATCTGTGATAACTTTACCCCCTCTGCATACAATGACTTTGCCTCTTTTACAATAAAAGCAGCCTCATCAAGATCAGTTGGCGCATTGTATACTCTTAGCAGTTCACCATCGCCCTCAGAGGTCCAAAGATTCTTATCCAAACGCCCATTATTATTACGTATTAATGTATTAGCAGCATCCAGTATGTTGCCATGCGAACGATAATTTTGTTCTAATTTTATAATTTCTGAAATGTTAAAATCACGCTCAAAATCTTTCATATTGCCGGTATTAGCACCACGAAATGCATAGATACTTTGGTCATCATCACCCACTACAAATACTGAAGCTTCAGCACCGGCAAGTAACCTGAGCCACTTGTATTGTAATTGACTGGTATCCTGGAACTCATCTACTAATATATGACTGAACCGACCACTATAGTGTTTCTGCAAAACCTCATTACGAGTTAGTAGTTCATAACTACGCAACAAAAGCTCTGCAAAATCTACCACTCCTTCCTTGTTACACTGCTGCTCGTACACTAGATAGAATTCAGCCATCTTACGTGTAAAATCATCGGACGCTTCAACCTGAGATCCTCTTATTCCTCCATCTTTTGCATTGTTAATGAACCACTGAACCTGGCGTGGCGGAAATTTTTCAATATCTGCATTGATGTCTTTGAGAACTCTCTTTATAACTGCTAATTGATCTGCTGAGTCAAGAATTTGAAATGCTTGCGGCAATCCTGCATCCTGATAATGAGCACGTAACATACGATTACACAAGCCGTGAAAAGTACCTACCCACATACCCTGAGTGTTAATTGGCAACATAGCGGAAATACGTATAAGCATTTCCTTAGCCGCTTTATTGGTAAAAGTAACAGCTAATATGCTATGAGGACTAACCTGCCTAGACTGGATTAAATACGCAATGCGGGTAGTAAGTACTCGAGTTTTACCACTGCCTGCACCAGCCAGCACCAAAGCTGACTGATCTTGCAGAGTAACCGCTTTGAGTTGCTCGTTATTGAGGCCGGAAAGTAGAAGAGACATTGAAAGAGGCTGTTCCCAGCAGTATATTCTAAACCGAGATTATACAGCCTCCGTCAATTCATTGAACACTGAAGAAAATCTATATAACTATTTATTTCTTTTTTCTCTTGGCTGCCAGATCTAGAATTAATGGTGTCAATATTAGCTCTATCGCTAATCCCATTTTTCCACCAGGAACAACTATAGTATTCGGGCGCGACATAAAGGAATCATGAATCATAGACAGAAGGCAGGAAAAATCTACATTCTTAGAATCCTGGAAACGTATTACAACAAGGCTCTCGTCCAATGTTGGAATGTCCCTTGCGATAAACGGATTAGAGGTGTCTACAGTTGGCACCCTCTGAAAATTAATATGAGTACGTGAGAACTGAGGAGTAATGTAATGCGCGTAATCATGCATACGCAGTAAGATAGTGTCAGTTACTGCCTCAGCTGAGTAGCCACGAGCACTTGTATCACGGTAAATTTTCTGAATCCATTCAAGATTAACTGCAGGAACAACTCCTACCAGTAAGTCTACATATTTAGCAACATCAGCAGTGCTACTCTTTACCCCGCCATGCAAACCTTCATAAAACAACATATCCGAACCGCGAGCAATTGATGACCAGGGAGTGAATGTACCGGCTTTTTGTTTATAAGGAGCACCTTCTTCATCATTATGCAAATAAAGGCGTGTCTTCCCACTACCATTTTTACTATATTCTTTAAAGAGTGTTTCTAGCTTCTTAAATTCATTCGCCTCAGGCCCAAAATGGCTGATAGGGCGACCATGGTCCTCCTCTGATTTAGCTACGGCTTTTTTCATCGCAACACGATCATAGCGATGAAAACTATCACCCTCTACTACAGCTACATTAATATTTTCACGGCAAAAAATTTGCTCAAAGCTATTCTTGACCGTTGAGGTGCCAGCACCAGACGATCCGGTGACAGCTATAACAGGGTGTTTTTTTGACATGCAAGATTTCTCCTGAAACAGTAATAATAATACGGATAAAGAATTACCCGTTACCTCTCTAACTTTAACAAAATTTCATTAATCTCAGAATAATAAGATTTCTAGATCGCCATGATACGGCTTTTATTATTGGATGATCAAGGAAATCAGACATAACATATTAAATTTTATTACTTGTAATCAGTTTTATAAGGATAAAGTGACCATTAAAACAGAGAAATTTTTTATACATCTAATATTACAACAATAAAAATACTTGTAATTGACGGTAATCAGATAATCTTCACGTTATAATTATCTGCTTAATAGCGAATAATTCTATGCAAGAAAAATATAATCCACAGAAAATTGAATTAGGTGCTCAGTCTTACTGGGATAAAACCTGTGCTTTCAGCGCTACTGAGGTACAAGGCAAGAAGAAATATTATTGCCTATCAATGTTCCCTTACCCGTCTGGGAAGCTTCATATGGGGCATGTTCGTAATTACACCATCGGCGATCTGCTATCACGCTATCACCGCATGCAAGGTTACAACGTCCTACAACCTATGGGTTGGGACGCTTTTGGCCTGCCCGCAGAAAATGCTGCCATACAAAATAAAGTACCACCAGCAAAATGGACTTATGACAACATCGATTACATGCGAAAGCAGTTAAAGAGTTTGGGATTGGCCATAGACTGGGATAGAGAATTCGCTACTTGTGATCAGGACTACTATCGTTGGAATCAATGGCTTTTTCTACGGATGCTGGAGAAAGGGATTGCCTACAAAAAAACCCAGGTAGTAAATTGGGACCCAGTAGATCAAACTGTCTTAGCTAACGAACAAGTAATAGACGGACGCGGATGGCGTACAGGTGCGTTGATTGAAAGGCGTGAAATTCCCGGTTACTACCTTGGTATCACGCAATATGCAGAAGAGCTACTTAGTGGCCTTGATGAATTATCAGGTTGGCCAGACCGTGTAAAAACGATGCAGGCCAATTGGATTGGTAAAAGTTTTGGTGTGAACATTACTTTTCCTGCAGATGCTCCAAATACCCTGCAGGCGATAAAAGTCTTCACAACCCGTGCAGATACCTTAATGGGTGCAACTTACGTGGCAGTAGCAGCAGAACACCCAATAGCGCTACATGCAGCAAAAGATAATCCCGAGCTTTCTAATTTCATCTCTGAATGCAGGAACAGCGTCACGATGGAAGCAGATCTTGCCACTCAGGAAAAGAGAGGCCTATCTACAGGATTATTTGTCACTCACCCACTGACCGGGTCAAAACTACCCATATGGATTGCAAATTATGTATTGATGGGCTATGGCGAAGGTGCAGTTATGGCAGTACCTGCACATGACGAACGTGATTTTGAATTTGCAAAGAAATATAGTTTACCTATAAAACAAGCTATTTCGGCACCGACCAGACCTCAATCAGAATCACATTCTGAATTCAGTACCGAACAATGGCAGGAATGGTATAGCTCAAAGGAAGGAGTATGCGTTAATTCCGGCAGATACGACGGCATGAATTTCCAAACAGCCGTTGATGCTATTGCTTCAGATTTATCTGCATTAGACTTAGGAGATAAGAAAACCAGATTTCGTATACGTGACTGGGGTATTTCCCGACAACGTTATTGGGGGTGTCCAATTCCACTTATACATTGCAGCACATGTGGGGTTGTGCCTGTTCCAGATGAGCAGCTTCCAGTAGTATTGCCAGAAAATTTGGTTCCGGATGGTTCCTGCAATCCATTGGAAAAAATGTCATCGTTTTATAGCTGTAACTGCCCCAAATGCGGCAAAACTGCTAGACGTGAAACAGATACGATGGATACTTTTGTAGATTCATCCTGGTATTACATTCGCTATACATGTACTGACCAGAATAAATCCATGACTGACTCACGTACAAACTATTGGTTACCAGTAGATCAATATATCGGCGGAATTGAACACGCGATTCTACACCTGCTTTATTCACGTTTTTGGACTAAGGTAATGCACAACCTAGGGTTGGTTGAATTTGATGAGCCTTTCTCAGATTTACTTACACAAGGCATGGTATTAAATGAAATTTTCTTTCGAAAAAAAGAAGCCGGACGAATTACTTATTTCAACCCGGCTGATGTCGATATTCAAACAGATGATCAAGGAAAACCTAGCAATGCCATTTTGCGTGAAGATAATAAGCCAGTAGAGTTTGGGGGTGTTGGCACCATGTCAAAATCTAAAAATAATGGTGTTGACCCACAAAAATTAGTTGATATGTACGGCGCTGATACTGCACGACTATTTATAATGTTTGCAAGTCCACCTGAACAAACACTCGAGTGGACGGATACAGGAGCTGATGGTGCATTCCGATTCCTAAATAGGCTCTGGAATCAAGTTTACAAACATCTACAACTTGGAATAGTTGAGCCTGAAATTAGTAGCAACCTGTCTGCCGAGCTTAAATCCTTTCGTTTTCAATTACATCATACTATTTCTAAAGTTAGTGATGACCTAGGAAGACGCCATACTTTTAACACAGCAATTGCTGCAGTAATGGAGCTAATGAATTCTCTCACTAAGATTCATGGCTCCGATAAATCCTCCCGTAGCGTGATACAGGAAGCGTTAGAAAACATAGTGTTGCTTCTCTCACCTATTGTTCCTCACATCTGCCATACATTATGGCGGGAACTCAGGCCAGAAACTGAGCTGCTTGATCAACCATGGCCAGAAGCCGATAAAAGAATACTAGTACAAGATGAAATTGAAATGGTAGTACAGGTAAATGGTAAGCTACGAGGGCAGATACGTGTAGTCAAAGAAGCTGAACGAGAAACTATTGAGCAGATTGCTCTAAAAAATGAGCAAGTAAAAAAATTTGTTGCAGGGCACGAAATAAAAAAGATAATAGTAGTACCCAAGAGACTAGTAAATATTGTTATATAGACCTAAGTTAAAACTGGTGCTTATAATTACAGAATCTAAATTTCCTATTCAAAGGACAGTAAAATTAATGGCTCTCGATAAGCCATTGGCTGCTGCCCAGCAAATCTTACGACAATTATCTAACTAACAACGCTAGTAATTTTTATAGATTGGATTGGAAAATTTCTCTTATCAAATATAAGTAATGCATATTCAACCAACGAACCTTTCCCAGCATCTCCAGAAAAAACTCTTAACATTTTATACCGTATATGGAGAGGAACCACTGTTGGCTATTGAGTCTGCTGACTTGATTCGTAGAATGGCCCATATGGATGGCTATATTGAGAGAGAAATATTTACAATAGATAATCAATTCAAAAAATCAGACTTACTACTAAGAAGTAATAGCTTATCTCTATTTGGTGAAAAAAGATTAATTGATATACGTGTTCCTTCAGGAAAACCCGGAAAAGAAGGCGGCAAGGCTATTGAGGATTATTGCTGTTCACTACCACCAGACACGCTAACTCTGGTTACGTTACCCAAAATAGATAAGCAAGGAAAAATAACAAAATGGTTCAAAGCTCTTGAAAAGACGGGATCTATGATCTCAGTTCCATTGGTAGAATTTAATCAACTTCCAACCTGGATTAATCAGCGTCTAAGTATACAAAACCAGAGAACTGATCCGGATACTTTACAGTTTTTTGCAGAAAAAGTAGAAGGAAACCTTCTAGCAGCTAATCAGGAGATTAAGAAACTTGCACTACTCTATCCACCAGGCACATTGTCTTTTACTCAAATAAAAGATGCAGTAATGGAAGTGGCAAGATATGATATTTTTAAATTATCAGATGCAATGGTGACAGGAGAAATAGCCCGCTTCATCCTCGTATTGAAAGGGCTGCAGGGAGAAGGAACTGCCGTACCATTTATTCTAGCAATACTTGTAGGACAGATCCGCTCATTGATCATTATTCGTAAGGGATTAGATTCTGGTAAGCCTTATACACAAATATTGAGAGAAGCAAACGTATGGGGAGACCGTCAAAAAATAATGGGAAATGCAGCTAAACGAGTTGGATTAAAACTATTAGTAAAAGCATTATTACATGCTGCGAAAATAGATAAAATAAGTAAAGGTGTCAAAAAAGGGGATGCTTGGGACGAAATTGAACAGCTAGGATTACATTTTACATTTAAAAAAAGCTAAACATATTTCATTCTTATAGAATAAATAGAGTCATTTCATTTATTCTAATTATTGTATAAAACTATCTAATAGACTTGCTTAGTCTAAATTGGATTTTCCTCTAAATTCCTATATTTTATCTATGTAATATGACCTCCCTTACCCGCAGTATCTGTATCATTACACTACAGAAACATTGTTGGTGGCCTAACTTGCTATACTGTATCAATATTTATTGATTTACTGAAAACTTGGAACCAAAAAATGGATAATGTAGACATTAAGACCTACATGCAGATGGTGGGGCGTGAAGCTCGTGCTGCATCACATACAATGGCGAAAGTAGACTCTTCTTCCAAAAATAAAGCACTTGCTGAAATAGCTTCATCAATTAAAAAAAATGAAAAGAATTTATTGGCTGCGAATAAAGATGATTTAGAGGCAGCAAAAGCTCAAGGTCTCGACTCGGCTTTAATAGATCGCCTCACGCTTACCTCCGAAGGCGTCACTAATATGGTAGAGGGCCTATTGCAGATAGCTTCCCTTGCTGACCCTATTGGGGAAATAAGCGATTTAAACTATCGTCCTTCTGGGATCCAGGTTGGGAAAATGCGGGTGCCGCTAGGTGTAATTGGGATTATTTATGAAGCACGCCCTAATGTTACAGCTGATGCAGCCGGGCTGTGTATCAAAGCAGGAAATGCAGCAATATTACGTGGTGGCTCCGAAGCATATAATTGTAATCAAGCTATCGCTGCATGCGTAAAAGAAGGTCTCAGAATTTCTGGTCTGCCAGAAACAGTAATACAAGTAATAAATACTATTGATCGAGACGCGGTAGGTGAGCTAATTACCATGAAAGAATTTGTAGACGTGATTGTTCCGCGTGGAGGAAAAAGTCTGATTAAACGTATTTCTGATGAAGCATGTATTCCAGTCATCAAACATCTTGACGGCGTATGTCATGTTTATATAGATGAAGGGGCTGATCTGGATAAATCTATCAGCATTGCTGACAATGCAAAGACTCAGCGCTATGGGACCTGCAACACTATGGAAACCTTGTTGGTACATAAGAAAATTGCGCAAGAAGTACTACAACCCCTATGTAAGATTTATCTTGATAAAGGGGTAGAGCTTCGAGGTGATAAATCTTCATGCGCTATCGTAGAAAAAATGACCCAGGCTACTGAGGATGATTGGAAAACTGAATATTTAGCACCAATTTTAAGTGTGCGAATAGTAAATAGCCTGGATCAGGCTTTGGAGCACATCAATTTATATGGCTCACATCATACTGATTCCATAGTTACAGAGGACTATTCTCGTGCCCAACGTTTTCTACGAGAGGTGGATTCTAGTTCAGTGATGGTAAATACATCTACTCGTTTTGCTGATGGCTTTGAATATGGTCTAGGTGCTGAGATCGGCATCTCTACTGACAAAATACATGCACGAGGACCAGTGGGGCTAGAGGGGCTAACTAGCCAGAAATATATAGTATTAGGAAATGGTCAAATTCGGTAGTAAACAACATAATTTTTTATAGCATACTATGACTCAGCTTATCGAAATTAAAGTCCCGGATGTTGGTGACTTCAAAGAAGTTCCTGTTATCGAAATACTAGTACAGCCTGGAGATAATGTAGAAAAAGAAACCTCCCTTATCACACTAGAAACTGATAAGGCTACAATAGAAATTCCTGCGCCTCAGAATGGCACAGTAAAAGAAATTAAGGTAAAAATTGGTGACACAGTTTCGGAAGGATCAATAA
The DNA here is from genome assembly GCA_905612245.1 of uncultured Nitrosomonadaceae bacterium. Classification (GTDB taxonomy): domain Bacteria; phylum Pseudomonadota; class Gammaproteobacteria; order Burkholderiales; family Nitrosomonadaceae; genus BJGV01. Next base: position 34,833 of record CAJQRL010000057.1, on the reverse strand, counting down.
TACTTACATTGAAACCAATAACCAATCCAACAGATTCTCCTCTTCACACCAAAAAAGATACTAAAGCAGAATTTGCTCCACCTCCAGCCAGTCCTACTTCAACTCAATCTACTACGATTCCTCGTGGTGATATTCATGCAGATATAGCTATATTAGGAGCAGGGCCAGGTGGCTATACAGCGGCTTTTAGAGCAGCTGATCTCGGAAAGAAAGTAATACTGATTGAACGCTACCCAGTACTTGGAGGGGTCTGTCTCAATGTCGGCTGCATTCCCTCAAAAGCATTACTACATATGGCAAAAGTTGTCACTGATGCAGAAGAAACCATTCATGCAGGTGTTAATTTCAATACACCTAAACTTGAATTAGATAAGTTACGAAAATGGAAAGAGTCAATTATTGAAAAACTTACTAATGGCCTAACCGCATTAGCAAAAAAAAGGAACGTAGAAGTCATACAAGGGAATGGAAAATTTATTACTCCCAACATGATTTCAGTAAATACGCCTAATGGCCAGAAAACCGTTTCATTCGAATACTGTGTAATCGCTGCAGGATCAAGCGTAGCCCATCCTCCTGGGATTATCCAAAATGACCCTAGAATTATTGATTCAACAGGCGCACTAGAACTTGAAGATATTCCCAAACGAATGTTAATCATTGGTGGCGGGATCATTGGTCTAGAAATGGCAACAATTTATGATGCATTCGGATCTAAAGTAAGCGTGGTAGAGATGAAGGATCAATTAATTTCTGGTGCTGACAAAGATCTTATTAAGCCGCTATATAGAAGAATAAAGAAGCGCTATGAAGCAATCTATCTTAAAACTAAAGTTAGTGAAATAAATCCACAGAAGGATGGGTTGAAAGTTACCTTCGAAGGAGAGGAGTCTCCTGAGACTCAGACTTATGATCGCATTTTAGTTGCAGTCGGGCGCCGTCCTAATGGACACGCTATAGAAGCAGAAAATGCGGGGGTCCATGTTACTAAACAAGGCTTCATTCCAGTTGATAACCAGCTACGAACAAACGTTCCGAATATTTTTGGTATCGGTGATATTGTGGGAGAGCCAATGCTTGCTCATAAAGCAACGCATGAGGGGAAACTTGCCGCAGAAATTATAGCAGGGCAAAAAGCTGCCTTTGATGTCCGCACTATTCCTTCAGTAGCATATACAGATCCAGAAATAGCTTGGATGGGCTTAACTGAAATTGAAGCAAAGAAGCAGGGAATTGATTATGAAAAAGCTATCTTCCCATGGGCCGCTAGTGGCCGCGCGATAGCTATGGGGCGCGATGAGGGCATGACAAAATTACTATTCGATAAAAATACGCGCCGCTTGCTCGGTGCAGGGATAGTTGGCATTAATGCAGGAGAGTTGATTTCTGAAACGGTCCTTGCACTAGAAATGGGTACAGATATGGAAGACATAAGTTTAGCTATCCATCCACACCCGACATTATCAGAAACCATTAACTTTGCTGCCGAGATAGCAGAAGGATCGATAACTGATCTTTATATGCCGAAGAAATAATCTATTTTATTTATTTGTTAGGAGCCAAGTTCTTTCTAATTAATAGCTAGCAATAAAATTACATATCTTCTTCTAATAAGAAGCTCTTATCTCCACTTTCAAATCCAATAAGAGGCTTCTGGTTATCTTTACCTAAAGCAATCACCTTAAATAATTCACCCATTTCAGCAGGGCTTACTAATTTCTGCATTTGATTGGCCATAGGCAAATAGTCACTTGTATTTTCTACCGGTATTCGTGCGAGAATTTCAGTGATGCCACAGTTAATAAGAAATTGTGCCTGAGAAGTGTAGCCTAATAATTCTAATCCCTCCCCTGTAGCCACATCAGTAATAGCAGTAAAATCTACATGGCTTGTTATATCCTGCAAACCCGGAAAATAAAATGGGTCGTCATGCGAATGGTGTCGATAATGGCACATCATCGTGCCGCGATTCCGTTGCTCATGATAGTACTCGTCACGCCCAAAACCATAATCGATGAGAACTACTGCTCCTTTCTCTAAGATATTTGCAATACTCCTAATAAAACCACGTGCTGAAAGATTGATTTCACTAATATATATTTCAATATTCTTATTATCGAAACTGGCCCGAGGAATTATTTCTTGTGCGATCTTAAAGAGCTCTCCCTCAACCAGCAAGCGGTCACTCCATTCAAACCTCTTGCCATCCCACACCACGCCACGCTCGAATAAATCATTATCACGCCTCGCCACCAAATGAACCGGCATGGCATCAAGCACCTCATTTGCAAGTATTAAACCCTTGAATTTAGTTGGGAGCTGCTCCAGCCATTGAACTCGAGGCAGAAGATGAGGTGCAAATTTAGCAAATAACTTATTCTGCTGCTCCTGCAACTCTCCGCTTACTTCGAGAATAAAATAGTAATTTGGTAGCCTGTTGAGGCTTTCTAACTCAAGCAATATATCAAGTGCGAGTTTACCGGTCCCAGCCCCAAATTCTAGAATATCACTGCTATTTTCACCGACACCCTCTATTATTTGTATAGCTTGTTGGGCAATAGCTCTACCAAATAACGAAGAAACTTCTGGTGCGGTTACAAAATCTCCGGCACAGCCAAATTTAGTCGTACCAGAACAATAATATCCCATTCCAGGCGAATAGATTGCGAGCTCCATATAACGTTCAAATGGAATCCACCCCCCCGCCGTGGTAATCTCTGAACAGATCATATCTTTTACAGAACAACTATGCTTGAGAGCAGGTTCATCTGGTGTTGGTAGTAGCGGCATCGGTGTAAATGTGTCTTTATGGTAAATTATCTAAACCTTAGGAACCCTAAATAAGAGATTGATTGCTAAATAATGTGGAGCCACAAGGTAACTTGTTAATACATAAAACTTCTGGTTGTTGATACCGATCATCAGAAATACCCGATAGGGGACTACGATGCAAGATAAAATTATACTAATCACTGGAGGCACAAGACGCATAGGTGAAGCTATCTGTCGAAAACTACACTCTGAGGGTATGAGCCTGATGATACATTACCGATCCTCTGAGAAGGAAGCTCAGGCGCTTCAAACTAAACTTAACCAAATACGTCCCGGATCAGTTGCGCTAATTCAAGCTGATTTACTTGATTCAGCCCAGCTACCAATGCTAGTTAATGAAACATTAAAACATTTTGGCAGAATTGACTCCCTTATTAATAATGCTTCCAATTTCTACGCCTCGCCTATTGGGAAGATAACAGAAAAATCATGGGATGATCTTATTGGATGTAATTTAAAAGCACCCCTCTTTTTATCTCAAGCAGCAGCGCCACATCTAAAAAAACAACATGGCTGTATTATTAACATAATTGATATTCATTCTGAATGGCCCCTAAAAAAATATACGGTTTACAGCTCTGCTAAAGGCGGGTTAGCTACATTAACCAAGTCTCTAGCGCTAGAACTAGCTCCTGAAGTCAGAGTAAACGGCATTTCTCCAGGCCCCATTCTCTGGCCAGAAAATGGGGAATGGTCAGATGAAATATCGCGCCAACATATCATCAGCAAGACTCTCCTTAAGCGATCAGGTGACCCAAATGACATAGCTAAAGCAGTATTTTTCTTAATTTCAGACGCCCCTTATATTACAGGACAGATATTAGCAGTGGATGGCGGGCGCAGTATAAATTTGTAAAAAATTATACGTCTTAAATAACAGCCAGATCCATACCAATTGTTAAAATTAAGATAAAATAATCCCATGATTATTATTTGATTTTTATCATGAAAAAATCTCTTTCCCCCCGCCGCACTAAATCTCCATGCGCTGCACAGGAGCTTGCTCGTTTAGCTGCAAATCTTGCTGCCTCTGGTAGCTATAAAGAGGATGTTTTTTGGGAGAAACAGCTTGGAATTAAAATAGAAGCACAGTTACGCACGAGTAGTGATCAAAATTTAGAGGAGGCGTTAAAACTACTATATGCTACTGATTCAGCCGGTTATGGAGAGTTTATCTATGCTATTGAAACTGCAATTGAGTGTAGTACATTATCATACGAAGGCTGTACCTATGATGTCCTAATGTTTGCTGCACCAGTACTAGCATCGTCCCGTTTCTCAATTCCTTCAGGCCCGATACCAGAACCAACCTTAAATACTTTTCGAGCCCAGTTCCAGACACTGCTGCTGTTTGAAAATACTGAGCTCTCACTGGCCGACTACCTCTTTAGCCCAGATCAATTGCCACGCGGATATCAGCTTACACATGAACTAGCTAAAAAATTATGTACTGCCGCTCTAAGTGGGGGGAATTTACATATGAACCCACAACAGTTCTCTGAGACCGAGAATTTTCTATCAGATACACGTTATATTCTGGGAGCAATAGCAGTCCGACAAGGAGAACCTATGTTTCGCTGGCAGGAAACCGATATTACGAGTCAAATGAATAATGGAGAAACTGATGCTGAATATTCAAAACAAGGAATATTTCTTAGGTGGAAAATAGAGTGCAACAAGGTATTACGCTCATTGTTTCAGGGTTGCGCTTTAGATTCAGTATTGCCCGATGGGTTTTTTTCTGCATGGCGGATGGCAGACCGACTAGCCCGCCCCTATTCTATGCATGCAATGGTTAATTTTTTACAGTCCAGCCTAAATATTCCAGTAACCGACCTTCGCGCAGTCATAGCACCATTCCATGGTCACTCATTAGAGGAATACCGTGTAAGCTTTACCTACATAGATAGCGACGAGGTCTTGTACGGTATTGTCTGGCCATTAGTTGGAGAAGAAGATGAAACCAGTGACACAATTACACAGATAGAAACCACACTTCAGGAGTGTGGCGTAACTCGCATTATACAACTAGACAATCGTTTCCCTTTAGAGTCTTGTGAAGAGTGTGGAGCACCTTTATTCCCAAACCCGGAGGGTGAAATTGTACATGCTGAATTTCCTGAAAAAGGGGATAAGATACAAATACAATTACACTAATGACATATGGCCTTACAAAAGAAGGCCCTATTCCAAATAATTTCCTGCGAATTTAAAACAAAAACAGCTATTCTTTAAAAGCCATAAATTTAAATTCGCTACAAAAAATTTTCGTATCGAATAAATTTATCCTCTTTCATTAGAGTAAGAGATTGTTTATTATACTGATAGCCTTAGTGAGGTCATATCACTGCAGTTTCATGAATTCATCTAGAGCCACATTTCGCTGGAAATTCTATAGATTTTTCCAAGCGTAACCACCATAATCTGGTTGTTCTACTTATTAGCAAACTTTACGAGTCTAGAGTTATGAAATTTCTTTTTGACCTTTTTCCGGTCATACTATTTTTTATCGCATTTAAACTATATGGAATTTATGCAGCAACTGCTGTAGCTATTGCTGCAACTTTTATACAAATAATATGGAATTGGTTTCGTCATCACAAGATAGAGAAAATGCAATGGATAAGCCTAGTTATTATTGTTATTTTTGGTAGTGCAACACTAATATTAAAGGACGAAACTTTTATTAAATGGAAACCGACCGTATTATATTGGATATTCACCAGCGCACTACTCATATCACATACTGTATTTAAGAAAAATCTGATCCGTGCTATGTTAGGAACTAAAATATCATTACCAGAAAAAATATGGGGCAATCTGAATTTTAGTTGGGCAATATTCTTTGCGTTAATGGGTGTGATTAATCTTTATGTGGCTTCTAACTATCCAACTGATATTTGGGTAAATTTCAAGCTATTTGGATCAACGGGACTAATGCTAGTGTTTGTAGTGTTACAAGGGCTTATACTAGGAAAGTATATAACTGAAGGTGAGGACAATAACACGTGATGCTTTACGTGATAAATGGTGAAGATGCTCCGAATAGTCTAGAAAAACGTATAGTATCTAGACCTTCTCACCTAGAACGTATTAAGATATTACAAAATGAAGGACGCCTACTACTAGCCGGACCTTATCCTGCAATTGATAGCTCAGATCCTGGTCCAGCTGGCTTTACTGGTAGCCTGATCGTAGCAGAGTTTATTTCATTAGAAGCAGCTCAGGCTTGGGCCGAGGCTGATCCATACGTAATCTCTGGAGTATATGCAAAGGTTACAGTCAAGCCATTTAAGAAAGTCTTGCCAGAATGAGTATAATAAGAACTATTAAACAGAAACTTACTTTCCTTAGTCCGGAGAAGATCGAAATAATTGATGAAAGTAGGAAACATATAGGTCACGAAGGTGCAAAAAATGGTGGTGGCCATTTTCTTCTTACCATTGTTTCAGGTAATTTCTACAAAAAATCGACTATAGAGCGACATAGAATAATATATGATGCTCTAGGAGAAATGGTAGGTAGAGATATTCACGCACTAAGTATAAAGGCGTATACTCCCGAAGAAATTTAGTTTTGATTTAATCTACTAAAAAGGAAGCCCTATGCAACTGATTAAATTTTTGAAATTAACAGCGGTTTTTCTGCCGGTCCTTGCAGTTGTTACCACGACTCATGCGGCACCCGTGGCTAAGGTAAATGGAAAAACCATTCCAAATTCACGCCTAGAATTAGTAATGAAGAATCTTACTTCTCAAGGACAGAAAGATACTCCTGAAACAAGAAAGGCTATACGAGAAGACCTTATAAAACAGGAAGTACTTTCTCAAGAAGCTCTAAGGAAAAAACTAGATAAAGACCCTGATATCTCAACACAGATTATGATTACTCGCCAGTCTGTCTTGATCAGAGCGCTTCAAGCTGATTTTATCAAAAAAAATGACCCTAGTGAGAAAGAGCTTCGTGAAGAATATCAAGCAGTAAGTGCGGCATCTATGGGTGACCAGGAATATAATCCAAGCCACATTCTGATCAGTACTGAAGCCGAAGCAAAAGATATTATTGCAAAGATCAAAAAAGGCGGTAAATTTGAAGAAATTGCCAAGGACAAATCTACAGATGACGGATCTAAGAACAAGGGTGGCGAGCTAGGCTGGTCCTCTGCCAGAAGCTATGCTCAGCCTTTTGCAGAAGCTCTGGTTAAATTGAAAAGCGGTGAAATAACACAAACCCCTGTAAAATCTTCTTATGGTTGGCATGTAATCAGACTAGATGGCATGCGCCCCCTAAAAATACCACCTTTTAAAGAAGTCAAACAGAAAGTTCAGCAGCGCATACTACAACAAAAATTTCAGGCTTACCTAGAAGAATTAAAAGGCAAAGCTAAGATTGAATAGTCATAATATTTTATACTCTCAAAGAAAAGTTGGTTTCTGGCTAACCTTTCTTTGAGAATTTATGACGTTTACGTTTCTATCTTTATTCTCTGCGCTAGTGAACATAATAACTCATAGCTGATTGTGCCAGCTGACTCTGCAACCTCATCTACAGGCATTCCTTTTCCCCAAAATATAACCGGGCTTCCAACACCCCCATTTTCGATCTCGCTCAAATCTACATGCAACATATCCATAGATACTCGACCGATAATACGAGTGCGAATTCCATTAACTAAAATTGGTGTGCCAGTAGGTGCGTGCCGCGGGTACCCATCTGCGTATCCGCCAGCAACGATGCCCACGCACATGGGGCGATTTACACGATAAGTTTGCCCATATCCAACCTTATCTCCAGTATGAAGATACTGTACCGCTATGACTTTACTAGTTAATGTCATGGCAGAACGTAAATCTAATTCACTTGCAGATATATCGGAAAATGGTGATGAACCATATAACATTATTCCAGGACGAACCCAATCAGCATGAGTCTCAGGGTAAGATAATGTTGCCGCAGAATTAGCTAATGAACAAGGGAAATTCAAATTTGAAGTAATGGAGTTAAAACATTTCAGTTGCTCTGCAACCCCGCTTCTATCCTTGTAGGCATCAGCGCAAGCAAAATGTGTCATCAATGTAATTTGACCAACAACAGGATTAGACTTTAGTATTTCCAAAGCCCCAGGGAACTGTTCTGGAGAAAACCCTAAGCGGTTCATGCCAGTATTTAATTTCAGAAAGACATCTAACCCTCTAGGTCGCTTGTAAGCAGATAGCATCTCCAACTGCTCACTGTTATGTATTACAGTACTAAGATGATAGCGCTCAAACAACTCCAACTCCGACCTAGAGAAGAAACCTTCAATTAATAATATAGTATGCTCATAGCCAGCTTCTCGTAAACTTATTGCGGCTTCTAATTCCAGAATTGCAAAGCCATCTGCGCTCTTAAAAGCCTCAGCTGCACGTAATAATCCATGTCCGTATGCATCTGCTTTTATCACTGCCATTACTCTTGAGCGTGAAGCATGGCGACGAACAACAGAAAGATTGTGTTCAAGCGCAGAAAGATCGATCAAAGCGTGAATAGGACGAGACATTTTTTTAATATTTAGAAAATTTATCGCTTATCTAGTAAACATAGAAGTAAAATACATACTGCAGGCCTTACACAGCATTCAATCATAAATCTTGTATCAAGGGTAGTTTTTACCAAAAACCTTACAGGTAGACAGCAGCTTATAACGATTGAATTGGCCCAGAAAGCTATTTCGTGTTATAAAATTGCAGCCTAAAAAGATGTCAGTAACTGTGAATTTTTCAATGCATACCTAATGGCAATTTGGAGAGAATAATTTGAAGCGTGGGTTTTATACTATCATGGCGGCACAATTTTTCTCGTCGCTGGCTGACAATGCATTGTTGGTTATTGCTATTGCGCTACTGATAGATCTTCATGCCCCAGCATATCTCACCCCTATGCTGAAATTTGTCTTTGTATTGTTCTATGTAATTCTTGCTCCATTTGTAGGGGCATTTGCTGACTCTATGGCCAAGGGAAGAGTCATGTTTATAAGTAATACCATCAAGATTACTGGTTGTGGTTTACTTTTTTTGGCATCTCATCAGTATTTTGCTCTTGCAGCATATGCTGTTGTGGGACTAGGTGCTGCCGCATACTCTCCGGCAAAATATGGGATTCTTACTGAGTTACTACCTCCAGAAAAATTAGTGATTGCAAATGGCTGGATTGAGGGCCTAACTGTATTGTCCATTATCCTTGGAACAGTTTTAGGTGGCGTATTAATTACACCAACAGTTGCAGCGGTACTTTTAGAGCTTGATTTCCCTTATATAAATACTGGTGTAGACACTATTCCAGAGGCCTCTATTATCTTTATTGCAGCGTTCTATTGTATAGCCGCTATCTTCAACCTATATATACCTAGCACTGGTGTTGTTCATCGCATTCTTAACAAAAACCCAATTTTCCTAGTGCAAGAATTTAGACATTGTTTTAAATTGCTCTGGACTGATAAGCTAGGGCAAATCTCACTTGCAGTCACAACGTTATTCTGGGGTGCAGGTGCAACTCTACAATTTATCGTATTGAAATGGGCCGAAACAGCCCTCGACTATCCTTTAAATAAAGCGGCGCAATTACAAGGAATCGTCGCCGTAGGTATTGCTGTTGGTGCAGTAATGGCTGCACGGTTCGTATCTCTGAGACAATCAGTCAAGGTAATACCACTTGGTATAGCTATGGGTGTAGTCGTAATGGCCATGACAATAGCCCATCAATTATGGATCGCAATCATTCTACTTATACTGATTGGCGGCCTAGCTGGATTCTTTGTAGTTCCGATGAATGCACTGCTACAACATCGTGGCCATATTCTGATGGGAGCAGGCAATTCTATTGCAGTACAAAATTTTAATGAGAACTTGAGTATTCTCGTCATGTTGACGATGTATGCTTTATTGATTAGTTTTGATGTCCATATTTATTCGGTAATTATTATGTTCGGATCATTTGTGGCTATAACCATGACTCTGATACGTCGTTGGCACATGTTAAACCAAAGTAAAGAAGACTCTCTACATCTAATTGGGGAGCACAAAAAGCTTTAAGAATCCTTCAATTCTTTTTGCATTATATTTCTAGCAAAGCATAAATCCTGCCACACCTTTTCCTTGTCAGATTGTATCCGTAACAGATAGGCCGGATGATAAGTAACAATTAAAGGGACACCAGAATACTCGTGTAATCTACCTCGCAAACTGTCAATAGCAGAATTCGTGCCAAGAAGATTCTGTGCTGCAATCTCCCCCAAAGCTATAATTAATTTTGGCTTAATCAGCTCAATTTGCCTTATGAGAAAGGGCTCACATTGTAGCGCTTCACTATGATCAAGATTTCTATTGCCAGGGGGCCTACATTTAACAATATTTGCTATATAAATATTGTTATCTCGTTTAAGACTGACTGCTTCTAGCATGTTATCTAACAATTTTCCCGACGGGCCAATGAAAGGCTCGCCCTGAATATCTTCTTCTACACTTGGCACATCACCTACAAATAACCAATCAGCGTTCTTATCGCTGATACCAAACACTGCTTTAACGCGGTTCTGACACAATGAGCAGCTAGTACAACTAGCTACATTTTCTTTAAGTTGAGCCCAATCTAAATGCGAAATATGAAAATTTCTATCCTCTTTTTTTGTAACAGATGAGTTGGGGGTCTTTGCTATACTATTTGGTTCCTCCACTCTATGTCGCCACAATGGCCTTAGTCGAAGCTCTTTAAGAATTTCTTGGCTCCTGACACTCATAGAATTAATTCCATAACGATTGCATCTTCTCGTCCGCCCATCGCAGGATAATATCCTGCTCGTGTTCCAACTTGTCTAAAGCCTATTTGCTCATACAATTTTGCCGCACCAAGATTTGATTTACGTACCTCTAAGAATATAGAGCATGCATAATGCTCTTTAGAAAGAGAAATGAAGTAGTGTAATAATTTCTCCCCCCACCCTTCTCTTTGCCATTCTGATGCCACACTAAGCGTAAGAATGTGAGCTTCATCAGCCCCAATTGTCATCACACCATAACCAAAGACATGGCTCTCCATCTCTAATACATAGCAATGATATCCTGAACTTATTGAGTCTCCGAAATTACCTCGCGTCCAAGGAAAAAGAAAAACCTCTTGCTCAATCAGAATAACTGCATCTAAATCTTTAACGAACATTTGCCTGATTATTGGTATTTCCTCTAGTTGGGCACTCATCTTTCACTTTCCTTTAAGGCTATTTTATTGCGCAAATAAATTGGTGCAATCTCCACGGGGTCAACTCCAAGCCCTTGTTTAAAACCTTGTGCAGCTAATTGAGCCATTTCACGCGCGTGAGGAAAGAAACCGAGATCAAGATGACTGATGCTGCTACCGTAATGACTTTTTAACTCATCACAATATTTATCAAAACCACTACCACATCCAACCCAATTATCTCCTGTCATTAATGGCGCATACCGTGGTAAGCAAAGTATTGGAGCGCTTACATTCTCCCAATTATCTGCTGATTTAATATATGCTGCATGATAAATTTCACCCATGCGGGCATCAATGGCTGTGATTACTTTATTAGCTTCAGCTTGCTGAGCTAGTGCTTCTAATGTTGAAATACCTATTACAGGCAGACCTGAACCAAAAGCCAGCCCCTGTGCAACACCGCAAGCAATACGCAGCCCAGTAAATGACCCGGGACCTGCACCAAAAGCTATTCCATCCAATTGCACCAATGTCAGTTCACTCTCTGCCAGCAATTCCTGTAATACTGGTAAAAGTAGTTCAGAGTGCCGCTGTTCTGCAAGAATACTTCGACTCAAAATTTCGCCATCTATCCAAAGTGCTATCGAGCAATAACTGGAGGAAGTATCAAACGCTATAATTTTCAATGTGATAAGTTTATCTAATATCTAATATCTAATAACTAATAACTATCTTCTTTCCACCCCTTAGCGCCATACTGCAAAAAAATTCACACCTTATGGATGTTAATACTTTCTTCAGCAGCGCACATTATCTATCTTGGCAATTAAACATATTGCCTCCGCCTCAATACCCTCCCCTCTACCTATCGGACCAAGATGCTCAGCGGTCTTTGCTTTAATATTAATATCTTTTTCCTGTATTCCAATATCTTGGGAAATATTAGAAATCATGGCAGGAATATGTGGCGCCATTTTTGGTGCCTGCGCAATGATAGTTGCATCAATATTAATTACAATATAATCCCTCTCTTCTAATAAATGACAGACTTCTTGCAATAAAACTCGACTATCAATATTTTTATATTGTGGGTTAGTATCTGAAAAATGTCTCCCAATATCCCCTAATGCAGCCGCGCCCAACAATGCGTCGCAAATTGCGTGTAATAACACATCCGCATCCGAGTGGCCTAACAAACCCTTATCAAAAGGGATAACTACCCCACCGATAACTAGATCTCTTCCTTCGACTAACTGATGTACATCAGAACCTTGTCCAATTCTAATTTGATTTGTCATAATTCTCTCCTTTCTGTGCTCGTAGTATCAATTCTGCTAAGACCAGGTCCTTCGGATAAGTTATTTTTATATTACTCACATCTCCAAGAACTAGCTTAGGACACAAACCCAAAGCCTCAACTGCACCAGCATCATCGGTCATAGTTAGGCTGTCAGGCTTACATAAGGCATCCAGTAGCAGCTTGTAACGAAACATCTGTGGCGTCTGAGCTTGCCATAAATCTTTCCTAGGTTCAGTTTTCTGAACCCGATTATTAGTACCACCTCGTTTCAGAGTATCTGAAAGAGGAACAGCCAATAATCCACCAACTGCATCGTCAGAAAGTTCATCCAACAATTTTCTAAGTAGTTCTTCACTTAAACAAGGCCGTGCTGCATCATGAACCATAACCCAGTCATCATTATCTATAAATGATTCTTCCGATGCAGCTTTAAGCCCATTGAGGATACTCATGGCACGAGTTTCTCCGCCACAATTAAACACAACTAATTTACTGGAAAACTCTGACCAGTCATGCTTTAACCATTCTCTATCTTCAGGACTAAGGATAACGAATACACTAGTAATCTCAGGAGAGATGCACAAGGTGTGCACAGCATGGTAAATCATAGGCCTACCTGCAAGTGCTAAATATTGTTTAGGCAGGCTATTTCCCATACGAGAACCGGAACCTGCTGCCGGAATTACTGCAAAGAATTTTGACATAATGCAATTGTAACGAAAAAATGAATTTTTTTCCTAGCATGAGATCAAGTGGCTTCTTTTTATGCCTTAAAATATAAAAAAACAGGACAATAAGTTCCCTATTCGGCTTACTGTATAATGCCAATTTTCAGGATTATTGGATAAAACATATATGGAAGCGGAACAAATAAACGCCATTGCCAATCATCTTTCTGATCTCAATATTCGGTCAACAGAGCTTCGGAGGTATCTTTGACTTTGATGCAAAGAAAGAACGCCGTAATGAAATTTCCTTTCTAGAAGAGGACCCGGAAATTTGGAAAGATAGCAAACGTGCCCAGGAATTAGGACGTGAAAAGAAAATCTTAGAAAAAATTGTTTTAACTCTAGAAACAATTAAGCTGCAACTACAAGACTCTATCGATTTATTCCAAATGGCGAAAGAAGAAAACGATATTGCAATGCTAGAAAGCATCCGTGCCGATGCAGCAAAGTTAGAAAAAAATGTTGCAAATATGGAGTTTTGCAACATGTTCTCCAATCCAATGGATCCAAATAACTGCTTCTTAGAAATTCAATCTGGTTCAGGTGGGACAGAAGCGCAGGATTGGGCAGCAATGCTTGAGCGCATGTACCTACGATATTGTGAGCGACGTGATTACAAGGTTGAAGTACTTGAGGAATCCTCTGGTGAGGTGGCAGGAATCAAAAGTGCCTCTCTAAAAATATCTGGTGACTATGCATTTGGCTACCTACGTACCGAAAGTGGCGTCCACCGCTTAGTACGGAAATCTCCCTTTGACTCTGGTAGTCGTCGCCATACCTCGTTTGCAAGCGTATTTATTTACCCAGAGGTGGATGATACTATCGAAATTGAAATTAATCCTGCAGATTTACGAGTAGATACATATCGCGCCTCCGGCGCAGGTGGTCAGCACATTAACAAAACCGATTCAGCTATCCGTATTACTCATAATCCTTCAGGCATTGTTGTCTGCTGTCAGAATGACAGATCCCAGCACCGTAACCGTGCAGAGGCAATGGCAATGCTGAAATCACGCCTTTATGAAGTAGAGTTACGCAAACAAAGTGATGAAAAGCAGGCTATGGAAGATTCTAAAACTGACATAGGATGGGGACATCAGATACGTTCTTACGTACTAGATCAATCACGTATTAAGGATTTAAGAACGGGCTTAGAAATTGGTAATACTCAAGGGGTGCTGGACGGGGGATTAGACGAATTTATCAAAGCAAGTTTGAAACAGGGAGCTTAATTATTAGTGAAAAAACTACTGGCAATTCATTCTATTTTGTTTTCTCGGCCATCATTATCTATATAATCTTTGTACCTTTCTTCACTCAAACTATCAACTGGGATGAATCGTAAAGATGCGGAATTGATACAGTAACGTTTCCCTGTTGGACTTGGCCCGTCAGTAAAAACGTGCCCAAGATGCGAATCAGCCTGCCCTGAGCGAACCTCAGTTCGCGCCATACCATATTCATTATCTTGCTTCTCAATAATCCCACTATTCTGAACTGGCCGCGTAAAACTTGGCCAACCGGTACCTGAATCATATTTATCCAATGAACTAAAAAGTGACTCGCCCGATACCACGTCTACATAAAGACCAGGTTCAGAATTATTCCAATATGTATTTTTAAAAGGCTGTTCCGTACCATTTTTCTGTGTAACTTTGAATTGTTCAGCTGATAATTTACATTTCAACTCAGTTAGATTTAATTTTTCCATAGAGGGAACAAATTACTGTTAATTTTACCTATACGATATTTACAATTAGCAAAGGGCATATAAATACTAAAGCTTAAGAAGAGCCTGCTATGTGCCTGATTACGCAAGATGATAGCGCATAATGTTACACAGCGATATAATTGATACCATATATTCCAAAAAAATAATAAGTTTTTTAAGGTTAAAAAATGAGCGAACAAGGACAAAAGACACCACAGGACACAAATCAAATTATTGCGGATCGTCGCGCTAAATTAGCTGCTTTGCGTGAGACAGGAATTGCTTTTCCAAATGATTTTCGCCGTAATCATCTTGCATCAGATCTCCATAAAAAATATGGCGATCATTCAAATGATACTCTGGAGAAAGACCCAATATCTGTTGAGGTAGCTGGGCGCATGATTCTAAAACGTGTAATGGGCAAAGCTAGCTTTGCCACTATCCAAGATATGAGCGGGCATATTCAACTATACATTACCAATGATATTACAGGTGAGTCTGTACATGCTGCATTCAAGCATTTTGATTTAGGTGATATTTTAGGTGTCCATGGAACACTGTTTATAACTAAGTCCGGTGAACTTACAGTGCGTGTAAAGAGCTTACGCCTACTGACTAAGTCATTACGTCCCTTACCAGAAAAATTTCATGGACTGACTGATCAGGAACAAAAATATCGTCAGCGTTATCTTGATCTGATCTCTAATGAGGATACACGTAAAGTATTTTTAACTCGGTCTAAAATTATTCAATCTATTCGTGTATTTTTTGAAAAAAGAGGTTATTTAGAAGTAGAAACCCCAATGATGCACCCTATTCCAGGTGGTGCAGCAGCTCGTCCTTTTGTCACACATCACAATGCTTTAGATATGGATTTTTATTTACGAATAGCACCGGAACTATATTTAAAGCGTTTAGTAGTAAGCGGTATGGAGAAGGTCTTTGAAATAAATCGCAGTTTCAGAAATGAAGGTATTTCTACACGCCACAATCCTGAGTTCACCATGCTGGAATTTTACGAAGCTTATCAGGACCATATATATCTTATGAATCTTACTGAAACGCTAATTCGAGAATTAGCAATAAAGGTTCTAGGCACTACCGAAATTTCTTATCAAGGATATAAAATTAATCTTGCAAACCCATTCTTGCGATTATCTATCACCCAAGCGATTCAAAAATTTCACCCGGAATATACTGATCTTCAGTTAAATGACCGTACATGCCTAATTAAGAAATTAGAAGCTCTAAATATTAGCTATAAATCTGAAGATGGAATTGGCAAATTACAGCTTTCCTTATTCGATGAAACGACCGAACACTTATTAATGGACCCGACCTTTATTGTTGATTATCCGTCAGATGTCTCTCCGTTAGCCCGTCGAAATGATAAGAATCCAGAGGTAACTGACCGCTTTGAACTTTATATAACCGGGCGTGAAATGGCTAATGGCTTTTCAGAGTTAAATGATCCGGAAGATCAGGCGGCCCGTTTCCAAGAGCAAGTGCGTGCTAAAGAATCTGGTGATAAAGAAGCTATGCACTATGATGGTGACTATATCCGAGCATTAGAGCATGGCCTACCCCCCACTGCCGGAGAAGGTATAGGTATAGACCGTTTAATTATGTTGCTTACTGATAGTCCTAGTATTCGGGACGTAATTTTATTTCCTCATTTGCGTCGTGAAGATTAGATTCTTACTTTAATTTATTTAAACTTATAACCAAAGCTATTGCACTCATGCCTGTTCCAGTAATTCTATTATTTAGTGTATCTACATAACTAGGAATCACTTTGGCTCCTCCTAATTTCAGGAAAATAGAAATACCTATAGAGGGAATGACTTGCATAGCCTGCTCAACTCGCATAGAGAAAGTTCTAAATAAGCTCCCTGGTGTGCATGCAACGGTTAACCTTGCTAATGAAAAGGCACGAATTAAATTTGATGACACTCTGGTTATACCCGATACATTAATTGATTCTATTGAGAAAGCAGGGTTTCATGTTTCCCCCCAATCAGTACAATTACAAATTAGTGGGATGACCTGTTCTGAATGTAGCGGACGCATTAAGAGAAAGTTGAACAAACTTCCAGGAGTCACTGCTACCGTTAATTTAGTAACTGAAAAATCCCTTATTAATTTCAGACCTGGCTCTGTAACAGTAAGCGACCTGATTGCCGTTATTGTTAAAGAAGGCTATAACGCGACCGAAATCAACGAAACTAATCGTGCAAAAGAAAAGGCCCGACAAATAGCTACCTACAGGGCAGAGCTTCTAATGTTCTGGATCTCTGCTGCCCTTACCCTTCCATTAATGTTACATATGGGTACAATTTTTTCAGACTCAACTACAGAGCTGCTGCCACGCTGGCTGCAGTGGCTACTGGCTACACCCGTACAATTTTGGATCGGCATGCGTTTCTATAAAGGCGCATGGTTTGCACTACGTGGGGGCAGTGCAAACATGGATGTTTTAGTTTCACTTGGAACAAGCGTCGCATATTTTCTTAGTGCAGTTGTTACTTTATTAGGGCTAAATCAACATATTTATTTTGAGTCAAGTGCAGCCATCATCACACTTGTTCTGTTAGGAAAATTAATGGAAGTCCGTGCCAAAAATAAAACTTCGGCAGCTATTGAGGAACTTATAGAGCTACAGCCTAAAACTGCACGAGTAGAGCGTGATGGTCAGATTATCGAAGTTGATGCAAATGCTATTAAGATAAATGATACTTTTATTGTGCGCCCAGGTGAGAGTCTGCCGGTAGATGGCATTGTTACTGAGGGATCATCTAGTATTAATGAATCAATGCTAACTGGCGAGAGCCTACCCGTTCCAAAAACTTTGGGGACAAAAGTATATGCTGCAACAATGAATCAACAAGGGTTGCTCAAATGTCGGGCTACCAGTATTGGTAGCCAAACACAACTTGCGGCTATCATTCGACTAGTGGAAGAGGCACAAGGTTCCAAGGCACCAATTCAGAGAATGGCCGATAAGATCTCCAGTATATTTGTTCCTATAGTAGTGCTAATCAGCATTCTGACTCTATTACTAACTTGGTGGCTTTTCGATGATTTTATTTTTGCGCTTATCAACGCAGTTACTGTGTTGGTAATTTCTTGCCCTTGCGCACTGGGACTAGCAACGCCAACAGCAATAATGGTTGGAACCGGGCGAGGTGCACAAATTGGCGTGCTATTTAAAAATGCCTCTGCACTGGAGCAGGCGGAGAAAATTCAAACACTTGTTTTAGATAAAACTGGAACCCTGACAGAAGGTAAGCCTGTCGTGACCGATATTATTCCTTTGGGAGACATTAGTAAGAATGATTTAATACAGATTTCTGCCACGCTGGAACAAGGATCAGAACATCCCCTTGCTAAGGCAGTATTAGAATGTGCGAAAAGTATGAATATTAAATTACATAGAGTCAGTGACTTTACTTCTGTTACTGGCAGGGGAGTAACTGCTCGTATCGATGAAACTAATTACATACTAGGCACAGTAAAATTTTTAATTGATTCTGGCACTGTAATTGATGCTGAATATATAGCAACTCTTCAGGCGAAAGGTGAAACTGTCGTCGTCATTGCCAAAAAAGTTAGCGACACCTATAAAGTCATTGGATATATTAAAATTGCTGATCAGCTGAGGAGTACTTCCGTTCAAGCTGTAAAAAGACTTCAATCTATGGGAATTGATGTAATGATGCTCACAGGGGATAACTATGCTACTGCCACCGCTATTGCTAGGCAGGTAGGAATAACTAATTATCGCGCTGAAGTATTACCACAAGATAAAGCCGCCGAGATAGAACGCGTAAGGAATAGCGGTAAGTTTATTGCCATGGTAGGCGATGGAATAAATGATGCTCCAGCACTAGCAGCTGCCGATGTAAGTTTCGCTATAGGCTCCGGATCGGATATTGCAATTGAAACTGCCGATATTACCTTGGTACGTAACGATCTAATGAGTGTTGTTGATGCAGTTTCTTTATCTAAAAGAACACTAGATAAAATCCGCCAAAATCTATTTTTTGCTTTCATATACAATGTTCTGGGCATACCACTCGCAGCAGTAGGATTACTTAACCCCGTAATCGCCGCTACAGCCATGGCAATGAGTTCTGTTTCAGTAGTAGCAAACTCTTTGTTGTTAAAAAAGTGGCGGCCTAACTCTTGATATATAAACCTTGATAAAAATGGAGTGTATGAATTGCAAACGGCCATCCTGAATATAAGTGGCATGACCTGCATGGGTTGTGTCAGTAGTATAGAAAAAGTATTAGCAGAAATTGCTGGAGCAAGTGATTCTGATGTTTCTCTGGAAAAACAACAGGCTATAATTCAATATGACCCGGAAAAGACCGATATAAATCAACTTAAAGAAGCTATTGTGGGAGCAGGATTTGAAATCAATATCTAAGTCTAAGTCTAAGTCTAAGTCTAAGTCTAAGTCTAAGTCTAAGTCTAAGTCTAAGATCCTAGCATAATCAGATAAAATGAGAATGAAAGAATAGAATCAACTTTAGAATTACTTTCTTTTAGGGGGGGTGAATCTACCCTTTACAGTATCCATTATTTTGGAACCAGGTAACCGCATCTTTTATTGCTTCTGATGAAGGTCGGTATTGATAGCCCAAATCTCTGATTGCTTTTTCACTTGAAAAAAACATTTTCTTCTCTGCCATACGAATACTGTCTACTGAAGCACGTGGCTGCGTATTCGTAGCAATCGCAACTTTCTCCATTATCCAAGCTACAGGAAGCATCATCCCCATCGAAATATTCATTCTTTTTATCTTTTTACCGATAATTTCATCTATTGCCTGCAAAATTTGAATCAAATGTAGGTTCTCACCACCCAATATATATCGTTCTCCTGTCTTTCCATGCATATACGCTAATAAATGACCCTGTGCAATATCATCAACATGTGCAACATTAAGACCTGTACTCATATAAGCTGGCATCCGGCCACAAAGCGTATCGAGTACTATCTGCCCTGTCGGAGTTGGTTTTATATCACGTGGGCCTACAGGAGTAGAAGGATTGACAATAACTAAAGGTAACTGGTGCTTGTTAGTTAAGTGCTGCACTACTTGCTCAGCAAGGAACTTTGAACGCTTATAATGCCCGGTCATATTATTAAGGCTGGATGGGGTACTTTCATTTGCAGGACTAGCATCTGAATTTATACCTAAAGTAGCCACGCTACTAGTATAAATTATGCGGCTAACGTCAGCTTCATATGCTGCAAGTATCAGCTCTTGTGTTCCTTTAACGTTAATATCATACATAGTTTCAGGATCTGGCACCCATAGACGGTAATCCGCAGCCACATGAAATAAATTTTCACAATTAGAAACTGCACGTTTCAAAGAAGAGACATCGCGCAGGTCCCCCTCTGAAATTTCTACAGGCAAGCCCTTCAGATTACTTTGGTCACTTCCAGCCCTTACTAAACAACGCACCTCATGTCCGGCCTCTAGTAAGCAACGCGCAACCGCTGAGCCAACAAAACCGTTGGCTCCAGTAACTAATGATTTCATAGCGAACTTTTCCTGGTATTTTAGATTTATAAAACCTTACTGCGCAAAATGAACCTATCTCTTCATCATATCTAATGGGATGCTAACATGAAATATTATTAAGAATAATATATATAGCCTAATATGAACTCTATAGGTTTAGAACATAAAAAAGCCCCGAGCTCTTTATGAGTCGGGGCGTTCTTATTTAAAAATGCCTGGCAGTGACCTACTTTCACATGCGTAATGCACACTATCATCGGCGCAACCTCGTTTCACGGTCCTGTTCGGGATGGGAAGGGGTGGGTCCAAAGCGCTATTGCCGCCAAGCGTAACCGTAATCTGGAAGAAGTAAATTTCAATGGATTAAATCATATTTATTTAAACAACCTGCAAACGTATCGAATGATTTTAATAACTACTTAATCATAATCTTTCATACGTTAACTTAAGGTTATAGGATCAAGCCGCACGGACAATTAGTATCGGTTAGCTTAACACATTACTGTGCTTCCACACCCGACCTATCAACGTCGTGGTCTTCAACGATCCTTTAGGGGGGTTTAACCCCCGGGAAATCTTATCTTGAGGTGAGTTTCCCGCTTAGATGCTTTCAGCGGTTATCTCTTCCCCACTTAGCTACCCGGCAATACGACTGGCGTCATAACCGGTACACCAGAGGTGAGTCCACTCCGGTCCTCTCGTACTAGGAGCAGGTCCTCTCAAATTTCCAACGCCCACGGCAGATAGGGACCAAACTGTCTCACGACGTTTTAAACCCAGCTCACGTACCACTTTAAATGGCGAACAGCCATACCCTTGGGACCGGCTACAGCCCCAGGATGTGATGAGCCGACATCGAGGTGCCAAACTCCCCCGTCGATATGAACTCTTGGGAGGAATTAGCCTGTTATCCCCGGCGTACCTTTTATCCGTTGAGCGATGGCCCTTCCATACAGAACCACCGGATCACTATGACCTGCTTTCGCATCTGCTCGACTTGTCAGTCTCGCAGTCAAGCACGCTTATGCCATTGCACTATCAGCACGATTTCCGACCGTACCTAGCGTACCTTCGTACTCCTCCGTTACACTTTGGGAGGAGACCGCCCCAGTCAAACTGCCTACCATACACGGTCCCCGATCCAGATAATGGACCTAGGTTAGAATCTCAAGAACATCAGGGTGGTATTTCAACGATGGCTCCATGAACTCTAGCGAGCTCACTTCAAAGCCTCCCACCTATCCTACACAAATATTCTCAAAACCCAATGTAAAGCTACAGTAAAGGTGCACGGGGTCTTTCCGTCTAGCCGCGGGTAGATTGCATCTTCACAACCATTTCAACTTCGCTGAGTCCCTGGAGGAGACAGTGTGGCCATCGTTACGCCATTCGTGCAGGTCGGAACTTACCCGACAAGGAATTTCGCTACCTTAGGACCGTTATAGTTACGGCCGCCGTTTACCGGGGCTTCAATCAAGAGCTTGCACCCCATCATTTAACCTTCCGGCACCGGGCAGGCGTCACACTCTATACGTCCACTTGCGTGTTTGCAGAGTGCTGTGTTTTTATTAAACAGTCGCAGCCACCATTTCTTTGCAACCCCCATCCGCTTCACGCGTAAAGCGCTACACGTACCGGGGGTACTCCTTATCCCGAAGTTACGGAGTTAATTTGCCGAGTTCCTTCTCCAGAGTTCTCTCAAGCGCCTTAGAATTCTCATCCCACCCACCTGTGTTGGTTTGCGGTACGGTCTTTATTCAACTGAAGCTTAGTGGCTTTTCCTGGAAGCATGGTATCACTCACTTGGCGCCCCGAAGGGCGTTGCGTTATCGCGCCTCAACTAAGCTGCTCGGATTTGCCTAAGCAGCACGTCTACACGCTTGAACCGGGACATCCAACACCCGGCCGAGCTAACCTTCTCCGTCCCCACATCGCATTGAATAAAGGTACTGGAATATTAACCAGTTTCCCATCAGCTACGCATTTCTGCCTCACCTTAGGGGCCGACTCACCCTGCGCCGATGAACGTTGCACAGGAATCCTTGGGTTTTCGGCGAGGGAGCCTTTCACTCCCTTTATCGCTACTCATGTCAGCATTCGCACTTCCGATACCTCCAGCAGCCTTCACAAGCTACCTTCGCAGGCTTACGGAACGCTCTCCTACCATTTACACAAGGCTGACCTTGTGTAAATCCCTAGCTTCGGTGTACAGTTTGAGCCCCGTTACATTTTCCGCGCAGGACGACTCGATCAGTGAGCTATTACGCTTTCTTTAAAAGATGGCTGCTTCTAAGCCAACTTCCTGACTGTTTTCGCCTTCCCACCTCGTTTACCACTTAACTGTACTTTGGGACCTTAGCTGAGGGTCTGGGTTGTTTCCCTTTCGACACCGGACGTTAGCACCCGATGTCTGTCTCCCACGCTTGCACTCTTCGGTATTCGGAGTTTGCCATGGGTTGGTAAGCCTAAACGGCCCCCTAGCCATAACAGTGCTCTACCCCCGAAGGTGATACGTGAGGCACTACCTAAATAGTTTTCGGAGAGAACCAGCTATTTCCAGATTTGATTAGCCTTTCACCCCTACCCACAGCTCATCCCCTAATTTTTCAACATTAGTGGGTTCGGACCTCCACGAAGTGTTACCCCCGCTTCATCCTGGCCATGAGTAGATCATCTGGTTTCGGGTCTACACCCAGCAACTAAACGCCCTATTAAGACTCGCTTTCGCTACGCTTCCCCTATTTGGTTAAGCTTGCTACTGAATGTAAGTCGCTGACCCATTATACAAAAGGTACGCAGTCACCCCGAAGGGCTCCTACTGTTTGTATGCACGCGGTTTCAGGATCTATTTCACTCCCCTTCCGGGGTTCTTTTCGCCTTTCCCTCACGGTACTGGTTCACTATCGGTCGATTACGAGTATTTAGCCTTGGAGGATGGTCCCCCCATATTCAAACAGGATTTCTCGTGTCCCGCCCTACTTGTTCCAACCCTAGTTCCACACTCAAACTTTCATCTACGGGGCTATCACCCACTATGGCCCGACTTTCCAGACGGTTTGATTAGTTCAAGTGCTAAAAGTTGGAGGCTGATCCCATTTCGCTCGCCGCTACTCTGGGAATCTCGGTTGATTTCTATTCCTCTGGTTACTTAGATGTTTCAGTTCACCAGGTTCGCTACGCTTGACCTATGTATTCAGTCAAGGTTGACCCTTGCGGGCCGGGTTTCCCCATTCGGACATCTCCGGATCAATGCTTGTTTGCCAGCTCCCCGGAGCTTTTCGCAGGCTTCCACGCCCTTCATCGCCTGTAATCGCCAAGGCATCCACCACATGCACTTATTCGCTTGATCCTATAACCTTAAGGGCTTTTAGATTATGGGTATAAAGTCTATTAAATCAACTTTAATCCCGTCTTCCAAAACCAATTAGTTACAGGTTGTTTCTGCATTACATCCGACTAAAAATATAATGCATTGATACAATCTAACCCAATATAATTACATTCCAAGAGATAACCATAATCATAAAGACTTAAGGTTCCTTAGAACACAAAATATTTACTTCTTCCAAATTTTTAAAGAACACCAAGAAATAGATTTAATAAATAACAGTCAAAAAAAAGACTATTAAATTCTAAATACCTCTATTTCTATATAATACAGCCGCTGGTTAAAAACCAGAAGTAAGCGCTTTCGCTTACTTCTACTCTTTAAATTTCATAGCTTGTTTTAATAATTGGTGGAGGTGATCGGAATCGAACCGACGACCCCCTGCTTGCAAAGCAGGTGCTCTACCAATTGAGCTACACCCCCGCTATGTTGGTAGGTCTGGGTGGATTTGAACCACCGACCCCACGCTTATCAAGCGTGTGCTCTAACCAACTGAGCTACAGACCCTAATTTAAGGGTCCATGACAATTGCTGAATATTTAGTTTTAAGTATTCAGCAATTGTCACCTAGCCCCTGCTTCTTATACAACCGATAGGTTGTGGATACTTTACTGGGTTTTTCTCTTGAAAGGAGGTGATCCAGCCGCAGGTTCCCCTACGGCTACCTTGTTACGACTTCACCCCAGTCATGAATCTCACCGTGGCAAGCGCCCTCCTTGCGGTTAGACTACCTGCTTCTGGTGGAACCCACTCCCATGGTGTGACGGGCGGTGTGTACAAGACCCGGGAACGTATTCACCGCGACATTCTGATCCGCGATTACTAGCGATTCCGACTTCACGGAGTCGAGTTGCAGACTCCGATCCGGACTACGACGCGCTTTCTGAGATTAGCTCCCCCTCGCGGGTTGGCAACCCTCTGTACGCGCCATTGTATTACGTGTGAAGCCCTACCCATAAGGGCCATGAGGACTTGACGTCATCCCCACCTTCCTCCGGTTTGTCACCGGCAGTCTCATTAAAGTGCCCAACTAAATGATGGCAATTAATGACAAGGGTTGCGCTCGTTGCGGGACTTAACCCAACATCTCACGACACGAGCTGACGACAGCCATGCAGCACCTGTGTTATCGTTCCCTTTCGGGCACCTCCGCTTTTCTGCGGGCTTCGATACATGTCAAGGGTAGGTAAGGTTTTTCGCGTTGCATCGAATTAATCCACATAATCCACCGCTTGTGCGGGTCCCCGTCAATTCATTTGAGTTTTAATCTTGCGATCGTACTCCCCAGGCGGTCAACTTCACGCGTTAGCTACGTTACCAAGCCCGTAAAGGCCCGACAACTAGTTGACATCGTTTAGGGCATGGACTACCAGGGTATCTAATCCTGTTTGCTCCCCATGCTTTCGTCCCTCAGCGTCAGTATTGACCCAGGGGGCTGCCTTCGCCATCGGTGTTCCTCCACATATCTACGCATTTCACTGCTACACGCGGAATTCCACCCCCCTCTGCCATACTCTAGCCTTGTAGTTTCAGACGCAGTTCCCAGGTTAAGCCCGGGGCTTTCACATCTGACTTACAAAACAACCTGCGGACCCTTTACGCCCAGTAATTCCGATTAACGCTCGCACCCTACGTATTACCGCGGCTGCTGGCACGTAGTTAGCCGGTGCTTCTTCTGCCGGTACCGTCATTAATTACGAGTATTAATCGTAACCGTTTCGTTCCGGCTGAAAGAGCTTTACAACCCGAAGGCCTTCTTCACTCACGCGGCATGGCTGGATCAGGGTTTCCCCCATTGTCCAAAATTCCCCACTGCTGCCTCCCGTAGGAGTCTGGGCCGTGTCTCAGTCCCAGTGTGGCTGGTCGTCCTCTCAGACCAGCTACTGATCGAAGCCTTGGTAAGCTTTTACCTTACCAACAAGCTAATCAGGCATCGGCCGCTCCTAAAGCGCAAGGTCTTGCGATCCCCTGCTTTTCTCCTGAGAGATTATGCGGTATTAGCACACCTTTCGATGCGTTATCCCCCACTTATAGACACGTTCCGATGTATTCCTCACCCGTTCGCCACTCGCCACCAGGGTTGCCCCCGTGCTGCCGTTCGACTTGCATGTGTAAAGCATGCCGCCAGCGTTCAATCTGAGCCATGATCAAACTCTTCAGTTTAATAATGTTAAAACTCTCGCTTGACTTGTTACCTTGTTACATCGTGCGAGTACTTCTTTTTTTCAGTTGTCTCGAACCTACCTCGAAAGATAGATTTTTTGACGCCCTAGCAAAGTACCCACACCTATCGGCTGTAAATTTTTAAAGAACTGGTCTGACCAATAAACCTTATTGGCAGAGAAGCCGTGAATTATATAGACACCGAAACCGTATATCAAGATATTTCTTCTAATACTACATATATATATTGGATGTTAATGGATTGTTACTTTAAATCTGAATGTTAAAGGATTGTTACCTTAGCAAATTTTCGTTTCCCTACCTGAATTACCGAAGTTGTTCCTAGCTTTAATTTTAGGTTTTTGTCACTTATTTTTTCCCCATTTAATTTCACCCCTTTCTGCTCGATCATGCGAAGAGCTTCTGATGTACTTGCTGTGAGGCCAGATTGCTTAAGGATTTTTGTTATACCCAACCCATCATCTTCACTTTGTAATTTTATTAGCGGAATATTTTCTGGTATTGCGCCATGTTTGAAGCGTGCCTCAAAATCAGTTACTGCTTTTTCTGCATCTTGTTTGCTGTGAAAACGCGTCACTATTTCCTTAGCAAATATTATTTTTATATCCCGCGGATTACGACCTTGCTCTATTTCCTTTTTCCATTGTCGGATAGTAATTAATGATTCAAAAGATAGTAACTCTAAATATTGCCACATCAATTCATCAGAAATTGACATTATTTTACCGAAGATTTCCTCAGCCGCCTCATCTATGCCGATATAATTATTTAACGATTTGGACATTTTATTCACGCCATCAAGCCCCACTAATAGAGGCATAGTAAGAATACATTGAGGGGGCTGATTAAAATGTTTTTGTAATTCACGTCCCACTAACAAATTAAACTTCTGATCGGTACCTCCTAATTCTATATCTGCCTTAAGCATGACTGAATCATAAGCTTGAATCAGTGGATACAAAAACTCATGAATAGAAATAGGCTGGTTGTTTCGGTACCTTTTACCAAAATCATCTCGTTCTAACATGCGAGCTACAGTATGAGTTGAGGCTATTTTGATTAGATCAGCCGCATTTACTTGGCTCATCCATTTTGAATTAAACGCAACTTCAGTTTGATCAGACCTCAGTATTTTAAATACTTGGTCTGTATAAGTTTTTGCATTCTCTGCGACTTGTTCCTCTGTTAAGGGAGGACGGGTAGTATTCTTCCCACTAGGGTCACCTATCATGCCCGTGAAGTCACCAATTAAGAATTGAATATGGTGACCCATATCCTGCAGCTGGCGCATCTTATTAAGCAGAACCGTATGACCCAAGTGCAAATCTGGAGCAGTTGGGTCAAAACCAGCTTTAATTCTTAGCGGAATACCTGTTGATAGCTTTTTCTTGAGTTCTTTTTCAACTAGGAGCTCGTCACAGCCTCGCCTGATAATCTCTAGCTGCTCTTCTATATCTTTGGGCACAGTTGATTATCCTAGATTATCTTCAGCAAAACCCCAGTTGATTAATTTCTCAATTACAGCATTAACATATTCAATTCTACGATTTTCATAATCAAGATAGTAAGCATGCTCCCATACATCAATAACAAGAAGTGGTTTTACCCCCATAGACAAGGGTGACTCTGCATTAGCAGTTTTAGCAACCTCAAGTTTGTCGCCGTTCATTACAAGCCATGCCCAACCACTTCCAAACTGAGTCATTGCTGCAGTAGCTAATTCTTTCTTACATGAGTCTAAGTCACCAAAAGAACTCTCAATCTTTTGCTTCAAAATTAAAGGAGGCTCCCCGCCGCCCTTCTGAGATAAGCTATTCCAGTAAAAAGTATGATTCCAAATTTGGGCGGAATTGTTGAAAATTCCCGCTTTACTAGCTTGGCCAGCTGTCTTAGTTATGATCTCTTGTAATGACAAATCGGCTAATTCTGTATCAGCTATCAGATTATTCAGGTTATTAACATAAGTTTTATGATGTTTGCCATAGTGGATGCCTACCGTACGCGCCGAAATAACTGGATCTAGGGCATTTTCTGCGTAGGGAAGGGGCGGCAATGTATGTGGCGTGTTACTCATTATTCTGACTCCTATATTTTGACAAATCTACTTATATTTTTCTCAAACTGAATATTACAGCTAAGTCTCTTAGGTAGGATACTACTAAATGAACAAAGAACCGAGAAAGTTATGGGGCTTTCAGCTCTAATAAAGGCTTATCAGGGTAATGCTGCATTTGATATGCCGCCCATAATCTACTTGCGATACGATAAGCAAGTAGATTTACATGTAGTTGAAAAGATTCATTGTCAAGCTCTTGCGTTGTTTGCTTAAAAAGCTTCAACCATTGCTCAAACAGCTCAGGACGAAGGTTTGGCACAGCTAAGTGCTTGGGCATTGGCGCCCCATAAAAACGGTTGGTGCCTAGCAAATTACCCGACCAGAAATCAGTCATTTGTACAAAATGTTCTTCCCAGTTAGTAACGTGAGCTTCAAAGATCGGACCTAATGACGGATCTTTTCGGGCCTTTTCATAAAAAGAACGAACTAACTGATCGATCTCTTTCTCAGTATATGCAGGGGAATTTGGTATAGAAGACATTGGTTGCGAAATAAGCTAGTTAATTAAGGTGCCGTTTCTGACGATATTCTCGGCAAATATTTAAGTGGGTCTACTGGCTTTCCATTCTTTCGGATTTCAAAGTGTAGCCTTACTAGCTTGCTGTCAGTTTTTCCCATCTCTGCAATTATCTGCCCCCTAGAAACTGTTTGTCCCTCCTTTGCTAGGAGCTTATTGTTATGTGCATACGCACTAAGGTATGCATTATTATGTTTTATAATAATGAGTTTGCCGTAGCCCCGCAATCCAGTTCCACTGTAAACTACTTTGCCTGCGGCTGAGGCCAGAACAGGTTGTCCTGTCTTGCCTGAGATATCCATACCTTTGGTGCTTTTTAAGAAATGGCTTGACACTCTCCCTTTCGTGGGCCAAATCCATTTAATGCCACCCTTATCACGAGCAACGACATTTAATTCAGTAGGTTCTTCATTCTTTAAATTCTTAACGGCCGACGGAAGCGCTTCCTCAGGCACCCTTAACCTTGCTATAGCTTCTTTCGAATATGGAAGCTTAAATGCCTTAGGCTCTGTTTTCAATAGAGTAGCAGCAGAAGTAGATTCCGAAATGGGTTGCTGTAATGTTGGTGATGGCTCTGGATCAGGAAGTGCAAATATAGCTGGTTTAACCATTATATTAGGCGAGGACAGCCTAAGCTGTTGGCCTATATTTATAGCGCCAGGGTTTTCTAGATTATTCCATTCTGCTAAATTCTTGTAATCTATATCATAGATTTGCGCGATACTATACAGAGTATCGCCCTTTTGCACCGTATGCTTTTGACTACTTTCTTTAGAATGGCCAGCTGTCTGCGGCGTATTTTTGCCTGATGAAGAGTGTCGAGTTGATATGCATCCCGAAAGTAGAAGACAGATAATAGACGGAAGTAATATAAGATTGAATACAAACTTCCTATCACAAAGGGATCGCTTGTAGCATTTAACAACCTTTGTAGAAAATAATGCTTGATTAGCCGGCCTCATCTCACCTTTCTTCATTCACACCTTCTCTTGAAGACATAGTTTAATTTTTTACGATACCAGGAAGTATTGGTACAAATCTTACCTCGTCCAGAATAGCTTCTATATAACCCTGTAAGTTACGTTCGATTACACACAAGTACTGTTTTTGGCTACCTTTTGGATAAACCATTCTACCACCGATTGCTAATTGCGCCAGCAATGCAGAAGGAACATGCGTAGTTGCGGCTGTCATAATAATGCCATCAAATGGCCCAACCTCTGGCAAGCCCTGGAGTCCATCTGCATGCTTCAATCGTACATTATTAAGACGGAACTCTCTTAAACGAGAGCGGGTTCGACTCAATAAGGGACCAATACGTTCAATTGAATAAACCTCACATGCAAGTTGAGCCAAGATGGTTGTCTGGTAACCACAGCCTGTGCCAATTTCAAGAACTTTTCCAAGGGTTGGACCTGCATGTAATAACTCACTCATTCGCGCTACAATAAATGGACTTGAGATGGTTTGTCCAAAATTAATGGGGAGAGCGACATCATCGTAAGCACGGCTTGCGAGAGCTTCCTCGACAAATAAATGACGGGGAGCGGAGTTCATTGCTGCCAGAACCACCTCATCCTCTATATTTTGAACTCGTAAACGGTCAATCATTCGCGCACGTGTACGCTGAGAAGTCATGCCAATGCCAGAATGATATAAACTCAAACTCAGTTTCTCTTTAGATGTTTAACTTCAAAGTACCAAACATTTCCCATCTATATATCTTATTTTAACCACTGCTTAACCTTTTCTAGCTGTGCATATTGAGTCAGATCAATTTGTAATGGCGTTAGTGATACCCGATTTTGTTGAATTGCATGAAAATCTGTATTTTCACTTGCATCCTGAACTGCACCCGCAGCACCTACCCAGTATACTGTTTCACCACGTGGATTCTCTGATTTGACTACTGGCTCAGCTTTATGTCTCCTCCCAAGCCGTGTAACTTCCATTCCTTGCAGATCATTATATGGAATATCTGGCACATTTATATTAAGCAGTACTGGCTCATGAAAATTATTTTTTTTGAATCGTTGCACAATATCTACTGCAACAAGTGCCGCAGTAGAGAAATTTTTATCCGAAACATTTGCGAGAGATATGGCAAGGGAAGGTATTCCTAATAGAAAGCCTTCGGTAGCAGCGGCTACCGTTCCCGAGTAAATGGTATCGTCGCCCATATTGGCACCATCGTTTATACCTGAAATGACCATATCAGGTAGTGTATCTAGCATGCCAGTAACTGCTAGGTGCACGCAGTCTGTTGGCGTACCGTTTACATAGTAATAACCATTGTGAGATTTATGCAAACTAAGGGGGCGATCTAGTGTGAGGGAATTACTCGCACCGCTACGGTCACGCTCTGGTGCAACTACCACTATATCTGCAATAGAAGATAGTTTCTCAGCTAGCTTTGCCAAACCTGGCGCTAAATACCCGTCGTCGTTACTGAGCAATATGCGCATTTGCAAAAGGCCAATTTATTTTTAAATTATTTAGAAAACGAATTAAGCAGTTCAACTAATTCCAAACTTAATTTATATATAACAATTGATTAATAAACCACTTAAATGGTCGGGGCGAGAGGATTCGAACCTCCGACCACTTGCACCCCATGCAAGCACGCTACCAGGCTGCGCTACGCCCCGAGATTGCGGATTATAGCAATAAGCCAAGATATTTAGAAATCGATTTTAGCGTCTCTTTTTACAGAGACAGGAACACTATTCATGACCTAAGAAAAGATACAACACTTTCAATCTCGCCTTGTAAAATTGTTAAATCAACTTTAGTAAGATTCTCGGAGACAGAGGAATGACTTGTTGAGTTAGATGTTGGCTCAAAGAGATTTTTCTGCTCTAGTCGTCCACGCGCACCATTAATGGTAAAGCCTTGTTCGTAGAGTAATTCTCGAATATGACGAATTAATAATACTTCATGGTGCTGATAGTATCGACGGTTACCACGCCGTTTAATGGAACTTAATTGTGAGAATTCTTGTTCCCAATAACGTAGCACGTGCGGCTTGACACTACATAACTCACCGACTTCACCTATGTTGAAATAACGTTTTTCCGGAATAGGCGGCAAAGCACTACTAGGTAATATGTTTCCCATTCTGAGTTTTTTCCACCATTGCCTTCAGTTTTTGACTGGCGTGAAAAGTTACCACGCGTCGTGCTGTTATTTGAACCTCTTCTCCGGTTTTTGGATTACGACCAGGGCGCTGAGGCTTTTCACGCAACTGAAAATTTCCAAATCCTGATAATTTTACGCCATCACCACTTTGTAATGCGGCACGAACCTCTTCATAAAAGGAGTCGACCATATTTTTGGCTTCGCGCTTGTTTAAACCAACTTTTTCAAATAATAAATCTGCTAATTCAGCCTTTGTTAAGGTCATGCCTTCCCCCCCCTTACTAATTAATTCTTGAACTAATCTTTAGTGCTTATATTTAATTACGGAGTTTTGCCTCAAATGTATTCTCTAGAATCTTAATTAATTTCTTTGTAACTGAATCTGCTTCCTCATCAGTTAAAGTTTTTTTAGTATCTTGTAATAACACGCGGAATGCAAGACTTTTTTTACCATTATCAACTCCATTCCCACGATAAATATCAAACAGGGCGATTTCTACAATTATAGGAGAATTAAGGGCATTCATACTCTGGAGTAGAGAGCTAACACTAATATTATCTGCTACTATCACAGCAATATCACGTCGTACGGATGGGTATTTTGGAATTTTTCCTGATTTTGGTAAAGTCCGCTGAGTTAAGACATCCAGATCAAGTTCAAATAAGATAACAGGCTTTGGTAGAGCTGATTCTTGTTGTAATTTAGGATGAAGCTCTCCTATCCACCCCGCTATTTTTTTTCCTATGAGAATTTGTGATGATTTCCCAGGATGTAGCGCAGGATGGGCTGCTATTTCAAAATTTATGATCTCCGGCCAGAACAATGCCTCAATATCAGACTTTACATCATAAAAGTCTGTATTACGTTCAGGAGAGCCCCATTGCTCCGCTACGATTCCCCCATAGCATAACCCCCCTAATTTTTCAGATTGCGCATAACAGCCTTGTTTCTTTAAGAAACAAGAACCAACTTCAAATATTCGCACTCTGGTTTGTTTACGATTAAGGTTAAATTTCAGGTTAGAAATGAGCCCCCCAACTAAGTTGCTACGCATTGCGTTTAACTGGCTAGAAATAGGGTTCTTTAGCATTACTGGAGAAGAGTTATTTGAATAATTTCTCTCCCATTCCACATCTACAAATGCATAATTAGTTACTTCCTGGTAATCACGTGTCACACAAATTTTTCGTAACTCCATCGGGGTTTTTACTGCTTCAGCATAAGGTAGTATATTTACATTTACATTTGGCAAGCCAGCAGGAATATTATGGTAGCCATAAATTCGTGCGATTTCTTCAATCAAGTCTTCCTCAATAGCCAAGTCAAAACGATATGTTGGAGGCGTTACATCAAATGTTTTATTTTTAACTGAAAAATCAAATTGTAATCGTTCTAGTATCTCGGTTATCTCAGATAGCTCAAGCTTGATCCCCAATATGCGTTGCACTCTTTCTTCACGCAAGATAATAGATTTACGTTTTGGCAGCTCCCCCTTTGTTTCAGTAATTGGACCGGGATAGCCACCACAGATATCAATTATTAATCCTGTAGCCCTTTCCATGGCGATACGTGTGGCTCCAAAATCTACGCCACGTTCGAAGCGGTGCGCAGAGTCAGAACTAATCCCAAGCTGAATATGCTTTCCTGCTATTACTTTTGGTATAAAGAATGCGCTTTCAAGAAACAGGTCAGTAGCACCAAGCTCGACCTTACTTTCGTTTCCACCCATAATTCCGGCTAATGCTATGGGTTTAATTTCATCAGAAATAAGCAACATATCAGGCTGCAGTAATATTTCTTCACCATTTAATAGTTGTAGCTTTTCACCAGAATTAGCATAGCGCACGTGAATAATTCCGGATAATTTATCAGTAATTTTTGCCAAATCAAAGGCATGTAAAGGCTGGCCAATTTCCAACATTACATAATTAGTTACATCTACTACTGCATTGATCGGACGAATTCCGCTTCGCTCTAGACGACGGAGCACCCAAGTTGGGGTCGATGCTCCCAAATCGATGTCTCGGATTACTCTGCCACAATACAACGGGCATGCATCCGGTTCATCTATACAAACTGTCAAGGTGTCACTATTTCTATTTTTAACCAGATTGATTTCAGGCAGGATAAGTTTTTCAGAAGAAATTGCTGCCACTTCTCGCGCTATACCTAAAATTCCCAAACAGTCAGCGCGGTTAGGAGTTAAGTTTAGTGTAAAGATTTTGTCGTCAAGGTCATAATAATTGCGAAAATCTTCACCGGTTGGAGCATCCTTAGGAAGCAACAACAAACCTTCAGTCTCTTCAGCTATTCCTAATTCGTTAGCTGAACATAGCATGCCAAATGACTCTACTCCACGTACTTTAGCCCGTTTAATGACCATATTAGGAAGGCGCGCACCAATCAACGCACATGGCACTTTGGCTCCAACACTAACGTTGCCAGCTCCACAGACAATTTGCAGGGGCTCTTTATTTATAGATTTATCTACACTTACCTGACAGATATTTAACCGATCAGCATTAGGGTGTTTATTTACTGACAATATTTCAGCTACCACCACCTTATTAAAGTCTGGCGCTGCAGACTCCATAGCTTCAACTTCCAAGCCAGCCATCGTAAGAGAATGTGCTAGTTCGCTGCTGGAAATTGGCGGATTCACTAAAGTACGAAGCCAGCTCTCAGGAAATTTCATAGTGATTTATTATTGCAGGGAATACAATTTATAATTTTAATTAAACTGCTTTAGGAAACGTAAATCATTTTCGAAAAACATTCGTATATCACTTACTCCATACCTAAGCATTGCTAATCGCTCTACACCCATACCAAAAGCAAAGCCATTGTATTTCTCACTATCTATATTGGCATGTTTTAGGACTTCAGGGTGCACCATGCCACAACCTAAGACCTCCAGCCAACCAGTGTGACCACATACTCTGCATCCCTTGTTATTACACATAACACAACTAATATCCATTTCAGCTGAAGGCTCCGTAAATGGGAAAAAAGAAGGACGGAACCTTGTTGATAGTTCATTATGCTCTGAAAATTGTGTAATGAAATCTATTAATATTCCCTTTAAAGCTGAGAAATTTACATTTTCATCTATCCATAGACCTTCTACTTGATGGAACATAGGCGTATGGGTGACATCTGAATCG
>CAJQRL010000056.1 GCA_905612245.1 uncultured Nitrosomonadaceae bacterium | reverse complement strand
AATTTCATCGGTAACTTTATTATCTTTTACTTTACGATATGGAGTTTCTAGAAAACCATATTTATTGGTACGAGCATATAGCGCAAGTGAGTTTATAAGCCCAATATTCGGTCCTTCTGGGGTTTCAATTGGGCATACTCTGCCATAGTGAGTGGGATGAACATCTCGAACTTCAAATCCCGCCCTCTCACGTGTCAGACCTCCGGGTCCTAATGCAGATACTCGTCTTTTATGTGTAATCTCAGAAAGAGGATTAGTCTGATCCATGAATTGAGATAACTGGCTAGAGCCAAAGAACTCACGTACTGCTGCAGATACGGGTTTCGCATTAATTAAATCGTGTGGCATCAGGTTATCTGATTCCGCTTGACTTAAGCGTTCTTTAACGGCCCGCTCAACCCTAATAAGACCAGAACGAAATTGATTTTCCGCTAATTCTCCGACATATCGAACCCGACGATTACCAAGATGGTCAATATCATCTACCTCTCCACGGCCATTCCGAAGCTCTACCAATATTTGTATTATTCTAATAATATCTTCATTCGATAAAGTAGTGGGACCAGTCAACTCAGTTTTACCAACACGACGGTTAAACTTCATTCGTCCGACTGCAGATAAATCATAGCGGTCAGATGAATAGAATAATCCATTAAATAGCGCCTTGACAGCTTCCTCAGTAGGTGGCTCACCAGGACGCATCATCCGATAAATTGCCACTTGAGCAGTCAATTGATCAGTAGTTTCGTCTATCCTCAAAGTCTGGGAAATATATGCCCCTTGATCAAGGTCATTTGTATATATAGTGTAAATTTTTTCAATATTGGCTTCACGGAATTTAGCAATAAGCTCTTCAGTAATTTCATCATTTGCCAGTGCTATAATCTCTCCCGTTTCTTGATCCAATACATTGTGCCCTAGCACCCGCCCCAGCAGAAAATCCTCTGGCACTGAAAGTTTGTCTATTTTTGCTTGTTCCAATTCACGAATATGCTTAGCAGTTATACGTTTATCTTTTTTAACAATTACTTTTCCGCTTTTAGTAACAATATCAAGACGAGCTATATCACCACGTAAACGTTCTGGAACTAACTCAAAATCAATACCTATTTTAGAGACATGAAATAAATCAAATGTGAAGAAACCAGCTAGAATTTGTTCAGCCGTGTAGCCTAAAGCTTTTAGAATAATCGTTACAGGCATTTTACGACGACGATCTACTCGGAAATAAAGATAGTCTTTTGGATCAAATTCAAAATCAAGCCAAGATCCTCTATATGGAATGATTCTAGCTGAGAACAGTAGCTTTCCAGACGAATGTGTCTTACCCCGATCGTGCTCAAAAAATACCCCCGGTGAACGGTGCAGTTGAGACACGATTACACGCTCAGTACCGTTAATAACAAACGAGCCAGTCTTAGTCATCAGAGGCATTTCCCCCATGTAGACCACCTGTTCCCTCACCTCCTTTGGAACCGGCTTGGCAGATTCTTTGTCCATGATAGTTAATCGCGCTCTGGCGCGTAATGGCGAGGCATACGTAAGACCACGTTGCTGACATTCTTTCACATCAAAAGGAGGCGCCCCTAATATATAACTAACGAAGTCAAGACGAGCATTTTTAGAATGACTTTCAATTGGAAAAATTGAAGTAAATGCTGCTTGTAGCCCACGATTTTCTCTTTCTTCAACGGGAATATGCTCTTGTAAAAAAGCTTCGTAAGATTCAAGCTGGGTCGCAAGTAAAAATGGGATTGGTAAAACGCTTGCTCGCTTTGCAAAACTTTTGCGAATGCGCTTTTTCTCGGTAAATGAATAGCTCATAGAATTTCTCCGGGGGAGCAGAAAACAAAGTTTAAGCTTTAATTGCTGTGTTAAGTACTTAGTGAAACTTCTGAATTACAGAACAAAAAAGACAGCGTTGGCGACACATTCTGTGCCACCAACGTCGCTATTTCAGACCTATATTACTTAAGTTCGCAAGTTGCACCAGCTTCAGTCAATTGTTTCTGCATGGCCTCTGCATCCTCTTTAGAAACTCCTTCTTTCACTGCTTTAGGCGCACCATCTACCAAATCTTTAGCCTCTTTTAAACCCAAACCAGTAATAGCACGAACAGCTTTAATTACACCAACCTTGCTCTCACCAACTGCGGTCAGCATTACTGAAAATTCAGTTTGCTCTTTTGCTGATTCTGCAGATGCAGCAGGTGCTGCAGCAGCAACTGCTGATGCAGCTGCTGAAACACCGAATTTTTCTTCCATCTCTTTAATCAGCTCTGATAGTTCCAGCACGGTCATATTTGAAATTGAATCTAGAATATCTGCTTTGGCAACAGCCATAATTTTCTCCTAATGAATATTAATTTTTAATTTGATCTTTATTTAGAATCTGTAAATTGAGTTTCCAAAAGTCTGGATAAACCACCTATTTTTGGTCACATACAGCTGCAAGTCCACGCACAAATTTTGTTGGCACTTCGTTAAGCGTTCTAACAAAAGTAGCAATAGGCGCCTGCATTGTGCCCAATAACTTCGCAAGGAGTTCTTCACGGCTCATCATAGTAGCAAGACTCGCGATATCCTTATGAGACAACAGTAAATTAGGCATAGCTCCAGCTTTAATCACGAGCTTTTCATTTTCTTTTTCAAACTCATGCAACACCTTTGCTGTAGCTACTGGATCATCCCCAATACTATAAACGAGTGGACCCACCAGATGCTTTGAAAGCTCAGAAAATGCCGTGCCTTCAACTGCACGTCGCGCAAGAGAGTTTTTTAGAACCCGAAAATACACACCAGAATGTCGCGCATTTGATCGCAACCGGGTCATATCTCCAACCTCCAAACCTCTATACTCAGCAACAATAACAGCCTGAGCCTTTGCTAACTGCACACCGACTTCAGCAACTACTGCCTTTTTTTCTTCAAGGTTAAGACTCAAGTTACGTTCTCCATCAGTTATTTTCAATGCAGAGTTTTGGTTACAGGTGTAATCTTGCAACTCAATCTCTACACAACAAATCGGCGACCTTAAATCAGGAGAAAACAAATTCCTGTTCTTGAATACGCCATCTACGCTGGGCTAGAAGCAAGAGATAGATAATTTTAGATTAGAGTAAACAATACTCTTGAATTTAAAAATCCCTACTTCTTTTTATAATTAAGTTCTCAAGAGTTAGATATTGCATGACAGAAAACTGCTCTGCCTCTACTACTCAAAAACCCCAACGGTCTTTGATAGCTCATTAGATTGACTAAATACATCAAACCAATAGGCCCAAAGCCTTATTACAAATTCAAATAATATTATTAAAGTGTCAAGCTAGCTTGATCCACCCGTACTCCAATTCCCATAGTACTTGATACAGCCATTTTCTTTAGATACACACCCTTAGAAGTGGCTGGCCTTGATTTATTAAGCGCTTCCAATAATGCCAACGCGTTCTGCTTTAAATCATCTGTACCAAATGATGCCCGACCTATCGTACATTGAATAATTCCAGCTTTATCTGCACGATATTGAACCTGTCCAGCCTTTGCATTTTTTACCGCACCAGCTACATCAGGAGTCACAGTACCCACTTTAGGATTAGGCATAAGACCTCGCGGACCAAGTATCTGTCCTAACTGACCAACGATACGCATTGCATCAGGACTAGCAATTACTACATCAAAATCCATTTTTCCTGCCTTTATTTGCTCCGCCAGGTCCTCAAACCCAACAATATCAGCGCCTGCAGCTAGAGCAGTCTCAGCCTTGTCACCTTGTGCAAATACTGCTACACGCACAGTTTTACCTGTACCTGCTGGCAATACTACAGAGCCACGAACCGTCTGATCTGATTTTTTTGCATCAATCCCTAGACTGACAGCAATATCAACGGATTCATCAAATTTTGCTGTAGCCGTTTCTTTGATTATTTCTAATGCTTCCAGCAAAGGATAAGTCTTTTGGCTATCTACTTTCCCAGAAATCTCTTTAAATCTTTTAGATATGTGTCCCATGTTTATACCCCCTCGACTTCTACACCCATACTACGAGCACTTCCAGCAATAGTACGAACTGCTGCATCAGTATCAGCAGCAGTTAAATCAGGCATTTTTACCTTGGCGATTTCTTCTAACTGCACCCTTGTCAGCTTGCCAACTTTATCACTATGTGGCCTAGGACTTCCTTTTGCTACTCCAGCTGCCTTCCTAATTAGGACAGCTGCTGGCGTTGTTTTCATGATGTACGTGAAGCTCTTATCAGCATAAGCAGTAATCACCACTGGCACTGGCAGCCCTGGTTCCATTTTCTGAGTAGCCGCATTAAATGCTTTACAGAACTCCATAATATTTAACCCGCGCTGACCGAGGGCAGGACCAATAGGAGGACTTGGATTTGCCTTTCCTGCTGGTACTTGCAGCTTGATATAACCAACTATCTTTTTTGCCACAACAATTCTCCTGTTAAGTGCACATGAATCCTAATTGCACCCATGTAATAAATAATTTATATACGAACACAAACAAACTTAATAAACCCAACTACAAATGATTCCATCATTTATGCTTTTTCAACCTGGCTAAAATCTAACTCTACAGGAGTGGGACGACCAAAAATTGATACGGAAACCCTAATCTTACTTTTGTCATAATTCACATCTTCCACATTGCCATGGAAATCTGTAAATGGGCCATCCTTGACCCGAACTGCCTCTCCATTCTCAAATAATATTTTAGGCCTTGGTTTTTCTACGCCTTCCTGAATTTGTCTGAGAATATTCTGCACTTCTTTTGCACTGATCGGCGTTGGTTTCATGGCCGAACCACCTACAAAACCTGTAACTTTTGGCGTACTATTAACAAGATGCCACGTCTCGTCAGACATCTCCATTTCTACCAATATATAACCTGGGAAGAACTTTCTCTCACTAATGTTCTTTTGGCCCGCCTTCATTTCAACCACTTCCTCTACCGGAACCAATATCTCCCCATACCTATCTTGCATGCCAGCTAAATTAATTCGCTCTTGCAAGGAACGTTGAATGCTTTTTTCATAGCCGGAGTAGACATGAACTACAAACCATCGTTTATCCATCACCCTCTCCATACGCCATTAGGGACTTAATTGCCAATAGTAATCCAGCATCTACCAACCACAAGAATATTGCCATTACCACAACGAAGGCAAATACAAGGCCGGTCATTTGGATTGTTTCTTTTCTTTTGGGCCAAACTACTTTCTTTGTTTCTTCTGAAGATTCCTTGCTAAATGTATAAAATTGCTTACCTTGAACGGTAAACCAGGCTACCGTAGCAGCCATAATAAAACCTAATAGTACCGAAACTACACGAATCACCATGGCACTATCACGAAGGTAATAAAACCCAGCAATACCTGCTGCCAATAGCAGAAGCGCGAATCCGAGTTTGATCTTGTCCACTCTATCCCACTCCGCTCGTAATACTCATAAATTAAAAAAATCACACAAAACCAGACTTATGAAAATCACAGCTTCTGCATGATAAACCATTGCAACAACTTGTATCTTCTACCTTAAACGCTAAATTCCTACCAAGTTACACTGAAACACTTAACTAGCTTTTCACTATAATCTTTGTTTGGCAGGCCAGGAGGGCATCGAACCCCCAACCTTCGGTTTTGGAGACCGACGCTCTGCCAATTGAGCTACTGGCCTATACTTCCCTCATGAACTAGGAGCCAATGAGAGCCAAAATCCGGTATCCTGACAAGATAAATTTA
>CAJQRL010000055.1 GCA_905612245.1 uncultured Nitrosomonadaceae bacterium | reverse complement strand
TACTGAAAGGATTAGATGCGCTTATATGCAGGGTCTCAAATGCTTGTATAACTAAGTCGCGACGTTTTTTGTTAGGTATAATTAATGCAGAAAGGTTTAAACCTGGGATATTAAATGTCTTGCTAGGTGCCACAGCAGTAATTATATTTTCAGAGTCTTCAGCTAATGCTGCAAGCATCTGGTGTTTATTTTCAGAAAAAACTAGGTCGGCATGGATTTCATCTGAGAATATAACCAAATCATGTTCTTTCGAAATTCTGATGATTTTTTCTAATTCTTCTTTATTCCAGACCCTTCCAACAGGGTTGTGTGGAGAACACAGGAATAATATTTTTGCTTTCTCTGCACATTTCTCTAGCTGATCGAAATCTATCGAATATCTATTATTTTCAATAACTAATGGGTTTAGAGTCAGATTCCTAGCAGTACTTGTGACGGCAGAAAAAAAAGGGAAATATACTGGTGGTTGAACTATTATCGACTCACCCGGCTCTGAGAATGCCATAGCTGCTGCGTGTAATGAAGGCACTACACCAGGGCACATTACAATCCAATCTCGATGAACATTATGCCAGTCATGATGTTGTGCTAGCCACTCTATTAATGATTCATATAGGCTATCCGGGTATAAGGTGTAACCATATACTGGATGCATTGCACGTTCAGAAAGAGCCTTAGTGACAGCTAGAGGGGCAGCAAAATCCATATCTGCGACCCATAATGGAATAACCTCAGTATTTCCAAACATGCCCTGTCTTCCATCGTATTTTAGACTAGAGGACTCGGCACGATTAATTTCTAGATCAAAATTACAACCATGTTCATCTGGGAATACTTTATTATTATTCAATCAATTTTCTCCCAAATTGTAACCTCTGATAAAGTATGCTGAAATTTACGACGAGTTTCTCTAATGACGAAAGGTAGTGCTTGTGGGCCCTGAATTAGCTTGAAATGGCTACTGAGGACTTTCTTAAGGCCATCCAGAGTACTAACATTTTCACCGTCTTCTTTAAATCCCCCAACCCATTCCTCTTTCTTGGTATGTTCTTCTAGCCATGTGTAGGGTGAAGTAATCATAAGCAATCCGCCTTTGATAACTCGTTCATGTATGGTTGTTAGAAGCTTAGAGGGCTCATAAAGACGATCTATTAGATTTGCAGCAAGAATTAAATCATAACCGGTATAAATAGGCTTTAGATTACAAGCATCACCCTGATAGAATTCAACCTTATTCTTAACAGCATCAAGACCAAGATTTGTTAGTGTACTTTCCTTATAGGATACAAGATCACCTTCATCTTTAAGTGTATAACGTAGTATGCCAGTTTCGGCTAATTGAACACCCTGCCCTATAAAACGAGCAGAAAAATCAATTCCTGTAACATGATCAAAATGTTGTGCTAATTCGAAAGTAGAACGACCTGAGGCACAACCAAGATCAAGAGCTTTTTGTGCGGGCCTATCACCCATAGCTGCAATAGCTATTCTAGCGAGTTCCACAGGAAAACTAGGTACTCCAAAATACGTATCTCCATAATGAAATTCTGCATATTCTGTAAGTAATTTATCGGTTTCATAGTGAGATCCCTGCTGGATGGCGGGTGCCTTAGCAGCCACATATCTAAATCCGGCATGTTGAAAAAAGTGACGACGGAAAGCGTAGCGGGCACTCTTTAATGATTCGTCACCACATGAGATCCAAGAACCGCCCTTAATAAGATTATGACGACCATCAAAAGTTGGAGTAGTAAAGTCATCATAAAGAGGATGAACCTTGAAACCTTCGAGTGGATATATTGGTGTTTCTGTCCACTGCCAGACATTCCCAACTATATCGAAAAATTCACCATGCTTAAATTCCGTGACAGGGCAGCTTGAAGCATAATGATCAAGATGAATATTAGCCCTCGCTTGCTTGTTATGAGGAACTTCTGACAATCCAGCTATATTATATAAGTGATACCACTCATCTTCAGTAGGAAGCCTAATTGGCTGACCAGTTGTTGTCGTTTTCCAGTTACAAAAAGCCTTTGCCTCATGGCAATTTACTTCAACCGGCCAGTCCCATGGCATAGGGACTTCTTCAGTCATTAAACGTAGTTTCCACTCAGCACCAGATTTAATCCAGAATGTAGGGTGTTCTGTACTGGTATGTTTTTGCCATGCAAGCCCCTCCTCTTCCCAGAATATTTCTGAATTGTAGCCATCGGCTTTAATAAAATCTAAAAATTCTTGATTACTTACCAAATAACGACTAGCCTGGAAAGGCTGAACCTCTCCCTCATGATATCCAAACTCGTTATCCCATCCATAAGCTAAATCTTTATCATTTTTACCAATTTCTACCTTACCAGCCGGAACATTGATGAGTTCATTTGAAGGAGCCTGGCCTGATTTACGACAAGGCTCCCAATCAGGATGAGGCTTTACATGCTTAATTTCATGCTGTCTGATCAAAACTGAAGAAGTTTCCAAATGGATTAGTTCATGCTCGATGCCCATCAGAACAATCCACCACGGGTTATCCCAATTAATGGGTAGAGTCAATTCAGTTTCAGTAAGTAGCTGATCAACAACTTTACGCATGGATTTTCGATAAGACCATACCTCGTTAATACTAGGCCAGTCATAATCAGATAGAGTAAGATCATCCCAGCTCATCTCATCTACCCCAACTGCAAACATGGATTCCATCTTGGGATTAATTCGTTCTTTGACTAAGCCTGAAATTAATAGTTTGTTAATAAAAAAAGTTGAGGTGTGGCCAAGATAAAATATTAGTGGGTGACGTAATGGAATTGATTTTTTGAAATAGGACTCATCGCCAATTAACGTCTCAAAAAGTAATTCAGTGCGGTCAAGAGTTGCATGAAAATAGCTACGTATTTCTTCTTTTTTTTCTGCGGCATTGTCACCTGAAAGCAAGGGGGTTCTGTTGAATAGTTGTTGTGCCATATGATTTATATTAAAAGAGTTTCGGGAGCAGTAAACAAGCAGCTATTATATCTTTTAGACGCGATCGAGGCTAAGCTTCAATTTCATTGCCGTAGGATACGAATACCTATCCAATATTAAATCCAAATTAGCCAATACCGTATAAAATATTGCAGGCAAAAGATGATACGTATATTACGTATTCAAGTTATGGCAGATTGTTGATTTGTAATTATTATTAGAAATACTCTAAGTGCTTGTAATAAATTATCGTTAGTTAGAAATTTGTAGGGAATAAAAGTTTAACAGCCTAAGACTTAATACGATAAATTACAAACAGGCGTAGCTAACACACAAAAGGAAATAAATTTTTATGGGTAATATACCTATTTCCTCAATATTGAGGATACTACTGTTAGTAAATATATCTATATTACTATCAGCATGCCAATCAGCAAACATTATTAGTAATATTCGAAATAATATTAGTAATATTACAAATAATATTGGAAATAATGTTGAGTCTGATACGGATACTGATCCTCAACTAGGAAAAATAGCCATTTCTCAATTTAGTGCTGTAACCAGAAAAATTACTAATTTATATGAGAAGAACTCTCTTAAAGACTACATTGGAGATCAGGATAAAAAGAATTTAGTAAGAGTAATTCAAGAAGCAGCAAATACGGGCCAACCGCAGGTATTCATTAATCACGAAAGTGGTGTAAAAGGAAAAGCAGAAGTTATTCAATCTACAACATTATCTACTCAGGAGGCAGGAAAACAAGATGGTGTTCGGGAGTGCAAAACAATCAGACAAACTATTATCTTAAAAGATAAAAGAGAGGTTATTGAAAGTGTCGTTTTATGCAAGGACCTTGATGGATGGAGCTAAAGAACATTCTCTATACTGAGGATAATCGGTAATGCTCTTCACTACAGAAGAA
This sequence comes from uncultured Nitrosomonadaceae bacterium, assembly GCA_905612245.1. Taxonomy (GTDB): domain Bacteria; phylum Pseudomonadota; class Gammaproteobacteria; order Burkholderiales; family Nitrosomonadaceae; genus BJGV01. The sequence continues at coordinate 35,379 of CAJQRL010000055.1, read as the reverse complement.
CTTATTATCTTTTATTACACTCTCGCTTCTTGGTAAATGTAAGTCACAATAATCACAGCAAACCATATCTTCGTCCTCAGCAGAAGGTGAATCATTATTCTCGTTTATATCCTTTCGGATAAATTTCCTTAGTAACCATAAGACAAATACAGCAATAATGGCAAAAAATAGTAGTTTACTCAAAAAAATATCTCCTTTTCTGATTCAAGTCTATATTAATAGTCTTGTATTTTAAATCAAATGGTTTATTTAAATTAGAAATGCCTAATATTTAATATATCTTATTTTTAAAACGTTTTTTATATAGGTATGTATGTGATACTTATCGTACAGATAAGTTCTATTTATTATGTCTAAACTAGAATAGGGAAACATTTATGAGCAATTGGACGGAGCCAGGAAGATTAGCAGCCATTAGATTTCATCCTTATGGAGTATTCCCGTTGAAGAAAAATGTCGGCAAGTTGTTTTTACTAACCCTCATAATTCTGACACTAAGTTTAATTATTTTACCTGCAAATGCTCAGGTAAATATAGATGACGGTTTGGTACAAGCTGCCTATAAAGGGGAATTAAGAAAAATTCGTTCTCTAGTTGCAAAAGAGGTCGATATCAACCAGACAGACAGTAAGGGGAAAACTGCTCTCATTGCTTCCTCGACCCAGGGGCATCTAGATATTGTAAAAATCTTATTATCCAAGGGTGCAGATGTCAATTTCCAACCTAAAAAAGGCCTTAACTCTTTGATGTTGTCGTCTTTAAAGGGACATAAAGAAATAGTAGATGCTCTGCTAGCTAAAGGGGCAGATGTAAATTTTGAAGCAAAAGGAGGCTTTACCGCCCTGACTTTTTCTTCTTTGCATGGACATAAAGAAATTGTAAATGCTCTGCTGATAAATGGAGCAAAAGTTGATCACCAAGCAAGGGATAACTGGACAGCCTTGTTATACGCGTCTCAAGGTGGGCATACGGCCGTGGTGGAGGCGCTTATTAGTAATGGTGCGGATATTCACCATCAAACCAAAAAAGATGCTGCGACAGCTCTTGTACTGGCGTCTAAAAATGGTCATGCTGAGGTCATTAAGCTCCTATTAACTAAGGGCGCGAAAATTGATCATCAAACAAAGGAAGGCTATACAGCCCTAATGAGAGCTTCTCAGAATGGTCATGCTGAGGTTGTTACGACTCTGATGGATACAGGAGCAAATTTAAAGCTTAGGAATAATCGTGGCTCAACAGCCGAGACACTTGCTAGAGAATTACATATTGAGATAATGCTAAATGCAGCTGCTGCTATGAAATAGAGCCTGTTAAGAATTTTTTATTGTTGGTTAGTTGAATCTAATTTTAATATAAAAGAACTTCCTTAATACTACTCTTGCCTATTTATACAGGGAATGCTAATGATTTCTCGATACTGCGAAATCAGCCAATTGCAGTAAACATTCTTTGTATTGAGAATCTGGAAGTGATGAAATAGCTTCAATTGCCATACAAGATTCAGCTTCTGCTTTTTTTCTAGTGTAATCCAATGCGCCTGTTTCATGAATTACTTTCAAGACTGATTCCAGCGCCCCTTCTCCACCACCATTCTGGATAGCTTTGCTTACGATTTCAGCCTGCTCTTTGGAGCCATTTTCCATGGCATAAATGAGCGGTAAAGTAGGTTTTCCTTCAGCAAGGTCATCACCTAAATTTTTTCCGGTGTCATGGTAATCTCCGGAATAATCCAACATATCGTCTGTTATCTGAAATGCTGTACCAAGATGCATACCATAAGAGGCCATTGATTCTTCCTCTTCTGGTGACACATTACTAAGAATTGCACCTAAACGGGTTGCTGCTTCAAATAATTTGGCAGTTTTATAACGAATTACCTGCAGATAATTCTCTTCATTTACATTTGGATCACGGCAGTTTATTAACTGTAACACCTCGCCCTCAGCAATTGTGTTAGTCGCATCTGCCAAGACCTGCATGATACGCATATTATCAACCTCAACCATCATCTGAAACGACCTAGAATAAAGGAAATCTCCAACTAAAACACTTGTGGCATTACCAAATAGAGCATTGGCTGTAGCCTTGCTTCTCCTTAGTTCAGATGCGTCCACTACGTCGTCATGAAGCAGAGTAGCAGTATGAATAAATTCAATTATTGCAGCAAGATTATGATGATGCTTTCCAGTGTAATTAAATGCACCTGATGAAAGTATTACTAATGCAGGCCGCAATCGCTTGCCGCCACTATTAATAATATATTCGCCCACTTGGCGGACCAGCACTACATCAGAGTGGAGTTTCACCCTGATTACCTCATCCATAGCCTCCATATCAGGGCCGATAAGTTTTTTAATTTGATCAATTGCCAAAGTAACCCCTACAATAAAACTGGTATGTTAAAAAAGTCATCACCGACGTGTCAAGTTTAATAGCTTAGATATTGATTTATTCAATGTAAATAGGACATAACTTTGACCAAGTAAGTGCAGATCTGTATAATTTGCCCTTTCATTGAAGTAAATCATGGAGTTTGACAATGTATGCGGTCATAAAAACCGGCGGGAAACAATATCGAGTTGTAGCTGGTGAAAAAATCAGAATAGAACAGATATTAGCAGAAATTGGTAGCGAACTTGTAATAGATCAAGTTTTGATGGTTTCTGATGGCGATAATACTTCAATGGGCAAACCTTTGGTAGATGGCGCTACAGTTAAAGCAACTGTACTAGGACAAGGTCGGCATGACAAGGTTCGTATTTTCAAGATGAGACGACGGAAACACTACCAAAAACACCAGGGACACCGACAAAATTATACCGAAATTCAGATCACCGGCATTTCTGCATAAAGGGAGTATCAAACTATGGCACATAAAAAAGCAGGCGGAAGTTCTAGGAATGGCCGCGACTCGAATTCAAAGCGACTTGGAGTTAAAAGATTTGGTGGGGAATTGATTTCTGCAGGTAGTATTATAATTCGTCAACGAGGAACCCAAGTGCACCCTGGTGATAATGTCGGAATCGGAAGGGATCATACCTTATTTGCTAAAATTAATGGACTAGTTACATTTAGTATTCGGGGAGCAGCAAAACGAAAAACAGTAAGTATAACTACCGCTTAAACCTATTTAGTTAATTCAAATAAAGCCCTGACCAATTAGTTAGGGCTTTTTTATTGGTAAAAGCCAAACTAACAAAAATTTATTATTTTATGAAGTTTATAGATGAAGCAAAGATACAGGTAAATGCCGGGAAAGGAGGAGATGGTGTTGCCAGCTTTCGTCGGGAGCGCTTTATCCCAAAAGGTGGCCCGGATGGTGGTGACGGTGGGAATGGCGGTAGTATATTTGCCATTTCAGACCGTAATATCAATACTCTTGTAGACTACCGTTTTGCTAGGCTACATCGTGCTAAAAATGGGAAAAATGGTCGTGGTTCTGATCAATATGGGAAAGGGGCAGAAGACATAGTTTTGCGCGTCCCAATTGGAACGATAATCAGCAATATAGACTCTGGAGAAATTATTGCTGATTTAGAACAGAATCAACAAAAAGTCTTATTAGCTAAAGGTGGTGCAGGAGGAATTGGGAATTTACATTTTAAATCAAGCACTAACCGTACGCCACGGCAATTCACCTATGGTGAGCAAGGAGAGAATTTTGAACTCAAACTTGAGCTTAAGGTACTCGCAGACGTGGGCCTTCTGGGAATACCAAATGCTGGCAAATCTACATTGATCCGGGCAGTATCTGCTGCCCGCCCTAAAGTAGCTGATTATCCTTTTACAACCTTACATCCTAATCTTGGCATGGTACGTGTCGACCACAACCGTAGCTTTGTTATGGCAGATATTCCGGGGCTGATCAAAAATTCAGCAGAAGGTGCTGGTTTAGGTCATCAATTCCTAAAGCATCTGACACGTACACGCTTACTATTGCATGTAGTCGATATAGCGCCGCTGGGTAGTGAGACTGACCCGGTTGATGATGCAAAGTCCATTGTGCTAGAACTCAAAAAGTACGATGAATCACTCTATCAAAAGCCACGCTGGTTAGTAATAAATAAAGTTGACATGTTGCCAGATGAAAGTGAAAAAGAAGTTTGTACTAAATTTATCAACAACTTAGAGTGGAATGGTAAAATTTTTGTAATTTCAGCACTAACTGGGAAAGGATGTAAGCAATTGATTTACGCTATGATGGAGTACTTAGAACAAGAAAATAAGATGGAAATGATTTAATTCAAATTCAAATTTAAAATCAAATATATAAATGATATTAAAGCAAGCCGAACGGGTCGTTATAAAAATAGGTAGTAGTCTAGTTACTAATCAGGGGAAAGGACTTGATCAGGAAAGACTCTCCTCTATTGCCAAACAAATTGCATATCTAAAGAGTGAGGGGAAAACAGTTGTTCTAGTTTCATCTGGTGCTATAGCAGAGGGGATGCAGCGTCTGAACTGGAGTGAGCGCCCTAATGAACTATATAAACTACAGGCAGCTGCAGCAGTTGGCCAAATGGGGCTAGCTCAGACTTATGAATCCTGTTTTCAGGAGCATAATTTACAAACGGCGCAGCTGCTGCTAACCCATGAGGATCTAGCTGACCGTAAACGTTATTTAAATATTGGTTCTACCTTTGGAGAATTATTAGATCTAGGTGTAGTTCCAGTTATTAATGAAAATGATTCGGTGGTACCTGATGAAATTTGCTTCGGGGATAATGATACGCTGGCCGCGTTAGTGACTAATCTTATTGATGCAGATGCGCTGGTGATTCTTACTGATCAAGCTGGATTATATACAGCTGACCCACGAATAGACTCAAATGCTAAATTACTAAATAGTGTTATGGCTGAAGACACTGTGATTGAACAGATGGCAGGCGGCACTGGAGGCTCAATCGGACGTGGAGGCATGCTTACAAAAATAACTGCTGCAAAGCTTGCTGCGAAAGGTGGTGCCAACACAATAATTGCATCAGGCCATGAAGAGAATATACTAATTCGCCTAGCACAAGGTGAATCGGTCGGAACTGAAATCTTGACGAATACAGAAAAACTTGCAGACCGTAAGCAATGGATTGCTGGTTTACAGGTAAATGGAAGTATTACATTGGATGATGGTGCTGTGACTGCTCTTTTAGTTGATGGAACAAGCCTACTACCAATAGGTGTAACAGACACAACGGATAGTTTTGAACGTGGAGAAGCAGTACATTGTATGAATTTGAAAGGAGAGGAGATTGCTCTCGGTCTTATTAATTATAGTGCTACAGAGACCAGAAAGATTTTAGGAAGCACTAGCAGTGAGATTAAACCTATTCTAGGCTATGTAGATGAGGTGGAGCTCATTAATAGAAAGAACTTAGTGTTACTGAACCAATAAATTAAAACGTAAATCCAGACTAGATATCTAGGTCAGCAACCAATGAGACCCTTGCCAACTCATCTACTTGTTTAATTTGTTCCAGATAAGCAGGATGATCAATGCCCATACTGAGAGATGCTCCCTTACGTAAGGCCCTGATCATATCCTGATTAAGTTCAAAACGTAAAAAATGAACTGCAGAGGTTTTTTCTTCAGTCGATCTATCTAAATCTTCATCAGCAATCGCAAAGACAGGGTCATGGTTTTCAATTTTCGCCCAGACTTTATTTTCAACACCAATCAACTTGGCCAGTTTATCAGCACGTACTATAGGGTCGGGGTATTCAATCATCATGGTTGCCTTCCAGTTCCTACCATCGGGAATAAGCTCTTTATATGCTTCTATTTCATCAATTATTCCTTCTTCTTCAAAAACCTTCTCAATACGAAGCATCTCCTGAATTTGATAACGAATGGTCAGCTCATCCTCAAAAATAAGTGTGATATTTTTACCTAAAGGAATCCTTCTATTTTTCTTATGCAACATTACCTTCGTACGGAAATCCTGACGTGTTTTAGCATAGTCCTCTAATGTCATAATGCTGTCACGAGTAATTTTAGGCATAATATTTTTATATATAAAAGTTGGTAGAAAAATTGTGATTATTTTTTAGGTTAACCCGTAAGCAATCCGAAGCAGTGTCAATGGGTGTTGCTTTACTCCAGGACTCCCCCCCATACCCTGGTATATATGACGCCCTGCAATGGCACAATCAGAACTTATATAATCAGGATCAGATTCTGCCATTTTTTTAAAGACTGGCTTACCAATCTTCATGGAGTCAGCAAAATATTCACTTTTAACTCCCCAGGTTCCATCATGACCAGAGCAACGCTCTACTAGATTAACTGTTGTTTCTGGAATCATTTCCAGCATGTCTTTTGTCTTTTTACCAATATTCTGAACTCTCAAGTGGCAGGGAATATGGTAAGACACGTTACCTAAAGGGACTTTAAAATCAGTTTTTAATAATCCATCTCGATTGCGTAGCATTAAATATTCAAAAGGATCAAACGTTGCCTCTGCTACTAGCTTCACATCCTTATCATCCGGGAACATGAGTGGTAATTCCTGCTTAAACATAAGCGCACAAGAAGGTACCGACATAATAATAGAGTATCCATCTCTTGCTAGCTTTGCGAGATTAGGAATATTGATATTTTTAAGCTTCTCTACTGCTTCCAAATCACCTAGTTCCAGCTTAGGCATGCCACAACATACCTCTTTTTCTACTAAGCGTGTCGGGATCTCATTATATTTAAGTATTTCTATAAGATCGTGGCCAATGCCGGGCTCATTATAATTTACGTAGCATGTTGAATAAATACCAACCTTACCTGATGTTTTTTCACCATTTTTTACAGCAAATGATTCGTCTACCTTAGCATTAGTACGGAATTTCTTAGCAGTGTATTCAGGCAGTTCTCGTTTCGCATGAATATCTAGCGCGCTTTCTATTAATTTCCTAGCAGTTGGCGCTTTAATTGAGGCATTTACTACTTGCACTACAACGGGGATACTCGCAATTTTACCCATAATGTCGGTGCTGGATAGCATCTTATCTCGGAAATTAGTTTCACCTTTTTTATATTTAATTGCTTTACCACGTAGCATTAAATGAGGGAAATCTACGTTCCACTTGTGCGGTGGCACGTATGGGCATTTCGACATAAAACACATATCACAGAGATAGCAGCGATCTACTACTTCCCATAATTTGTTTTTTTCTACCCCATCTAGTTCGCCGGTTGTCCCCTCATCGATGAGGTCAAACAAAGTTGGAAATGCCGTGCAAAGATTGACACAACGTCGACATGTATGACAGATGTCAAAAACGCGATCCATTTCATCGAATAGCTCTGCTTCTTTGTAAAAATCAGGATTCTTCCAATCTATAGGATTGCGTTTGGGCGCGTCTAAACTTCCTTCATAGGTGGCCATGGGAATAAGAAATTACTAGAAAGAAATTACAAAATAGGAGTGGATCAACTCAAGTTAAGCTTATAAAGCTTCTTTTAGTTAATCCACTAGATTTTATTACACCTGTTTACTTAATCAGTAAAGGCGTCTAAAGCTTTCTGAAAACGATTGGCATGTGAACGCTCTGCTTTCGCTAGGGTTTCAAACCAATCAGCAATTTCATCAAAGCCTTCGGTACGTGCAGACTTTGCCATTCCAGGATACATATCAGTATATTCATGAGTTTCACCAGCGATGGCAGCCTTAAGGTTGTCACGTGATGCGCCAATAGGTAGCCCAGTTGCTGGATCACCGCAAGGTTCTAGGTGCTCAAGATGACCGTGAGCATGCCCTGTTTCCCCTTCAGCAGTAGAACGAAATACTGCTGCCACATCATTTTGGCCTTCTATATCAGCCTTGTTTGCAAAATATAGATACCGGCGATTTGCTTGAGATTCACCCGCAAAGGCCGCTTTTAAATTTACTTCCGTTTCAGATCCTTTGAGTTGCATAACTTTCTCCTAAAAAAGTTTAACCAACATATTGATAAAATCTATTATGGCCAGTTAGAGTAATTGTGCTGGATGCTTAATCTATAATGATATTTCTTCCAGTTATTGTGTTAATCAACTTCGACGAACAGATAGTCTAGTAAGTTCCTTTGAAGTTTAGATTTGATTTGAATATTAATTATAAAATTACAATCTGACAAATAATTACTAACAAAATCTAAACTGTAAAGGAAGACTATCGGAGGGTCCTTTGCTTGTCAAACGATTAAAATAATTAGTGCTAGGTAATTATTTTTTTCTCTATCTAGCTACAGTCCTTATAGTTGCTATCTTTACAAGCCTGCGCCAGCTCCTTTGATTCTTTTACTTCTGAGGAAGACATTTTCTCGGCAAGTAGATTTCTACCGTGCTCAGCTAAACCACTCCCATTTGAAGCAGCAAGATCTAACCACATATGAGCACGAATATCGTTCTTAGGTGTGCCCTGCCCTTGACCGTACATCATTCCAAGGCTAGCTTGCGCATTAGTATGGCCTTGTACAGCAGCAAGATAATAATACTTAAGAGCCTCCTGATAGTCCTGAGTGATATTTTCACCCCGGTCGTACATGACAGCAAGCTTAAACTGTGCGCTCACATACCCTAGATCAGCAGCAGAGCGGTACCATTTCACTGCTTCCTGGTGATCCTGAGAAATGCCTTGGCCTTCATCATACATCGCGCCCAGCCTGTACTGAGCGTCTACGACATTCTGTTTTGCAGCCAACTGATACCACCTTACTGCTTCCTGATAATCCTGTGTAACGCCTTGTCCCTCGTCATACATTAAGCCAAGTCTAACTTGAGCAACTATATGACCCTGTTCTCCTGCTAGGCGATACCAGTCTATGGCTTTCTGAACATCCCAGGTGACACCTCTCCCGCCTATATATGATTCACCAAGCCAAACTTGCGCATCAGAATCGCCCTGATCAGCAGCCAAAAGAAACCATTTGAACGCTTCCTTGTCGTCATGAATTTCACTTTTTTCGTTAGCATACATAACGCCAAGATTATATTGGGCAAGAATATCTCCTTTTTCTGCCAGCGGGCGAATTAATTGAACTGCCTCTGCATAATTACCCTCAAGATAGGACTGCTGTCCCTCAGATATGGGGTCAGCAAATACGTGCCCTGTTGATACGGTTAGGAGAAAAATGCTTGTACATATATATTTATATAATATTTTCATTTTTTATTTATATACCATTTGACGAAGATTTAATTTTATTTCTCCAAAACTCTTGTAGTCACCCCTTAGCTGAACCGGAGTTCGTGACTCACTATCAATATAAATTCTAAGGTCTCCTTGTAATCCAACTAAAGTAAAGTCATCTATTGCCTGGCCCGAAGAGATTGACCTTGCCTTGAGCGAGAGTACCTCAGCTAAAATTGATGTGTTTTTATGAATAGTTTTGTCGCCCTTTACTTCAATATGATTAAGTTGAAAAGCTTCAGAGGGCTCTTTCTGGATATCAAGGTAGACGGTCTTTTTTTTGTTAAAAACACATATAGTCACAGGCTTTTCAAAGTCTGAAATTTTTAATGCCGAAATTAAATAAATAACAGGTATAGGTGCGGTTATATTCACACAATCCTTCTTCTCAGAATCATACGGATAGAACTCTTCATTACTAGCTGACCATCTCTCCGATGGTTGCATGATCTCATCCTTACCAATTGGTTTTTTAGCAACTCTAAAAATACCCTTGTCTGTAAATCGATAAGTTTTTTCAGAATCTTTAAATCCTCTTCGCTCGCGTACATACTGCATGGCTGATAGAGTGACAGGATCAAACCAGGCTATCTTTCGTAATTTTATTTTGCCAAAAATAGATTTCACCGAAATCTTAGTATCAATAACTAATGCTCCGAATTTTGTGATGGCTACAGGAACGCCCTGAGGAGAAGGTATAAATGCAGCATCAAGTTCAGATTCTAATGGTGATATTAATTCAATTTCAGCTGAAAGCTGGGCAAAAAATTCCTTCCCTTTAAATGACAGGTGTTTCCAGGTAACAGTTTTTTTATCTATACTTAAAGCGGGTATTCTCTCGGCAGCAGATGAGGCAAATGGAAGGAATAGTGACGACATCAATAGAATCGAAAAAAATACCAGCCAGCGCTTATGTAATGGTTGCTTTAACATAATTATGTCAGCGCTATATTAGAAGTGTATTTATACATAAATTATTCTTTAAATGGGAATTTTTATCAAATTTGGTGCAGCAATTACATATAGCCCATCAAAATATACAGTTTATTTAGAATAAATTTTTTTACGGGATTTTCGTATTATAAACTACGATAATAATACTTGTAGTCATATACTGGTCAAGGCACGATGGGCTCTTGGAATATGTTGAATACCCAGCTTTCATGTGTCAATATAAATATATTTTTTACTATTAAAAGAATGAAATCCTACTAATTTATTCTAAAATTTATGGAACAGCCAATCTATCTTCTTATCGCACTTGCTGTCGGGCTATTTGTCGGTGCAGGAATTGTTTGGTTAGGACAGCGTACCCTTACTGCCCGTCTTACTGAGAGATTATTTTCTTCTGAGAAAGACTTACAAAGGTTGGCAGCTGAGAATGGCGCTCTTACACTCTTACAGAATCAATTAGCTATTAGAAAGCAAGAGTTGAGCACTGAAATTGTACAATTGACAACAATATTAGAGCTGGAACGGTCACAGGCTAAAGAGAGAATTGAGTTCAGGGAAGATTCGAAAGAACAGCTATCCAATCAATTTAAAACTTTAGCCAGTGAAATTTTAGAAGAAAAATCAAAAAAATTTACTGACCAAAACAAAATTAATCTTGATCAGATACTCGGGCCTCTCAAGATAAAAATTTCTGAGTTTCAGGGAAAGGTGCAGGAGGTTTATATTCAGGAAAGTAAAGATCGGTCGGCGCTTTCTGAACAAGTAAAACAGCTTATGACGCTTAATAATCAGTTATCTGACGACGCACATAACCTTACTCAGGCCCTCACAGGACAGTCTAAGGCACAAGGTAATTGGGGTGAATTAATCTTAGAACGTGTATTAGAAGCTTCTGGATTACGTAAAGGACACGAATATAATGTACAGGTAAGCCATGTCCGGGAGGATGGAACTCGGGTTCAGCCTGACGTAGTTGTTCACCTACCAGAACAGCGCCATCTTATTATTGATGCCAAAGTATCACTTACAGCATATGAGATACATGCTAATTCAGACAATGACCCTGAGCGTATAGCCGCTATAAAGAAACATCTCGAGTCAGTTCATTCCCATATTAAGGAGCTTTCTGAAAAAAATTATCACCAACTTTATGGGCTACAGTCTTTTGATTTTGTTCTGATGTTTATACCAGTTGAACCAGCCTTTATGCTCGCCATATCACATGATAATAATTTATGGCTGGAGTCATGGAAAAAAAATATTTTGCTCGTTAGTCCTAGTACTTTGCTATTTGTAGTTCGTACTGTTGCACACCTCTGGAAACAAGAGCAACAAAATAGTAACGCACAGGAGATTGCTAGTCGTGGAGCAGAACTCTACAATAAATTGGCTGGCTTCGTGGAAGATCTTGATATGCTAGGAAAACGCTTACAGCAAGCACAAATTTCTTATGATGACGCCTATGGTAAATTTTCGAAAGGGAAAGGAAATGTTATACGCCAGGCAGAAATGCTAAAAGAACTTGGCATAAAACCTAGTAAGTCAATATCTCAGAGCCTAACCACTGATTCGGCTCAGGATGATTCCACAAATACTGGCTCAAGAACTTATCATCTAAAGGAGTAACGGAACATCATAAGCTGCTTCCTTACTTAATCTAAGGATCTACAGACTCTACCAGTCCTCCAGCACTTTGGGGTTATGCTCTAAAGGCTCCATACTACCTGTTACTAAATCACGTAGCGATATATCTCCAACAGACGATTCAACAGCCTGCTGTACCCTATCTAGCGCTTGCTCTACCGGCTGTAGAATCGGTAATTTTTCAGGTGATAGGAGACGATCTTCTCCAGCAATACGCATAGTATTCAGTACTTGTGTGACCGTGACTAATGAAGGGTCGCGTGCTGGAAGATAGGATGGTGGGTCATCAGCATTCTGCACAATAAATTCCTGACGTTCTAGAGCATCGAGAACTGTCTGAAGAACGTGTACTGGGACCCCGAGTGAGCGTTTAAATTCAGTTGCTGTAGGCATTGCCCCACCATCAAGAAATTTACCTGCTACTAAACACATAATTGAGAGTGCAACTCGTTCCCGCATTCGATTACTTAGTCGGTCACTTAGCCTTGGTTTTCCATCTCTAAAATATAGATACTCCTGATGCTGAATATAGAATGCAACGCTGGCTCCAAATAACAGGATAACCCAGCATAAATAAAGCCAGATCATAAAAAGTATCAGAATTGCTAAGCTTGAATAGACCGCAGCATAATTATTTGATGACGCTATAAAAGTTGCAAATATCCATCCAGCGCTTTGCCAAGCAATCCCGCTAACGAGGCCACCAATTAGTGCGGGTTTGAATCGTACCCGCGTATTGGGTATAAATATATATACAAAAGTAAAACATGAGCTTACAAGTAAATAAGGAACAAGCTTACTTATTATCTTTACAGTATCGTCTAATACCCCGATTTCCATCAGGCTACGCATCGCATCATGATTCATTACTGTTGCAGTAATACCCAGTGCAGAAAACACCAGAATTGGCCCAATGATGATTACACTAAGGTAACGGACAACTCTCTCTCCGATACGTCTTGGATTTTTAATATGCCAGATATAATTTAATGATTGCTCAATTTTTTGCATTAACGAAATTGCGGTATATAGAAGTAGTGCCAACCCAACTGTACCAAGAACGCCGACATTCATATTTTCTATAAATTGCACAATATTAGCTGCTATTTCTTTGCCCTCTTCCCCAAGAGGCTCAAGGAATGTCAGCAACATAGGCTGCATCTTAGTATGAATACCAAACGCTTGTAATACTGAGAAACATAATGCAAGCAATGGTACGATTGATAATAGCGTCGTGAATACTAAGCTCATTGCACGCAATGTGAGCTGACCATGCATAATATCTTGTGCAAGTATTAATATGGTCCGTAGTGTCCTTATCCAATATACCTTCCAAACTGACTGCGACCCTGTCTGTTCCTCCCAGACAAATTCTCGGAAGCGACTCAGCATATCAGTTGAGAGAACTTTCATTCAGTAATTAGTTGTTCCAGTTAAAGCATAATAATATGATCGGACCATCTTATTCTGTCTTCTTGATGCCATTGATTTGTTTATCACAATGTATACAAACTTTGTAAGTTATGTAATTTAGCTTCTTACAGAATGGGCATGTCACTTTTTTTCCTTTGCTGATAAAAACAAGAACAACTCCGAGTGGACCAAGTATCAATCCATAAAAGAAGGAGCTAATCCCCATTTCTTTAGGAGAGCCAATAATTGTAGAGGCAACTACACAGGCGAGCCAAAATATCATCCATACTATATTAATCAATTCCACAAAAACCTCCTTTATTTTTTCATCCAATATATTGATATATATTGGAATAATATAGTAATTATTGTATCAGTTCTGTAATCCAAATTTACAATGATTCATACTAATTACGCCTGATTCAGACAAGACTCTTTAAAAGTTTGAATAAAATGTAACCAGTCTGTCCATAGTATGTATTATTACTACTACCAATAGTATTTACTATTTTCCAGTGTGCGATAACAGAATTTTTATAATTATCCAGGATAAGGTATGCATCCCACTCTGCCACTGCTGCAACCGACGAAGTTTCCGAGCCTAAATCGTGAGCAGCTTATAACTCTTCAAGTTAACCTTGGTTATCGCTGTAATCAGTCCTGCCTACACTGTCATGTCAATGCGGGACCAACACGTAGTGAAATGATGGATAACGAAACACTTATGCTTATCCCAGAGGTGCTTGTAGCTAGGAACATTACAACACTTGACCTCACTGGTGGCGCCCCTGAATTACATGAGGGATTTAGATCACTGGTAAAGGAAGCTAGCGCCTTAGGAATCAAAGTTATTGACCGCTGTAATTTAACAATTCTATATGAGCCCGGTCAGGGTGATTTAGCTACATTCCTAGCCAGACAGAAGGTAGAAATCAGTGCCTCACTTCCCTTCTATTCCATGGCTGATGTTGATAAACAACGTGGGGATGGTGTGTTTGATAAAAGTATCCTTGCTTTACAAGAATTAAATTCGCTCGGCTATGGATGCAAGAATACAGGGCTGGTACTTAATCTGGCATATAACCCACAAGGCCCTTCATTACCTCCTGACCAAACTAAGCTGCAATCTATTTATAAAAAAGAGCTCTATGAAAATTTTGGGATTATATTTAATGAGCTGTTTACTATAACTAATATGCCTATACAGCGTTTTGGTTCTACGTTGATTTCAAAGGGCCAGTTTAATGACTACATACAATTACTAAAAGATAATTTTACGGATATAAATTATTCAAACGTAATGTGTCGCAATCTTATCAGCGTTGACTGGAAAGGTTATCTATCCGACTGTGATTTTAATCAACAATTAGGCTTAGAGTTAGGCATGAGAGGGCTATCAACAGAAAAATCAAAGAGAAAACCTCATTTGCGTGATTTATTAAATGAAGACCCGCTTGGCAGGTCAATTCAGGTGGCTGATCACTGCTACGGTTGTACTGCTGGTCAGGGTAGTAGCTGTAGTGGAACATTACAGAAATAAAACCAGATAATGAGAAAATTAATAATTTTTCTTTTAATATTCCTCATATCAATATTTTTTGTATTCGATCTTAATTCCTACCTTTCTTTTCAAAGCCTTAAGTCAAGTTTGGGGCAGTTTGAAACGTGGCGCATAGACTCACCAGTACTGACAGGGCTAATTTTTTTCTTGCTTTACATTACGGTTACTTCACTTTCTTTACCAGGTGCTGCAGCAATGACTCTTGCATCTGGCGCCTTGTTTGGCCTACTGTGGGGAACAATAATCGTGTCCTTTGCCTCAAGTATCGGTGCTACATTTTCATTTCTAGTCTCCCGCTATCTGTTTCGAGACTCTATTCAGGCGCGCTTTGGGGATCGACTAGATATTATTAATAATGGCATTTTAAAAGATGGAAATTTCTATCTATTTACCCTCCGTCTTGTACCGATATTTCCTTTTTTTATCGTTAATCTTTTAATGGGATTAACTCCAATTCGTACTATTAATTATTATTGGGTAAGCCAGGTCGGAATGCTTGCTGGCACGCTTGTTTTCGTAAATGCTGGCACACATCTAGCTAAAATATCAGGGCTTAGCAGTATCATCTCACCCGGGCTGCTTATTTCATTTACTTTATTAGGAGTCTTTCCATTATTTTCCAGATGGATCTTACGTTTTCTACAACGCAGGGATGGTATACAGAAATGAATTCACTTGCTGGAAATTGTAAAAAATTTAGAGTAGATCGAACAATTATTAATTGTTCGATTTTGTTCTTGGAAAAGATAGCAGACCCTGCGTCTTAATTATTTATGAGGCTATCTATAATCATACCTATATTGAATGAGGCCATTAGAATTCCTCAGTTATTTAAAGAGTTAGAACAATTTCGGAAAAACAATTGCGAAATAATTATTGTTGACGGAGGTAGCACTGATAATTCAGTTGAAATAGCAGAAAACAAAGGGTTTAGGGTGGAAAAAACCACCTGTGGTCGTGCCCACCAAATGAATATTGGTGTAGAGAAGGCTAGCGGCTCAGCACTATTATTCCTGCATGCTGATACACAACTTCCGGATACGGCGGATTTACTGATTAAACAAATATTTTCTGACAACCCATCATCTTGTTGGGGGTATTTTAGGATTCGTATAGACGGACATTCAAAGGTACTTTGCATAGTCGGATTTATGATGAATCTACGTTCATACTTAACGAATATTGTTACTGGAGATCAAGTTATATTTGTAAAAAAAGAAGCTTTCCTAAAAGCGGGTTGTTTCCCTGAACAGTTATTAATGGAAGATATTGCGCTATCAAAGAAGCTATGCAGGCTTTCACCCCCTAGTTGTATTAATTGCCACGTCGTAACTTCAGGGCGTCGCTGGGAGCTATATGGAGTCTGGCAAACTATTTTTCTTATGTGGAGACTTCGCTGGGATTATTGGCGGGGTATTCCGGCTAGCCAGCTAGCGGAGAAATACAAATGAAGCCCGTTCGTATAATAATTTTTACTAAGGCAGCGCAAGCTGGTTTTACTAAGACACGGCTTATACCTGCTCTTGGGAAACAAGGAGCGGCTAATCTAGCAAAAAAAATGTTAATTCATACATTAAGCCAGTCTCTGGAAGCTGGCGTGGGACCTGTTGAAATGTGTGTTACCCCGCAACCAACAGACTCGATTTGGCAGGAGTTTGCGGTATTAGGTGATTTGGAGTACTCAGATCAAGGGACGGGTGATTTGGGAGAGCGGCTGTCACGGGTTACTCAGCGTGTTATTGATAGAGGTGAATCGCTCCTAATTATAGGTACAGATTGTACCCAACTAACAGCAACTCATCTGCAACGAGCTAAAGAAAGCTTGGATAACTTTGACTCGATTCTAATACCTGCAACTGATGGTGGCTATGTATTATTTGGACTGAATTTTTTTCATGCGTCTTTATTTGAATCTATTAAATGGAGTACGGATACAGTTTATGCTGAGACAACTGAACGACTGGAAACATTAGGCCGAACGATAAAAATTTTTCCTAGTATGAACGATATTGATGAGCCAAAAGATCTGAAGTTTTTGCCCAGCACATGGAGGGAAGCAGATTACTAATTTTCAATATTAATTGATATGGTCTTTGTGCCTAAAAACACAGAGCATAGTTTCTTATAATTAAATAATACGAAAAGTTGATGACATTATTTTGCAAATATCAGGAGAATAGCTATGCATGAAATTGTTCAGGATTATTACGGTAATCAACTTAAGCATACAGATGATCTAAAAACTAACGCATGCTGCGATACCAACGTTACTCCTTCATGGCTAAAACGACTTCTTTCACGAATTCACCCAGAAATTCTTTCACGTTATTATGGTTGTGGGTTGGTCTGCCCTCCTCTCCTTGAAGGCTGTCGTGTGCTGGATCTTGGCTGTGGGTCAGGACGAGATGTTTACTTATTATCTCAGCTCGTAGGATCATCAGGGGAAGTGATAGGTGTTGATATGACAGATGAGCAGCTCACAGTTGCTAACAAATATCAGGATTTCCATTCGGATGTTTTTGGTTATAAAAATGTAAGTTTTCTGAAAGGGTATATCGAGCATCTAGATAAATTAAATTTAGAACCAAATAGCTTTGATGTGATTGTTTCAAATTGTGTTGTAAACCTGTCACCGGATAAAGATGCGGTGCTAAATGGAATTAATCTTTTACTTAAAGAGGGTGGAGAGTTCTATTTCTCAGATGTATATGCAGATCGGCGAGTCCCGACCGCAGTGCGTAATGATCCGGTGCTCTATGGTGAGTGTCTTGGTGGCGCACTATATTGGAACGATTTTCTTCAGCTAGCACGTCGCCATGGATTTGTAGATCCAAGGCTAGTTACAGATAAACCTATATTAATTACAAACCCTGAGTTGGCACTTCGTATTAGCGATCTTAATTTTGTTTCTGCTACTTATCGGCTATTTAAATTAAAAAATCTAGAGACCTCGTCCGAGGACTATGCTCAGGAAGTAATTTATCTTGGTAACATTCCTGAACATGCCGATCAATTTATATTTGACAAATATCATAATATAGAAAGAGGAAAGAAATTTCCTGTAAGTGGTAATACCTGGCGGATGTTACATGACACACGCTATGTAAATAACTTCAATTTTATAGGTGACTTTTCAGGTCATCTAGGAATCTTCCCAAGCTATGGTAGCAATATGCCATTTGATACTACAGAAAACTCAAAAATAGGCTCAAAATGCTGCTGATTATTTATCAGGAAATACGCCAGATCAAACCGAAAGGATTGAGGAAATGGACTGGTTATTAATTATAGCTGCTTTGTGCATTGCTTTTAGTAATGGTGCAAATGATAACTTCAAAGGCTTTGCTACAGTATGGGGGACAAACACGCTAAGCTATCGCCAGGCACTTTTTTTGGCAACTGCCGCAACAGTAGCAGGTAGTATCGCCTCATTAATTTTAGCTGAGGAGCTTGTACAACATTTTTCTGGAAAGGGCCTAGTACCAGATACAGTGGCTAATACACCATTATTTATTTTAAGCGTTGCAACGGGTGCGGCTGTAACCATCTCTCTGGCTACAAAAATGGGACTGCCAGTTTCTACTACTCATGCCTTAATTGGCGGGCTTATTGGAGCTGGGATGGCACAAAATGAGGGAATTTTACATCTTGATAAATTGGCTAATACTTTTATGTTGCCGCTCATAGCCAGTCCGATAATAGCCATTATTATCGGGGTATTAGCTCATAAATTATTTGATATGAAACCGATTAAATCTGATAAAGATTGTGCCTGCCTAGTAACACCAACACAAACATTAATCCCAGGAACAGATGGTTCTTTAGTTACTAAATTTTCTGTACCTAGCATTATTCTTGCTAGTAATAGCAGCTGCGATCCTATAAAAGTTCCAATCAAAGTCTATATATCGCGCACTATGGATCGCCTACATATATTTTCAGCAATGACAATTTGTTTTGCGCGCGGTGTAAACGATACGCCAAAATTAACCGCACTGCTTCTTGCAGCACAAATACTACAACCTACAACCTCTACTGTAGTAATAGGACTAGCAATGGCAGCAGGAGGGTTGCTATTTGCAAAACGAGTTGCAAGGACAATGAGCCAGCGCATAACAAAAATGAATCATAAGCAAGGTTTAACTGCTAATTTAATTACAGCATCTTTGGTTCTGGTTGCTAGCAAATTTGGTTTTCCTGTCTCAACAACACATGTTTCAGTAGGATCAATTGTCGGAGTTGGCGCAGGTGCCAGAACACTGGATTGGAACACTTTGCGTAATATTTTATTATCCTGGATAGGGACATTACCATTTGCTGCTGGGGTCGCATGGCTATTAAGCTCAGTCTTATAAAAAATCAAAAATGGCTACACAAATCATGTCTAGATTATAATTCAGAGAGGGTCTATGGAAATAACACTAAACCATACAATTATACCGGCGTACGACAAGGTCAAATCTGCTGAATTTTATACTAGGATATTTGGGTTTAAATATATTGGAAAATTTTCGCGTTTTATTGTGGTAAGAGTTAATAAAACACTTTGTTTGGATTTTGCCAATAGCGATAAATTCGATCCTCATCACTACGCATTCAAGGTAACCGATCAAGATTTTGATACTATATTTGAACGTTTGAAAATGGAAAATATCAAATATGGAAGCGGTCCATATACCTCAGAAAATATGAGAATGAATCATGATAATGAAGGCCGTGGCATCTATTTTCGTGATGCAAATGGTCATCTATTAGAGATATTGACAACAGATTACAAAATTGAGGAATCGTAAATAAATTATATGAAAAATAACCCACCCCATTGGTTGCAAAGAGTTCTAAATCGAAGCTTGAGAGTCGCGGCTGGTGTTGCTATTTTAATGTTGGTTTTCTATTTTGCCACGAGTGCCCGTGAAATAGCTACATCGACTATATCCTTTGAAAATTTATCTACAGCAGAGTTTTTTTCTGCAGTATTCTTTACTGTTATGGCCTATTTGCTTTTTATGTTGATATGGCCAGTTTCTTTTGGAAAAGAACCATTTAATCTGATAAAAGCTCAATCAAAGGGCAAGGAAATAAAGAAACGAATCCTTGGATTTGTTAAGATGTTGATACGTGGATAATTCTAGACCAGATTCTGCGATGATAAAATTTATATCGAAGAATCAAGATACTGCGAAGATTATTTACAAAGGTATTAGTTGATTTAATAAGGAGTAAAACCAGCTATTACAGGTGCTTCCTCTAGCAATGACCTGCCTCCAACACTACCAGGAGTATCTATCCTGGCGGCCTTTATTTTGATATTGGGAGTAAATCAAAACAAAGGACTGAGATGAACGCTCTTTTTTATTAAATTATTGCAGGAATGAACTAGCATACTGCCAACCGGCAACAATTCTCCAGTCTGTTTCAAGCTGTGGCCCGTGTAAATCCCTGTACATAGGTATTATTATTTCGGTAGATAACCGGTGTCCTTTTAAAATTCCCTTCTGGCCAGCCAAATTAACTCCGAAGGCAATTGCTAACTGACGCCCACCATGGTTGCGTGGATTCGCGGTTTGAATCATTGCAGAGATTGCAGGATCTTGTCCCTTGATTCTTTCTTGTGTTTTGTATATCACACGTGCGGAAGTACTAAAATATCGAGCCCATTCATAGCTACTCCATGCAGTAAGCTGATGCTTATCGCCATGAGAATAGCCGGCTTGGTTTCTTTCCATACGAATTTCAGCCATATACTGACCACCCCAAGCCAGCTTTTTATAGTTACCGGTATAGGTTATTCCCGGTAGCGCATCAAATGTGCCAGTACCAATCTGCATAGGATAAGGCATTCTTATATTTTTCTGAGAGCCAGTACCCATTGGGGCATTCACACCAGATCTTTCACTGAGTGATCCGGTCGGAATATTTATATTAAAGTTGATGTGTGCATGGTGGTTAATATTAAGAAGGTTTGTTTCAAATAATTTGAACATTCCGCCGACCTTCGTATCACCAATGCCTTCTGATTTTGTATTAAACCTAGACTTGCCACCACCCATCATATTAAACGTTGTATGGTCCATACTTTTTTCTACGTAGCTTCCCATAACCATAAGTGTTAACCAGTCAGTTGGAGCATACATAGCACCAAACATATGCATCTGCATGCTCATTTTAGTAGGAACTACTCTTGATTTTCCGCCCATCAAACCAGGCATGCCATAATTTCCTGCACCAATAGCATTGGTGCCTATTTGATTATTTCCAATTCGGCTCCCGTTCATTTGCCCATGACTAAAGCGATAGGAAAGCATATATTCGCCTTTTTTATGCATATGATCACCCATTACCCCTATAGGCGCATGGCTAGAGGCTCCGCCCCCATGATAAGACTTGGCATTACCAATTCCATAATCGTGCGCATGAACAGATGAAACTGAAAAGGTACAGATGGTTCCTATTAATAGGAATCTACTACAAAGGCTTTTATTTATTAAATTCATTGTTTGTTGGTTACCATTACCATTACCATTATTTATTAGTTATCCCAATTGCTTGACTGGAATTTTACTCTTTAAGTCAAGCAATTAGAATGTGGCAAATTGTCGCAGAATTTTTTTAAGAATGATCTTAAGGGTGCGACAATTTGACACGCCCTTAGAATTAATGCGGGGAAAGTTCCTACGACGGCTATTAAGCCGAAGTAGTTAGGGAGAAAGCAGTCACTCTTATATATAAACTAAAGAAAGAACGAAACGTTTTTACTAATTTTTTTACTTTCTCTTATATATAATATTAATGCTTATTTTTTTCGGCTCTTTGTAATCAAATCATATGCTACCTGTACTTCTTTTGCCTGCTCGGTAGCTACGGCGATCATATCTTCTGGGAGTCCCTGCCCCATCAGCTTATCAGGATGATATTGGCTCATTAACTTACGGTAGGCATGTTTGATTTCCTGGTCTGTCATGTCCTTATTTACACCTAATGCCTTATATGCGTCCTCAACAGCTGTAGCAGAGACTGCCTGACCTCCTGCAAAGTGAGACTGATTTAAAACCATATCCAAAAGCTGCCTGAATGCAGCTTCATCATAGCCAAGCTGATAAGCAATATCGATTAATAAGCGCTCTTCAGACGATTCAATACTGCCGTCTGATAACGCCATCACGATGAGGTATACCAGCAACATCTGCCTCAATTGATGCGTTCTGCCGCATACCGCCATAAACTCTTTTAAGGTTGGGTCAATATCGAAGTCTGTTTCAGACCCCTGTTTAAACTGAATAATTGCATTTTGTTTATGCTCAGCAGACATACCCATCTTTTGAAAAAGTTGTTCAACATGTGCAATCTCTTCTTTTGATATATGACCATCTGCTTTAGCTAATTTTCCCAGCAAGGTGAAGACGGTCTTAAGAAATATTTTCTGACGATTACCACTACTAAGAGGGTTGATCCCTCCAATGCCGTAAGCCCTAGATCTATCAACAATGCCACCTAAGAAGTAACCAAGTAATGAACCAAAAAATCCAAAAAAGTAAAACCCTAATAAGGCACAAACAAGCTTAAACACGGCAGCTCCTAAGACTCTAGATGAAAAAAAATTTAGATGCGCATAACATCCGTTATTCAGAAAACTTAATTCTAAATGAACCTAAGTACAAAATAAAATTTTTAATAAAATTCTACTTCCTGAGTGAATCTGATTAGTTCGTTAGATTAACCCTCATCCTTACTAACAGTGCGCTCACAGGTAAATTATGTGCAGGTTTGCAGGCACAGTGGTAGTATTTAAAATGAAAGATTTCATTTCTTCTTTATTATAATACGTACATTAAAGAAATAATCTGTGAAGTCATTAATGGATTTCCTTAAGAATGTAAGTATAAAAATACGGCTCTGGATAATTATGTTCACTATGGCCGTGTTAATACTATTTGTTGGGGCTATCGGGCTTAATGGTATCGCAATGACAAATGAAGCATTGGATAGAACCTATAAAGATAGTCTTAAGCCCACCAATATAATTAGTCGCATCATGCTGTTAATGGATGAAAACCGTGTCCATATCATGCTTGGTTTGCAGCATGACCCAAAAAATCATTACCCGAAGAAAGAAAGAAGTGAGGATTCTGTACGCATACATACCGCAGCGATAACTAATAACCTTGGTGAGATTACTATTCTCCTAGGCGAATACAAAAAAAGAAAATTAACGAGCGAAGAGCAGGATATTACAAATTTGTATGCTATTGCGCATACGCAATATGCAAATGATGGGCTAGTTTTGGCTATAAATGCATTGAAAGAAAAAGATTTCCAAAAAACAAGTGAAATTTTTCTAAATAAAATTAACCCTTATTACAAAAATGCCAATCTTCGAGCAAATACCTTATTACAAAAAATAGGCGAGATAGCAAAAAATAATTATAGAGAAGCCACGGAACGTTTCGCCTTTATTCGTAATATTCTTATATTCGGAACATTATTAGGTATATTGTTCGCCTCAATTGCAGCAATACTTTTGATTAGATCAATTGTACGGCCCTTAAATAAGGCAGTCAGTCACTTCAAACACATTTCTGAAGGCAATATGGATGAAAATATTTCGGTCTCCAGTCAGGATGAAATTGGTCAGGTACTGAGCGAACTTGCTGCAATGCAGGGAAAACTTAAGATTATGATCAATGAGCTTGATCAATTAGCGAGAACTGATGAACTTACCGGTGCATGGAACCGGAGACGTTTTGAGGAAACTGTAGAAACTGAGATGGACCGCCTAAGGAGGTATGGGCAACGGTTGAGCCTAATGATTCTAGATGTTGATCATTTTAAAAAAATAAACGATCTTTACGGTCATTCAATTGGTGATCAGGTTCTTATTGATTTGTCGAATACAATTCGTGCATCCCTGCGTGCATCCGATTCTCTTACTCGCTGGGGAGGAGAAGAGTTTGTAATCCTATGTCCTAATACTACAGCCGAAATTGTATCAAATCTGGCAGAAAGGCTTCGTAAAGAAATTTCCTCTATAAAATTTCAGGAAGTCGGAAATATTACACTGAGTTTTGGTGTGGCGGAGTGTGGATCTGAAGAAACTTGGGAACAATGGCTTCACCGTGCTGATGAAGCACTTTATTTAGCTAAATCAGGCGGCCGAGACCAAGTTAAAACAATCAGAAGGACTTCTTCTAGGCTCATTGAGAAAGAAACTACTAAGATTAGTGGCGCATCTTCAGATGATCAGGTGAAACCAGTGCAGCATTAGCTCCTGCACTGGCTGCAATTACAATTCACTTCTCATTCTAATTTCTCATTAAAGTTTAAGAGTTTATTGATACTCCTAGTTAAACCAATATTTCGTGGGTTAGTAATATTTACTGCTATGTTTGCCTTTGTGACCACCTTTGTGCCCGCCATGCTTACCATAATTCATTTCCATAGTCTTAAGCTGTTCTCTTTGTTCAGCTGTTAAGATTGCATTTACAACATTACGACTTCTAATATGCTGCTCAAGCGTAGCATTGAAAGCCTCTACATATTCATTTCCCAACTTACGTAAAGTGGCATCATCAGTACTAGGCTTCATGCCTGCGTGATGAAGGCTCTTCATGCCTTGATGCATTTTTTTCTTGAGCTGTTTGTGCTC
Organism: uncultured Nitrosomonadaceae bacterium; assembly: GCA_905612245.1. Lineage (GTDB taxonomy): Bacteria > Pseudomonadota > Gammaproteobacteria > Burkholderiales > Nitrosomonadaceae > BJGV01. The sequence goes on along the minus strand of CAJQRL010000055.1, from coordinate 11,006 downwards.
CTGTGAATGCTTCTGGTGTAATCTGATGAATTTCCCAAGTTGAGCATCAGAAAGATTCAATTCATCTGCATGTGTAGCAATCAAATTTGCGTAGCTATGCTTGCTCGATTTATGTGCCTTCCTGCTGCCATTTTTTCTATGCGCTTCTTTGTTATGATGACAAGATTTTTCCTTAAAATGCTTAGTATGAGCACTCGTATACCCTTGATATTTCGAGGAATGAGCTACTATAATTTCTTGATCCTTAGCAGACTTGTCTAATTCGGATGCAGATGCTGTGCTAAAGGTTAAAATAAGTGCTATTCCAATAAAAGTGGGAGTCATTGGTTTTCTGTAAAGCATAGTATTTTCTCCTGAAAATTTAAAAATTATCTTGTTTCTATCTATATAAAATATATTGCATTAATTTCCGTGAACAACTAAATATTTTTAGCTGTCCTGAGCATTAGTTATAACCAGCACCTTACCTCTATAAGTTCTAATAAAAAGGTAAATATCAACTCAAAAAGACATTATTTTTTAGTATAAATTGGGTATATCATTTAGATATCGATATCATCAGAAAGTTCACAATAATAATTTTAAGCAGTACTAAATATTAAATATATTAAGAGAAATGATCTGTATTTCTGATATAAGGTTACTTCTACCATGAGTTACTATGTAGGCTTATTGATTATTTGGTTAATTACATCAGTGACATAATTGTTTTCAAATTCAATAAAATTATTTATTCTTCATAATTATGAAAAAATTAAAAAATGAAAATGCAATATTTAAAGAAGCGCTAATTGCAGGGGTGAAGTATGCCGAAGGCAGAGGAGTAGTCGAATTTGAAGCAACTGATTCTGCAAGTGAAAAACTTTTGTATGTCTACAGGCTTTTAGTCCATGACAAAGTTATTCAGCCTTTACCTGAAGATCAAGTGGCTGAAAAATCTTTACGACATAAGCTTGCCATGTGGCATTCAAAACAACTAGCTAAAGATGACCCTCTACTAAAATAAGAAAGAAAATTCTTGCTTTGGAATTATTCAATAATAATCTTATTTTTAATTTCATTTGGATTTTCGTGAGTACCTGGAAAATCCTCTTCAAGGATTTCACCACACTCTTTCACGGCTATACAGATACCATCGGCAAGCTCATTTGATTTAATCTTGCTAACCATCCCTGTTAATATTTTTTGCCATGTATCCTTAGAAACCTTTGCATTAATTCCAGTATCAGCCAGTATCTCGACTCGATGCTCGAGGAGTGAAACCATGATAAGTATTCCGGTACGTTCTTTTGTCGCATGAATGTTGTGAGAAAAGAAAGCTTGTAACGCTCGTTGGTGTACTTCTTCTTCAATCTTGGAACTGGAAAGGAAAGGCCTTAAAATTGTGTCAAATGTTCCCAACCAATATCCGATATAAAGCCCTGGAATTTGTGCCCAGAGGATCCAGACTGAGTCAGAATAATCGATGCAGGAATAAACAAGAAATCCAAATAGTAAAGATATTACTATAGCGAGTCGCCAGCGAGCACCAGGGTAATCATCACTCTGCTTAACTATCATTGGCACAATTTCCCCGGTAGTGTGCCTTTCAGCTTCGAGGACTGCCTTTGAAATCTGATCAAGATCGGATTGACTAAACTTTATCATTTACCAGCCCCCACTTGCACCGCCACCTGAAAATCCACCACCGCCTCCGCCAAAACCGCCACCAAAGCCTCCGCCACCAAAGCCTCCGCCACCAAAGCCTCCACGCCCTCCACTAAGGATACTGCCCAGAAGTAGCCCACTAAGAAGGGAAGCGCCTATGCCCCCTCTCCCACCTTTACCGCCTCTGCCTCTTCGGCCAAGCATTGGGCCAAACAGAAAGAAAGCAAGGAATAACAAATACCCTAAATTAGCTCCACCGGATCGTCTCTTTCTTTGCATCTGGGGAGCCGGAATATTCTCTAATTCCCCACCAATGCTCTCAGCGATCATTCCTAGTCCAGTTAACACACCTACATTAATCTGTCCTTTTTTGAAAAATGGAATAATACCCGCTCGAATGATCTTTCCGGCTAGCGCATCAGGCAAATCACCTTCTAGACCCTGCCCAACCTCAATGCGAACTTTACGATCCTGTGTGGCAATGAGTAACAAAACCCCATCATCCTTATCTTTTGAACCAAGTTTCCATTTATCTACAATCTTAATTGAGAGGCCCTCAATTGTTTCATCTTGAAGTTTAGGTATCGTCACTACTTGAATTTGAGGTCCGTATTTTCTTTTAAACTGCATCAAGCTTGCTGAAATCTGTGCATTTTCAGATTGGGTGAACGCACCCGCAAGATCAACTACCGGACCGGTATGTGTTGGAATATCAAGAGAAAATACTGGGCTCGCCCACAGGAGACTCAGGAAACTCAGGAAAAGTGGAAACCTCAAACTCATCAAAACTCTATTTCAGGAGCTTGCTTTACCTCATCTTCATTTTCAAGACTAAACTGAGGCTTTTTATCATGCTTCAGGAATATTGAATTGTACCAAGAGGTGGGTGGCACTGTGACCAGGTTATTAAAGCCCTTTATTGACTGAATATATCGGTTCCTGGCAACGGTAATCCTATTTTCTGTTCCCTCAAGTTGTACTTGAAGATCACGAAAATTTTCATTGGCCTTTAAGTCCGGATAACGCTCGACAACCACCATAAGACGAGAAAGGGCTGATCCCAGCCCGGCCTGAGCTTGTGAAAATTGATTCATCGATTTCGGTGTTAATTGACTAGGAGCTACATTTGTCTGTGTTGCTTTTGCTCGAGCCTCTACTACCGCCTGTAGAGTTTCTTTTTCATGCGAAGCATAACCCTTAACTATATTGACAAGATTAGGGATTAAATCAGAACGCCTCTTATATTGATTGAGCACTTCTGACCATGCAGCCTCCACCTCGTTAAGAGCAGTTGGGATGCTTTGCATTCCGCAGCCAGGCAGCGTCAAGGCTAGAAAAATAACTGAAATAAAAGAAATATTTAACTTATTCATGTATTCAATTTTACCGTAAATAGATAGCTAACCCTAACTAAATATATGCTGCAGCCTGATGTATTAGAGTAATCTCCCTTTAATATCATTACATATAGAGCGACTCTTCCGGTGGGTTTTCATGGAATTACGACTTAAATTAAATTGATTTATATCATCGTACTTGGTATTGTTAGGGGATCGGGTCCAGTTACACGAGAATATTATAAATATTTCTTTGAATCGGATTCAAAAATTATATACCGAATATAAATCAGAAAAGGAGAAACAAGGATGAACAAATTATTGATCACCGCTGCTGCCTTAGCAGTATTTATGATTAATTCGCCAGCTATGGCCGCATCAGATAATGATTTGACAGATCTTGATAGTATGTCTACCGCAGAAAGAGCGCTAATGGGTGAAACTGCTCAAGCAATTCTAAATAGAATGGCCTGCGCAGAGAAAGATAAAGGTGAAAAAATAAAAGACTCAACAGATGGGACAACACATACTTGCCCATAAGTAATGTTACTTAAAAACTTCACAGACATTAATTAATATTGTCTGTGAAGTCTAGAGTTCTCATACTCTATAGTTATAGCATTCCCCCCTCCCCTCTAAGCAAAAATATAGCTTTATCTTTTACCAATCCAGATCAAAGTGAAATTTTTACCAATCCACATCAAAGTGAAATATTTTATTGTTGTCTATTGTCAGTCATTAACTAACTCCAACATTTAATTCTATTTAATCTTTCAGCGTGCACCCATAACTTTCTGCCATCTAAATTTTCTAAACACATTGCATTAATTTTTGGCTATTCTATGTGGCGATTTGCTACATTCAAAACAGATAATTAGTATTTTATTTAGATAAGATTGCAGTACAATAACAAGCATATTTTTTAGCACTTCATTAATATTAAATAAGGTTTTAGAGCGTAGGACAAAAATCTTTTGAATAAAAAATTTGAATCCACAAGAATATTCTAATTAACCAACTTAATATAAGGAGAAGAGCTATGGCCAGGTGGCAAGACAAACCATTTGCTATTGAGGTAAAAGCAGGTGATACAAAAGCATTTTGTGCCTGTGGATTATCCAAGAATGGACCTTATTGTGATGGCTCCCATGTAACAACAGACAAAACACCCTATGTGGTTAAATTCGATGAAGTTAAAACTGTTTATGCATGCGGGTGCCAGGAATCAACTAATCGTCCCTACTGTGATGGTAGTCATGCTAAATAGACATTAATTACTTTGCAGTATAATAATTTCTTAGACTCTTTGCCGTTTGTATGACAGCTTTATAATTTACAGGTTTGACGGCATAATCTTTATTTGTAACATTCCCGTAACAAAATTTTCATATAAATGTAATTTACATGAAATGAAAGTGTCATTTAATAAAGCTAATCTCTCTAGTATAATTTTTGCTAATTATCTAGGAGAGATTTGAAGTCCATTATATTTAAATTTATTCTTGCCCTGTTTTTAGGGATGAGTGTTACATCTGGATCTTATGCGATTGACCTTTATGTGAACACTAAAACTAAGCAGGTGTTTACTGAATCAGGTCCTGATCGGGAACTAATTGGTGCATTCGAAAGAGTGAAAGAAAAATCAGAACAAGCAGTACAAGCAGACCCCTCCCCTGTCTTACCTCCACGGAATAGAAATTCAAAATTTAAAATTAAAGCTGAAACCGCGCGACTTGTCAGCAGAGTAGATTCTCTGGAAAAAGAAATAAAAAAATCAAAGAATGTAAAAGTAACATTGGATAAAAAGGGATTACAAGCCGAATCAGCAGATGGAAATTTCAAGTTTAAAATAGGCGGACGGATGCATGCGGATGCTTCATTGAGCAGTAATGACAACTTCTCAGAAAGTGGGTCACCTGCTGAAGCAAATAATGGAACAGAAATACGTCGAGCACGTTTAACCTTCATGAGTACATTTCATAAAGTATGGAAATTTAAGTCGGATATTGATTTCGCTGATAACGAGGTTGCTATCAAAGACTTAAAACTAGCTTATACGGGCCTAAAAATATTCGAGAAAATAAAGACCAGGATTACTGTTGGTCATCAAAAACAAGCTTTCAGTCGTGAACTGCAACAAAGCTCAAATGATAATATGTACACTGAAAGATCCATGATGAATATACTCAATGCTCCAGTTGTAGATCGTGCAATTGGTGTAAATATAGCTGCTCACGGAAGAAAATGGACTGCACAGACTGGTGTATATGGGGAGTCAATTTCTCCAAATAATACTAGTAAGGATGAGGGATGGGGTGTGAATGGGCGAGCAACCTTTAATCCAATATTAAATAATGATAATGGGATACAGAAGCTAATTCATTTGGGTCTCGCTGGAAATTACCGAGAGACTAGTAATTCGGCTACTAATTCGCGGGGGGGGATTCGGTATAAATATGAAACCTCTCACATGAGTAACTTGTATCCTGTTGATACGGGCACCATCACCACTGCTAAAAATCTAAAAATGATTGGTTTTGAAGCTAATGGTGTATATGGACCCTTCAGTGTAGGTGGTGAATTTACCCAGTCCTGGATGGATAGAAATAATGGAATGAGTTCTCTTGCTTTTCATGGCTGGTATGGAGAGGCAGCCCTAACTCTAACGGGCGAATCACGTACTTATAAGAATGGGGTATTTAAGAGATTAAAACCAAAGAGCACATTTAGCCTGGCTAATGGTGGATTCGGCGCATGGGAAATAGCGGCACGAGTTGGTGGAATAAACATGAATGACGGGGCATATAAAGGTGGCTCCATGAAAAACTTTAGTTTTGCGCTGAATTGGTATGCAAATGAGAATGTCCGTCTGATGTTTGGTTATGACAGGATCATTGATATTAATAACTCTCCGCTAATCAGCCGTACAAATGGCGGAAAACCGGACGGCCTGAATACATTCATGTTTAGAACTCAAATAGCCATCTAATTTAGAATTATAAAACAGCAAATAGCAAATAAGACACAAGATAATATTTAGTCCTGCCCGGAAGGAATTTCATTTAAGCTATTTCTTTGTAAAGAGTCTCTCTTTGTAATAAAATCTCTGCGGCGTCCACTTGAACAAATCCATATTCACCTTAGTCGGGGAGACTAATTGATTAAAAGCACCTTTAGAGCAGTTCTAATTCTTCTAATATGGATAGGTGCTACATCTGGAGCCCATGCAATTGAGCTTTATGTAGATACTACAACTAAGCAAATATTTACAGAGGCTGGTCCGGGTCGAGAACGACTTGGAACATTTGAACGGGTAGAAGATAAGTCAAAACAAATACAAGCAACAGCAAATGATGCTATGACTAAAAGAAACAGAAGAAGAGGAAGAGTAAGAGTAAGAAGCGATCAAGATAAAAAAGAACAGATAAAAACTGCTGCCGTCTTGCCTCTAAGAAATAGAGGCGCAGAATTAAAGGCTGAAGCTGATAATGAGCAGCTTATACGTAAAATAAATTCGCTTGAAAAACAAATTCAGAAATTCAGAGATGTAAAAGTCACGCGGCGCAAAGGTCATTTGCGACTTGTCAGTAAGGTAGATTCTCTAGAAAAAGAAGTCAAAGATTCTCAGAGTACAAAAGTCACATTAGGTAAATATGGATTTCAGGCTAAGTCAGCAGACGGAAATTTCAAGTTTAAATTAGGTGGGAAGATGCATGCGGATGCATCAGTTAGCAGTAATGATCACTTCTCAAATGGAGGCGATCTGGCAGAAGCTAATAGTGGAACACAAATCACTAAAGCACGTATAGGTTTCACAACTACATTATATAAAGTATGGAAATTTAAGACGGACATCGATTTCGCTGGTGATCAAATAAGAGTAAAAGACTTGAAACTTGCTTATACCGGCCTGAAAATATTTGAGGATAAAAAACTTCAAGTAACCGTTGGTCATCAAAAGCAAGCTTTCAGCCGTGAATTACTTGAAGGCTCCAGTGATCTGATGTTTATGGGACGATCCATGATGAATGTACTCAATAAGCCGGTTGTAGGGCGTGCAATTGGGTTGAATCTAGCTAGTCACGGAAAAAAATGGACTACGCAAGCGGGTGTATATGGTGACGGAATGCAAGAAAATAATGCCCGCGATGAGGGGTGGGGTGTTAATGGCCGGGCGACATTTAACCCTATACTTAATAATGATGATGGGATACAAAAGCTAGTTCATTTAGGGGTCGCCGGAAATTACCGGAGGAGCAGTGATAATGACCAGGTAAATGGTGCATCAGCTCATTCCCTAAATTATAAATATGAAACTAATAAACTAAGTAATTTATACCCAATTAATACAAGTATCATGCATGTTAGAAATATAAAAATGGTGGGATTGGAAGCAAACGCTGTATATGGCCCTTTAAGTCTCGGCGGTGAGTTTACCCGGTCCTGGGTGCAGCGTAGTAGTACAACTGGTAGTGCGTATGGGACTACTCTTGATTTTCATGGCTGGTACGGTGAGGCAGCTGTAACTCTGACCGGTGAATCACGTACCTATAGGGATGGGTTGTTTAGAAGATTAAAACCAAAAAATGCATTTAGTTTGGCTAGTGGCGGACTGGGTGCGTGGGAAGTAGCCGCACGTGTTGGTGGAATAAACATGAATGACGGAGCATATAAAGGCGGCTCCATGAAAAACTTTAGTTTTGCTTTGAACTGGTATGCAAATGAAAATGTCCGCTTAATGTTTGGTTTTGATAGGATCATTGAAATAGATAACTCCCCGCTAATTAAGCGTTCAAATGGTGGAAAACCGGATGGACTAAATACATTCATGTTTAGAACTCAAATAGCTATCTAATTTATAAATAGGAAATAGGATAATGAAATTATTGAATTCTAATATGCCTGGCACTTTAGTAACCTTAGGGGCCCTATTTATTAGCTTTGCTGGTATCGGTATTGGAAATGCTGGAACAATAAGAATTGACGGTTCCAGCACTGTCTATCCTATTACCGAAGCAGTAGCAGAAGATTTTCAAATTGCCAAACGAGGAAAAGCTAGGGTAACAGTTGGCATATCCGGAACAGGCGGTGGTTTTAAGAAATTCTGCAGAGGAGAGGTAGATATTACAAACGCTTCTCGCCCCATAATGCAGAAAGAAATGGATAAATGTAAAAAAGCGGGTATTGAGTATGTTGAAATGCCCGTAGCATTTGATGCATTAACAGTTGTAATCCACCCAAAAAATAATTGGAGTAAGACTATAACCGTAGCAGAGTTGAAGAAAATGTGGGGGCCTGCTGCCCAAAATAAAATTAATAGCTGGAACCAGATAAACCCGGCATGGCCAAATGCAAAATTCAAGCTCTATGGCGCAGGTGCAGATTCAGGCACTTTCGATTATTTTACTGAAGCGATTGTTGGTAAATCTAAATCAAGTAGAGGGGATTTCACAGCATCTGAAGATGATAATGTTCTGGTTCAAGGTGTATCAAGAGATAAAAACGGTCTTGCTTTTTTTGGTTTTGCTTATTATGTAGAGAACAGGAAGAAACTTAACGCTGTGGCCATAGATGCTGGTAATGGAGGCGTACTCCCATCCTATGAAACAGTTGCAAATGGAACTTATCAACCTTTATCACGACCAATTTTCATTTACGTCAATGTAAAGGCAGCAGAAAGACCAGAAGTAAGAGATCTTATTGATTTCTACATGACGAAAGGTCAGGCGCTGGTAGAAGAAGTTAAATACTTCCCGCTTCCTAAAGCAGTCTATTCCCTGAATTTAGAAAATTTAGACAAGAAAAAGGTAGGAACTGTCTTTGGTGGCGAATCAAAAATGGGCATGAAAATAGAAGATGTGATGAAACTGGAACACAAAAAATAATAGATCTTAACGCCCTATTGGCCCCTATCCAGCATTCCTTCCTCGGATTCTAGGGCTGTATTTTTTAGTTCCGAATAGAGCAACAAGCTTTGGGGAATTATTTTATACCCTTGAGAAGAATAGACTTAATCTAAAAATATTGAAATGAATATCAGTCGTATTATGACAGGGAATAATTAAATGGAATGGCACAAATCACCACGCTTTAGAATTTTTCTACATCTTTTAGCAGGATTCTGTTTAATGTCTACTGCAAATAATAGTGGGCTAACTACGACCATTAGCCGTTCATTAAATTTTACTCAGTCAGAAGACGTTGTGATTCCTATAATAACCATGATTTTATCAGGGATAGTAATTGTGTCCGGTTATTTTCTGTCATCTAAGTTAACATCAGCACTCGACAGATCAGGCCTTAGGGAGATACAAAAATCATTGATTATCCTCTCTCTTCCGGTAGTCTATTTTGTTTTTCCTCTTGTTGCTGTATCAGTTTTCGGAACTTTAACAAGCGCAGTTATTGTTAATTAACATCTATTACTAATAAAGCATTGGTAATAATTTAGATAAATAACACATAAATTAATTATTATTATCCTGTACGATAGACCCTAAAAGCAGACGCTCCATCCAATTATATCAGGGCTCTTCCTTATTTAAATTTTTGAAATGTATAAATTTATTATAATTATTTGTATTACTGCTGCCTTGAGTAGCTGCGCTACCACCACCCGCTGGGAACACCCAACAAAAAAACAAACAGGTAGCTATTTAGACCTGCTGCATTGCAAGCAAGGCGCTAATCAATCAGCAATAAAATCTGGAAATTTACAGGATAAAGAATTTATTAAAAACGAGATTGATAAATGTATGAATGAGAAGTATGGATGGAGTAAAGAAGAGGAGTCTCCTCTTCGCTACTACCTACCCTTCCCTTTTAATCTATTCTTTGCCTATCGGTAATTTATTTTTTAGCTTGTAAGTGTATGTTAGGCAATAGATTATAAATTAGGCCTGAATGACTGGTTAGGGTCCGCTCTCGTTTAGTTTTTAAAGTCCGTTAACCGTACGATCCTTAGCAAGAACTTCAATAAGCCTTTCAAGTGCTAGCCTCAATCTGCCCTGACCTGCTTCGGCAAGTCCTGCCTTTATTTTTAATGCTAATTCATCTGCTGTTGGTATTAACTCAGTTCCTTCCGAATGCACCAGGCGCATACAGTGCTCAATTACCTGTACTGATGGGTTCACCTTCCCGCTTTCATAACGGCTAATAGATGATTGTTTCACGCCTAATTCTAGAGCAAATTCCTTCTGACTATGCTCGTTTCGGGCAGTTCTAATTAATTTAGCCACTGTAGTAATTGACACTAAAGGACCCCCATAAATATATACACCTAATGCATATTATACGTTATAATATGCTTTAAATGCATTTTTATATAGAATATCTGAAATTTCATCAGAATAAAAATGTAGTTGAGTTCAACTACAAGTTGAGGAGCATACAAATATTGCAGGAGTTTTAGATAGGATGGCTAATGAGATGGAACAATCTCAAGCTGATAATACTCAGACTATATGTAGGAGCTGTAAAACGCTAAAGAAGAAAAAACAAGCCTAATTTAGGCTCAATTGTCACTTTAATTTAAGAATGGAGCCACAAGCTATGTCACAAATTACAAGCATCCAACAGAGCCTTAATTTAGGGGACAAGAAGAGTGAAGACATGCTGAACCTTGCCTTGGGATCTGTCATAGCTCTTTTTTTAGCCTGGGGCTTATATATAGGAATTAGTTTGCATTTGTAAATGATGATGAAAGGTTAACGGGTCCATAAGTTTTAATCAGCCATGTTGGCATAATAATTTAAATAAATATTACAACTATGAATACTTCTACTTTAAGTACCTCTATAGAAAATATTGATGAGGAACAGTTTATCAAGCAATTTACACCACTTGTAAAACGTATAGCCGAGCACATAAGGGCAAAACTACCTGCCTGCGTACTTATAGATGATCTTATTCAGGCTGGAATAGCTGGCCTAATGGACGCAATCAAGCGTTATAAAGGCTCATATGACCATCAATTTGAAGCCTTTGCGGCTTACTGTATACGCGGTTCCATTCTGAATCAGT
>CAJQRL010000054.1 GCA_905612245.1 uncultured Nitrosomonadaceae bacterium | reverse complement strand
CGGCTTTGGCCGTTGCCAAGGTCTTTGTCAATCCAGGGGATTAAACTTCCCGCAAGTGGAACACCAAAATTTGCAGTGGGGAACCCCTCATCCCGCAAGGAGCCCGCCACCTTTCGATCAATCTCTAATATGCCAGAAGCAGGATCATCTAATAAATTTTCTGCCACGCGATGAGCTTCACCCATCTGCACTAACAATTCGCGCATATTTTTTGCACCTGCGCCAGAGGCTGCTTGATAAGTCATGGCGCTCATCCAATCAACCATATTATTTTTAAGTAATCCTCCCACTGCCATAAGCATCAGGCTTACCGTACAATTGCCACCAATATAGCTTTTCTCGCCATCATGTACAGCCTGCTTAATGATCGGCAAATTTACCGGATCGAGTATAATTACCGAACCCTCTTCCATCCGCAGAGTAGAAGCAGCATCAATCCAATAGCCTACCCAACCTGTCTTCCGTAATTTTTTGTAGACTTTAGAAGTATAATCTCCACCCTGACAGGAAATGATAATATCCATTCCTTTGAGCTGGCTAATGTTATACGCATCTTTAAGCGGCAAGACCTCCCTACCAATATCCGGACCAATGCCACCCAGCTGAGATGTAGTAAAAAACTCTGGCTCTACCAGGTCAAAATCTTTCTCTTCGCGCATCCTCTGCATTAGTACAGACCCGACCATGCCACGCCAACCAACAAAACCTACCCGCTTCATTCAAGCTCCTTTTTCTCAAAAACTAGATAAGATAAAAATTGGATTAACAAATAAAAATTCTATCTTTCTGCACTTATAAATTCTTTAAAACAGCATCACCCATTTCTGCTGTTCCAATTTCCTTCATTCCCGGTTCGCAAATATCTCTAGTACGATAATTCTGAGCCAGCACCTTCTTTACTGAGTTCTCAATACGTACAGCCGCCTCTTCATGATTGAAAGTGTAGCGCAACATCATTGCTACCGACAAGATAGTTGCCAATGGATTAGCAATATTTTTACCTGCTATATCTGGAGCTGAACCATGTATGGGTTCATACAATCCTTTATTCTTATCATCCAGAGATGCTGATGGCAGCATGCCTATGGAACCAGTAAGCATTGAAGCTTCATCAGATAAGATATCACCGAACATATTTCCTGTAACTATCACATCAAATTGTTTTGGTTCCAATACCAGCTGCATCGCAGCATTATCTACCAACATATGTGAAAGCTCCACGTCTCGATATTCCTGGGAAACCTCTATTACAACATCGCGCCACAGTTGTGAGCATTCAAGTACGTTCATTTTATCCACTGAACAAAGTTTTTTATTACGCTTACGCGCGACCCGGAAGGCAACATGGGCAATTCTATATATTTCAGCCTCACTATAAATCATAGTATTAAATCCCAGGCGCTGATCATCATGCAATTTGATTCCACGCGGCTCACCAAAATAAATATCACCTGTTAGCTCGCGAATAATCAAAATATCCAGGCCTGAGATAACTTCAGGTTTTAGTGTCGAGGCATCCTCAAGCTCTGAATAAAGCATCACTGGACGTAAATTGGCAAAAAGATTTAGGTCTTTACGAATGGATAGCAAACCCCGTTCCGGACGTTTTTCACGTGGAAGTTCGTCATACTGTGAACCCCCGACAGCTCCTAATAACAAAGCATCTGCTTCTATAGCAAGCTTGCGAGTTTCCTCAGGAAACGGGTTGCCGGTGGCGTCAACTGCACACCCTCCCAATAGAGCCGTCTCTAACTCAAATTTCATTCCATCACTCGTGAGTACTTCTAATACACGCACTGCTTGAGCAACGATTTCTGGGCCAATACCATCACCAGGTAAGACTGCAATCTTCATAAATTTTTTCTCAGCCAGTAGTTCTAAATATATATGTTAGGTAAATAACCATGGTTGCTCAATACGCCTCTTATCCTCAAAGCTCTTTATCTTGCTTGCATACTGCAACGTAAGTCCAATCTCATCCAACCCATTCAGCAGATTTTCTTTCCGAAATGAATCAATATCAAAGGTATGCACCTCACCAGCAGGTGTGACAACTGTCTGCTCTTCTAAATTAACAGCAAGAGAGTACCCTACATTCAAATTCACCTCACGAAATATCTGATCCACAATATTCTCTTTAAGAACAATGGGCAACAACCCAATTTTAAATGAATTATTAAAAAATATATCGGCATAACTAGGAGCAAGTATCACTTGAAACCCGTAGTCCTGAAGAGCCCATGGAGCATGCTCTCGACTCGACCCGCATCCAAAATTTGCACGCGTCAATAAAATTTTCGCTCCCTGAAATCGATTCTGATTAAGAATAAAATCCGGGTTTAGTATGCGCTGAGAAACTTCTTTTCCTGGCTCTCCATGGTCCAGATAACGCCACTCATCAAATAAATATCGGCCAAAACCAGATCGCTCTATTGATTTTAAAAATTGCTTAGGAATAATTGCATCTGTATCGATATTTGCACGATCTAGTGGAGCAACCAACCCCTTACAACCAATAAATTTTTCCATTGAATAAATTACTCTTTTTTTATTTTAAAAAATATACTTGTCAGATTAACTAACAATTTACAAAATTAAATTAAATTCTGGCTTTAGAAATGCTTAACAAGAAAATTTTATGTGCTTATTATATATTCCGAACATCTGTAAAATGGCCAGCTATTGCTGCTGCTGCCGCCATTGCAGGACTTACTAAATGAGTGCGACCAGCCTGCCCTTGCCTACCCTCAAAATTACGATTAGATGTAGAAGCGCAGCGTTCACCTGGCGAAAGGTAGTCATCATTCATCGCAAGGCACATTGAACAACCTGGTTCACGCCATTCAAACCCTGCCTTAAGAAATACCTTATCTAATCCCTCTTCTTCTGCCTGAAGCTTTACTAAGCCAGAGCCTGGAACAACCATTGCAAGCCCAATATTTTTTGCAATATGTCTTCCTTTTACTACCTCTGCTGCCGCTCTTAGATCTTCAATCCGTGAGTTGGTACAAGAGCCAATAAAAACTTTATCTAGATAAATTTCGCTGATCAACATATCAGGTACAAGCCCCATGTAATCCAAAGCACGTTGCATATCATTACGTTTCACTGGATCAGTAATTTTTAACGGATTGGGAACTCTGCCATCAACCGTTGTAACCATTTCAGGAGATGTTCCCCAAGTCACCTGCGGCTTAATTTGTGTTGCATCAATATTTACAACATGATCAAATTTTGCACCTTCATCGCTTCTAAGTGTTCGCCAATAACTAACCGCTTTCTCCCATAAATCCCCTTTTGGGGCAAATGGTCGTCCACTAATATATTCAATAGTGGTATCGTCTACAGCAATCATACCAGCACGTGCACCTGCTTCGATTGCCATATTGCAAAGCGTCATACGAGCTTCCATGGAAAGGTCGCTAATAGTCCCACCAGAAAATTCAATGGCATACCCAGTGCCTCCGGCTGTTCCAATTTTTCCAATAATAGCAAGCGCCACATCCTTGGCTGTAACGCCGGGACAAAGCTTTCCTTCTACTAGAATTTTCATCTCTAATGCTTTTTTTATCGACAAACACTGAGTTGCAAGCACATGCTCTACCTCAGATGTACCTATTCCAAAAGCAAGACAAGCAAATGCACCATGTGTACTGGTATGTGAGTCACCACATACTACTGTCATACCAGGTAGCGTCGCGCCTTGCTCCGGGCCAATTACATGAACAATTCCCTGGCGCAGATCGTTCATCTTAAATTCGGTGATACCCAGTTCCTCACAATTTTGGTCAAGAGTCTCAACCTGTAACCGTGAAATTGGATCACTTATTCCATTAGTACGATTGGTAGTTGGCACATTGTGGTCTGCTACAGCGAGAACTGAATCTAGACGCCAGGGTTTGCGCCCAGCAATTTTTAATGATTCGAATGCTTGCGGACTAGTAACTTCATGCACCAGATGACGGTCAATATAAATCAGTGCCGTTTCATCAGCCCCATCACGTACCACATGATCCTTCCAAAGTTTATTGTATAAAGTTTGCATTACTAAAAAATGTCTTATTTAAAACAAGATTATCTCATAATGTAATTATATAAATAATATAACCCACTATTTTTCTCTCTTATTTGCTATTTAATGTTAACTTTCCATACTATTAATCCTAGGCCTAGGAACGCAGCTAATGCACTTATACTAAATGTAAATTCTGGCCCCATCCACCCCCATGCATAACCACTAAATATCCCGCCGAGTGCCCCGCCAATCCCGAATGTAAAACTCGTATAAAAAGTCTGTCCTTTAGCTTGATGGCGCCCACGAAAGAAATGGTGTATCACCATCATCGCTGCAACATGGTGCGCCCCATACGTTGCAGCGTGCAAAATTTGTGCAAGCAGAACAATTGCCGGCCATTCCACCCCCCAACCTATCATTAAAAATCGTATTACTGCACAACAAAAACTAAACGCAAGCACCTGCTTTAAGCTAAGCCAGTTCATTAGTCTAGGTATAAGAAAAAATATACCTATTTCACATATTACGCCAACCGCCCAAAGCCAACCGATAGTGCCTTTAC
>CAJQRL010000053.1 GCA_905612245.1 uncultured Nitrosomonadaceae bacterium | reverse complement strand
TTCCATTAATTGTGCTGAAGAAAAATGTATGCCATCCACTCCGATCTCTCTAGATAACTCTGTATCCGCATTTATCAATACTTTTACACCATAAAAATGAGCAAGTTCAACCACTTTATGTGCAAATAAGCGCAAATCATTTTTTATCATTTCTGGTTCACGTATCTGTACTAATTTTGTGCCCTGCTGAAATGAATTTTTCAGTTTAATTAATGTATTTTCTACACCTAGATCAGTTGCATTGGTAATTTGGTAGACCGGCGGTAAGCTAAGCGCCCGTAATACTGGTACGTTAGTAGGTAACATAGGTGCAACTTTAATATCATCTGCAAGCTGCCAGCTTAACTCCTGATTCTCCTTTGCATATGGTTCCCCATGCCATTTTTCTATTCTATAAAAGAAAAGCCGAACAGTTGCGTGGGAATACTTATAATCGAGAGTAATCCACGGATAGGAAAGCTCTATTTGTATGCCCAATTCTTCCATCAACTCACGATTAAGAGCATGCGGACGAGATTCACCAGGCTCTATTTTTCCACCTGGAAACTCCCAATAACCTCCACAGGGCTTATTTTCAGGTCTACGAGCCAGAAGAAAACTTCTATCAGACTTAATTATTACTGCAACGACTACTTCAATAACAGGGATAGGCATACGTTAGATAAATAGAAATTTGGTTTATTGATACAGATATATTTTGCTAATTACTATTCATGTTCCAGAAATTAACTTCGATAATCAGAATTTATTTTTACATAATCGTAAGAAAAGTCACAGGTCCATACAGTAGTAGAGCTTTCCCCTCGATTTAGTACAACACGCACAGTAATTTCAGGCTGACCCATTACTCTGGCCCCTTCTTCCTCACTATAATTTCTTGCTCGTCCACCATTCTCAAATACCAGCACATCATCAAGATAGAGTTGTAAGATATCTATATCAAGATCTTCTGCTCCAGCATAACCAATAGCAGCAATTATTCTCCCCAGATTTGGATCAGATGCAAAAAATGCAGTTTTAACTAATGGAGAATGCGCAATAGCATATGCAATCTTGGCACATTCATCTGAATCTCTTCCACTCTCAATCTTCACCGTTATAAATTTTGTTGCTCCTTCGCCATCTTTTACAATTGCCTTTGCAAGATGTACCGCCACTTCTGTTACCGCATCTTGTAGTTCTTTGTACTCTGGGCTCTCCTGATCAAAGATTTCTAAATTACCAGCACAGCCTGTGGCAATTAAAATAAAAGAATCATTAGTTGAAGTATCGCCATCCACGGTAATCCGATTGAATGAGTTATCTGCTACATTTTGTATCATCTTATTTAATAATGGCTGACTTACTGCTGCATCGGTAGCCAAGTAGCTCAACATAGTCGCCATATTCGGGCGGATCATACCTGAGCCTTTAGCAACACCAGTAATAGTGACCATTGAGCCACCAAGTAAAATTTTCTTAGATATTGCTTTGGGTACGGTATCTGTGGTCAAGATTGTCTGTGCCGCAGAATGCCAATTGTCTGGCTTAAGATTAGCTACTACTTTTGGTAAATTTAAAATAATTTTTTCTACCGGTAATCGCTCCAAAATTACTCCAGTAGAAAATGGCAATACCTGACTTACATCACAACCCAACAACCGGGCTAGCTCTGAACAAATAGACCGTGTGTGTGTAATTCCTTCTTCACCGGTTCCCGCGTTAGCGCTCCCTGTATTTACAATTAAAGCACGAATAGAAGAACCCGATTTTTTTCTTAAAATATGTTCCTTAGCCACTATTACCGGCGCGGCACAAAATTTATTTTGTGTAAATACTCCTGAGACTTTTGTACCTTCATTTAATTCAATTAGTAATAAATCTCTATGATTGGCCTGCTTGATGCCTGCTTCAGCAACACCAAGAGATACCCCTCTTATTGGTAATAGTGGCCCGAGTAACTCAAATGAAGGATTCGCTGACATAATGATCAAACCTAAATATTTTGCTGTTAGTTACTCTATCGTAACTCATCTTTTATAATTTACCCATATCTACTAGATTCTTTACAAGCGATAGTTTTATAATCCTCCAATTATTAGTAATCTCCTTTTGAGAGAAGAAAGCATGAATTTTGATAAAGAACTTGATGTACGCGGCCTTAATTGCCCACTTCCAATTTTGCGTTCAAAAAAATATTTGGCTGATATGACTTCGGGGCAAGTACTTAAGATAATTGCTACTGATCCCGGATCAGCCATTGATTTTCAAGTTTTTTCTGACCAGACTGGAAATGTTCTGCTTTCTCTTTCAGAAACTGATAAAGAGTTCACATTCTATATGAAGAAAAAATAAGATAATGTATTGAAACAGTTTTGGTTTTTTGAAATAAATTAGAAATATAGAATTGAGATTTAGTAGAAGTTAAGCTAGGGGTAATAAATAGCACATTAATTCTCAATTCAGTAATTACAGGCATTAATCATTCTAGCGATAATTATCCAGTACTGGCCCCTATATTCCCAACCTCCTGTGCTGACTGAATAAAACCGGGATTCTCATGTAACTTAGCTACTGAATCAGAATGGGGGTGTCCTCGCATACGGTTCAAACGAGCAAGACTAGCTGCCGGCATTTTCCATTCCAACTCTGCTAATAATTTATCTGCTGCATGAGGATCATTACACACTAGCACCATATCGCAGCCTGCATTGAACGCAATTTCAGCACGTTGTACTATATTACCAGCAACTACAGCACCCTCCATGCTAAGGTCATCACTAAAAATACAGCCATCAAATTCAAGCTCACTACGTAAAATTTTTTGTAACCATACTGTTGAGAATCCAGCAGGCTGTGAATCAATTTTAGGATATATAACATGAGCTGGCATAATGCCAGCAAGACCATGTTTAATCATTTCTCGAAACGGAATCAGGTCATCCATTTTAATATCCGCATAACTACGCTTATCTACTGGCATTTCAATATGAGAGTCTTCTTGTATGTAACCATGACCAGGAAAGTGTTTCCCAATCGCTTCCATACCGCCTAATTTTAGGCCCTTCATCAAACTATGAGCCAATTCCCCTATAACCTGCGGTTTGCGATGGAATGCACGATCTCCTATTACGCAGCTCTGCTGATAATCTATGTCAAGCACAGGTGTGAAGCTTAGGTCTATACCACAAGCACGCAATTCTGCTGCTAGTACGTAGCCTGTTAGTTGTGCCAAACGATGCGCCCTAATAGGGTACTCATCCCAAATTTTTCCTAGCTCACGCATAGCAGGAAGCCGTGTGAAACCATTTTTAAAACGCTGAACCCTTCCACCTTCATGGTCTACCGCAACCAGTAAAGAAGGAGTTCTTAGCGAATGAATTTCGGTAGTTAAGTCTGTTAACTGCTGGAGTGATGAGTAATTACGTGCGAATAAGATTACACCACCAGTCATAGGATGTTGGAGCCTCCTCTTGTCATCTATTGTAAGTTCTGTGCCTGCAATATCACACATGATTTGACCAAGTGGCATTATTTTTCCAGAATTACAAAAGCACAAGCCAAATTCATCTCGTCACTCATTGAAAGATGGTGACTAGTAATACCCTCATTCTTAATTAAGATCTCCAGCTCAGGATGCAAGTCATAATAAGGCTTACCTAGGTGGTCGTGGGCAACCCCAATATAGTTTAAATTAACAGGGTGACGTAGTCCGGTTCCCATTGCTTTGGAAAATGCCTCTTTAGCTGCAAAACGCTTAGCTAAAAACATAGCTTGTTTTCCGCTACTCATAAATTCAGGCCACTCGCTATCTGTTAATATTCTCTTGGCAAAACGCTTACCATGCCTGTCTAGCAAACTTGCAATGCGTGAAGGCTCAACCAGATCTGTCCCGATCCCATATATCATTCTTGGTTTTCCAGAATTAATTTCTTCATTTCTCGTACCGCCTGTTCGATGCCAACAAATAAAGCCCGAGCAACAATAGAATGCCCAATATTTAACTCAGAGATATTAGAAATTGCAGCAATGGATTGCACATTATTATAATGCAATCCATGTCCTGCATTGACCTGCAAACCCCGATCAATTCCGTGTGCCACAGCAGATCTAATCCGCTCTAACCTCTCCTGCTGCTCTCCTGCAGTTGACGCATCAGAATAGTGCCCTGTATGAATCTCAATTACCGGAGCTCCTGCCCTAACTGCTGCATCAATCTGTACAAGATCAGCATCAATAAATAGTGAGACCTGAATACCAGCTTCAGCCAACCTGCTACAGGCACGTTTTACCTGATCGAAGTGCTCTACCACATCTAATCCGCCTTCAGTAGTCAGCTCTTCTCTTCGTTCCGGTACTAAGCAGACATCCTCTGGCTTTATTCTTAAAGCAAAGTCTATCATTTCATTAGTCACCGCACTTTCCAAATTCATTCTGGTTTTAATCTTATTACGTATAGCCTTTACATCGTGGTCTTGGATATGACGTCTATCTTCCCGTAAATGCAATGTAATCGAATCTGCTCCAGCGGTCTCCGCAATTAGTGCCACATCAAGTGGGCATGGATAAATTACCCCTCGCACTTGCCGTAAAGTTG
This sequence comes from uncultured Nitrosomonadaceae bacterium, assembly GCA_905612245.1. Lineage (GTDB taxonomy): Bacteria > Pseudomonadota > Gammaproteobacteria > Burkholderiales > Nitrosomonadaceae > BJGV01. The sequence goes on along the minus strand of CAJQRL010000053.1, from coordinate 14,676 downwards.
CAACATGATCAATATTGACACCTAATTTAATCATTATGTCTGCATGACCCCCAATAGTTGCCGACTATATAATGGTTTCTCGCCAAGATAATGCCCGAGTATATAGCGCATAAGTACTTTACTTTGCTGTCTGGTAACAGTATCAGAGTAATCATTTTTTTCCATATCTAATAAAGTTTTTCCACGTAGTCGTGGGCAGGAGTTACCATCGTTTCCACTTGCAACTATTGGTCCTCGTTCTACTTCGTAACAATACTCTTCATCTAAATCCAGTGGCTTACCTGATGCAACATCTTCGTTAAGTGTCAAAGCATAACCTAGCTCTATCAACATGCGCCTCTCGAATTGGCGCAGGATAGGAGTGTAGTCTTGCTGTGTATTCAATGCAGATAAAGTATCTTGATAGTAATCGAATAACTGCTCATGAGGATCATCACGATGCAATAGCCTTATTAATAATTCATTCAAATAAAAACCACAGATTAGGGCCATTCCCCGTAAAGGTTGCTGCCCGCCCTGCCATTCTGCCTTATGAAGTGTTCTTAATTCTGACTTTCCTGCCCAAGTAAGCTGTAATGGTTGAAATGCCACCAATAGTCCTCTAAGAGCAGATTTAGGGCGCTTTGCCCCTTTTGCCACCAATGGAACTCGTCCTAAATTTCTTGTAAAAGTCTCCACTAAGAGACTAGTCTCCAGATAGGGATAGGTATGCAGCACAAAAGCAGGTTGCCCATCTTGCCGCATTTTATCAGCTGTCATAAATTTTGATTCTAAGATTATTTTATATCAATCAAGCTCTATAAATTCACTCATAACCCAGAGTTTTTAGTGCTCGCAAATCATCAGCCCATCCACTTTTAACCTTTACCCACACTTTAAGATATACCTTTCCACCAAAAAGTTTCTCCATATCTATGCGAGCCTGAGTTGCGATTAACTTTAGCTCCTCACCATTCTTACCTATGATCATAGCCTTTTGGTTCTTTCTATCCACAATAATAGAAGCATGGATTTTTCTTAGGCCACTTTCATTTGTAAATTGATCTATAGCAACACTAGTGGAATAAGGTATTTCATCCCACAACAAACGAAATAATTTCTCACGTATCAACTCAGCTGCAAGAAATCGTTCGCTACGATCTGTAGCCTCATCTCTGCTAAATAATGGTGGGCCTTCTGGTAAATAGGGACGAATTGCCTGTATTAATTCTTCGGTCTGCGTTCCACGTTCAGCACTTACAGGAATCATCGACGAGAAAGAAAATACTTTAGAAAGTTTCTCAAGGAATGGAAGCAGCCTTGATTTATCTGATATACGATCTACTTTATTAATAGCAAGAATTACTGGTTTGTCGACAGGTAAGAGTTTTAAAACGTGTTCATCCCGTTCATCAAAATATAACGCTTCAATCACAAATATCACAACATCTACGCCATACATACTTTTTGTGACGGTACGATTCATCACACTATTTAATTTGTTCATATACTGCATCTGAAAGCCAGGTGTATCGACAAAAATAAACTGTGACTGCTCATCAGTCAAAACACCATTAATACGATGCCTTGTTGTCTGTGCCTTTTTTGAAGTGATGCTTATATTTTGCCCGACCAAACGATTCAGCAATGTTGATTTGCCAACATTCGGTCGCCCAACAATAGCAATATATCCGGTATGAAAGTCTAGAGCGCTCATGATCTAAAAATATATTTAGCTAAGACTAAATAGTCTATATCCAAAAAATCAAAATCAATATGCTTCATCTCTAGCCTCTAATTATGTAGGTGTATTTGTTCATAGGCTTCTTTTGCTGCTTCCTGCTCTGCACTACGACGACTCGAGCCTTCACCAATGGCACAGATGCTAAGTTTAGGGATGGTACACTCCACACGAAATTTTTGCTGGTGAGCTTCCCCACTGGTAACAATAATTGAGTATTTTGGTAACATCAGTTTATGGCCTTGTAAATATTCTTGTAAAATAGTTTTTGGATCTTTACCTGAATTTTGCGCATCGAATTTGGGAAGTAGTGGGGTAAAGAGAGCAATGACAACTTCCTCAGATCTTGCAAAACCCCCATCAAGATAGACCGCACCCAAAATAGCTTCTAGTGCATCTGCAAGAATTGAAGGACGATTACATCCACCACTTTTAAGCTCCCCCTCACCAAGTCTAATTTGATTTCCTAGATCAAGTGTTTTTGCTAACTCAAATAATGCTTTCTGATTAACTAGATTAGCCCGCAGTCTAGTTAAATTGCCTTCCGGAAGACTTGAGAAGTGTCTGAATACCAAACCTGCCACTGCACAGTTAAGAACACTATCGCCAAGAAACTCAAGACGTTCGTTATGCGGGTGGCTATGACTGCGATGAGTCAGCGCCTGATATAAAAGATCAGGATTACTGAAGCTATAACCGATTCTCCGACAAAGTACGTTACTATCCATCTCTTGATAAGCTTGTATATAATCTATATTTAATTGTCGCCACTTACTTTCCGCTACTCTCGTTAAAATCGATATACAAAGAAATATTCGCGAATAACGGTGTCTTAACTGAATAAGCGATACCCAGCACTATTCTTCCGTCTTCCTTATCAATTTCTAGATCGCCTCCGTTAACAGAGCTAATATCATCTATGTCAGCACGCTCATTAAACGACTTCCTTATTTCCCATTTCTCTCCATTCTGTAAAATAGAGTCACTGGCCATAGCTGATAAAGTTTTTTTTATAGCCATATTTTCTTTGTATACTGGAAGTATCTTCAGCGCAACCATAAAAACAAAAACGGATACTAGCGCCCAGAATATTAAGGCTAACAGACCCATACCCCTTTGTCTGTACCCTATGTCGCGCCACATAATATTCCCTAAGATTTAAGCATTATTTCCAGCTATTTGATTGGTAACCCAATCCGACTTAGATCACGGAAATTCCACCAGACCATAAATGCCTTGCCAACTATATTACGCTCAGGAACAAACCCCCAGTAACGGCTATCACTACTACTATCACGGTTATCTCCCATTGTGAAATAATTCCCAGCAGGTACCTTACAGGTAAATCCAGAATGATTGTAGTCGCAATTTTCATACGATGGGAATTGGCGCACACCAGAAAGCTGTATGCTAGGCGCTACCGGATTAATAATTATAGTGTGATCATTCCCATTCATTGATTCTAAATAACCTTGGCTATACACATGGTTTATACCAGACTCAACATATGTATACTCACCCGTTGACTTCATCTTCACCGAAGAACCATTAATGGTCAGGCGCTTATTACGATATGTTATTAAGTCTCCAGGAATTCCTACTATACGTTTGATGTAGTCCATTGATGGATCATCAGGGTAACGAAACACCATTACCTCACCACGCTCAGGTTTATTCATATCAAACACTTTTTGATTAATCACTGGCAACCGAACTCCATAGGTATATTTATTTACCAGAATAAAATCTCCTACCAGCAAGGTTGGAATCATTGAGCCTGATGGAATCTTGAACGGCTCCACTAAGAAAGACCGCAAACAGAATACAATAAGGATTACCGGAAAAAAACTTTTCGGATATTCTATCCACCACGGCTCATCATCTTCTTTTGTACGATTATGCCGTAATACAAAATAATCAAGCAGCCAAATCCCTCCAGTAACTGTCAGCAAGATCAACATGATGAGAGGAAAGTTCATTCCGCGCCCTATTAAATAATATTTGTTAGCCTACAAAACAAGATGCCACACATTTATTTGTGTAGTTAATCTCTAAATTCTTCCTTTTCCTATTTATCACCTACCTGCAATATTGCTAAAAATGCTTCTTGTGGAATCTGCACATTCCCCACATTTTTCATTCTTTTCTTTCCCGCCTTCTGTTTCTCTAATAATTTTCTTTTTCGACTAATGTCACCACCATAACATTTAGCAAGAACATTTTTACGTAATGCTTTGATACTCTCTCTGGCAATAATGTGAGAACCAATCGCAGCCTGTACTGCAATATCAAACATTTGACGAGGGATCAAACTGCGCATCTTTTGTACCAACTCTCGCCCACGATAGTTGCTATTCAACCGGTGCACTATTAATGACAAAGCATCTACTTTTTCTCCATTAATAAGTATATCGAGCTTGACTAAGTCGGCAGCACGATATTCCTTAAATTCATAATCCAGCGAAGCATATCCACGACTTGTAGATTTCAGCTTATCAAAAAAATCCATAACCACTTCGTTTAGCGGCAACTCAAAGGTAAGCATTACCTGCCTTCCCATGTACTGCAAATTTTTCTGTATTCCCCTTTTATTTATGCACAGAGTAATAATAGCGCCGACATACTCCTGAGGAACAAGAATAGTTGCATCTATAATTGGCTCCCGTATTTCTTCGATCTTTGCAGGTTCAGGCATTCTAGATGGGTTATCAATTTCTATTACTGTACCATCACGCATAACTATCTCACAGACTACTGTTGGTGCAGTTGTAATGAGATCTATTTTGTATTCTCGCTCTAATCTCTCCTGCACAATATCTAGATGTAATAATCCGAGAAACCCACAACGAAAACCAAAGCCTAAGGCTTGTGATGTTTCGGGCTCATACTGCAACGAAGAATCATTGAGTTTTAATTTCTCAAGTGCATCCCGTAATGACTCGTATTGATTTGACTCAATTGGATAGAGCCCAGCAAATACTTGCGGCTTAATCTCTTTAAACCCATTTAATGGAACAACGGCAGGGGATTTTGCCAGAGTAACTGTATCGCCTACCTTTGCAGACTTTAGTTCTTTAATGCCAGAAATAATGAAGCCGACTTCTCCTGCACTTAAAGACAAACGACTTTCCGATTTTGGTGTGAATACGCCAACTTCTTCACATAAATGATCGGTTTTACTCGCCATGAGTAAGATTTTATCTTTAGGTTTTAGGGTTCCATCTACCACCCTTACCAACATAACAACTCCGACATAATTATCAAACCACGAGTCTATAATAAGAGCTTTCAGTGGCGCTGCAGGATCCCCTTTCGGTGAAGGAACCTTTCTAATTATTTCTTCTAAAATATCCCTTACACCTTCTCCTGTCTTAGCACTGACACACAAAGCATCTTTGGCATCAATTCCAATGATATCTTCAATCTCATCGATAACTCTTGCGGGCTCTGCAGCAGGCAAATCAATTTTATTTAATACGGGGAGCACCTCAATATCTTGCTCAATTGCAGCATAACAGTTTGCTACAGTCTGGGCTTCAACACCTTGTGATGCATCAACAATCAGCAATGCCCCTTCGCAAGCGGCAATAGATCGAGACACTTCGTACGAGAAGTCTACATGGCCGGGCGTGTCAATCAGATTCAAAAGATAAGACTTACCTTCACTGGAAATATATTCAAGTGCAACCGTTTGCGCTTTTATAGTAATTCCACGTTCACGTTCCAGGTCCATGGAATCTAATACTTGCGCTTCCATTTCGCGGTCTGCCAAACCGCCGCATAGATGAATGATACGATCAGCCAAAGTAGACTTACCGTGGTCAATATGTGCAATGATACAAAAATTACGAATTTGCTGCATTTGAGATAGGAGTCCGATGATCAGGGATAATAATGGTCAAAGATCAGTACCAGAGAAACTAAAAAGGGCACATATTGTGCCCTCATAAATTTCTGGATTGATCCCAGAAACTTATGACCACTCAACTTTCTTTCAATAAGCGTACATTCTAGCGAATTTTGGCTAAATAAGCATCTAGAGCTTTAGGGTCCAGATGAAAATGACAAACTTCCTCATTCTTTCCCATAAGTACGGGAACAAATTCACCATATTTTTCTACTAAACTTAGGCTGCTATCCACATCTATTAACTCCAAATGAAAGCAAAGCTTCGCCTGCAATTTATTTAAATCAGAGATCATCTCAGAACAGAGGTGACAATCTTTTCGGACATATAAAATAAGCTCAGCTGATTCTGGCATTATTTATTTTCGCCTCCATTTAGTTTCATGGTGATGAAATACGTTGTCTTTCCACGTCTTATCAGTAAAGCAATATTACGTCCTTTCCTGATTTTACCAAGCAATTTCTTGAATCGCCCAACTGTTGTTACATCTTTATTATTGATCCCTAGAATTATATCGTTAGGCCGCATTCCGCTACGACTGGCAACCCCCTGCCGAATGCCTTCTACTAGTAACCCGTTATTAATCTCAAGTTGTTTCTTCTCATTATCAGAGAGTTCTCTTAGCGCAAGTCCTATGCGATTATATACATCAGTTTTTTTATTTTTCTTATTCTCAAGACTGGCGTCTTTCTCATCTGACGGGAACTCATCTACTTGTACCATCAGTTTTTTTTTCGAACGATCCCTCCACACATGAACCAAAACATCTGATCCTGGTTTTGTCGCCCCGACAATACGTGGCAAATCACTAGATTTATTTACAACCTTACCATCAAATCTAGTGATTACATCTTTCGCCTTGAGGCCGCCTTTTTCTGCAGGGCCTCCTTTTTGTACCAAAGTCACCAGTGCTCCCTCGGGTTTATCTAGACCAAATGATTCAGCTAGCTCTTTAGTTACCTCCTGTATCATCACACCAAGTCTGCCGCGACTTACTTTTCCGGCAACCTTTAATTGGGTAGAAATATCTGCGGCAACATCAATAGGGATTGCAAATGATAGCCCCATATAACCGCCTGTACGACTATATATCTGTGAGTTAATCCCAACTACCTCACCTTTCATGTTAAATAGTGGTCCCCCAGAATTTCCCGGATTTATAGCTACATCAGTTTGAATAAAAGGAACATAATTCTCCTGTGCTAATGATCGACCCTTAGCGCTGACAATGCCAGCAGTTACACTATTCTCGAAACCAAATGGAGACCCAATAGCAACAACCCATTCACCAACTCTTAATTTGCTAGGATCCCCCTGGGTAACCTTCGGTAAATTTTTGGCTTCAATCTTTAGGAGAGCAATATCTGTCTTACGATCAACACCAATTATTTCAGCCTGAAACTCTCTTTTATCATTTAGCTTTACAGTAATCTCATCTGCTGAACTCACTACATGTGCATTCGTCAATATATATCCATCTGCACTAATGATAAAACCGGAACCCAGTGATTTTGATTCGAATTCTCTGGGAGAATTATGAGGAAATTGCTCCCTAGGGATAGAGTTAGGAGGAGCATGGCGACGAAAAAATTCATAAAATGGGCTATCCTCTGGAATATTCGGCATCCCAGGAATCATCTTATTTTTGGGTGGGCTATGGGTTTTTACAGTACTAATATTTACCACTGCAGCTCCATGCTTATCAACCAGAGCAGTAAAATCTGGTAATACTCCGGTCTGTGCAAAGACAGGGGGTGAAAACCAAAATAATATTATCAGGATAAATTTATGGTTCATTCTATTCTGCCCATTTAATTTTGTAAGTTTTAACAGAGTTACCAATCTGTACCACTGTTACTCGTGGCACCTCACCTATCGTTGTTACCACATTTTTTCCCACCGTTCGGGCATAGATATTAATAGCACCCTGTTGAGGGTAAGATTCATGGGGCCCCAGAGGATCGTCTTTTGTAATCGACCTAATAAATACTGAAACTGCGGCAAGACCATCTGAAAGAGTAATATGCCCAACAGGTGTTGTTTTCCCAGAAAAAATACGTCTTACCTCATTAATTTTTGAAAAGCCTGAAGGTAAATTTTCTATTGCCCAACCGAGCTCACCTTTTACTGTTCCAGAAATAACTGGATTGGTAATATTTACCTCAGTACTTTTTGTAACGTACCCAGGTTTCAATAACTCTTTATCTATCTCACTATCAATTTCTAGTTGAGTAAAAACAAACTGCTCTACTACCTGATTTCGTTCCATTACTGCCGCTTTAAGTAACAAACCTGTGGCAACATCTACCCAAAGTTTTTGGCTATATCGCATTCTATCCTTAGCTTCCAACACTATTACCTGACATTCGTAATCACTAATTCGTTCCCTTCCAACTTTTTTTACAATATAACTGTTATTAAGATTGCTCAATGGTTTGGGTAACAGCGCCGGGAAGAATTTCTGCAAACCTCGTTTTTCGGTCACCAGAGTCTTTCTGTCTGGAAAATAGCGTTTAACCTCATTGTTATTACGAATAACCTCACGAGGCGAGCCATCCAGTACTTCTATTCTCTCAAATTCCCCTTCATTATTCACCATATGTACGACACGAGAGGTCTCCATATGGCCATCAGATGAATATACAAAAATACCGGTGTAATTAAGCTTACGTGGCGCGTCAACAATTCTTTGTAACCAAACCTGCGCTTCTTTTGAGGCACTTGCATTCACAATACTTTGTAATCCACCCGGCGTTCCTGCTGATATTCCAGAGGAGTCCTCTGCAAATGAAGGTAATACGAAGCCAGAAAGGGGTACAACGAGAAGGACTAGAGCAGAACTTTTTATTATCTGTTGATAGGTCATTTTATGGGCGACGAGCAACTGTCCGCATGTAAGGAGACACCCCACGGATTGCAGTAAATTCTCCGTGTGCAAACATATAGTCGTTCAGTCTAATTGGCTCAGGATCCTGAAGAACCAATTTATCAGTCTTGGGCTCCTCCTCCTGGGCCAGAACAAGATCAGTAGTTACAGTAGGTTCAACGAATTTATTCTTTATAACCGCCTGAAGAGATGGTTCATCAGTAAGGGGACGGTTTATTGTCTGTCCACCCATCCATGATACTGCAGCCACGGCTGCTAACATTGATGCGGCAATTGCAAATGCAAAAACCTGATTATTTTTTTCTCTAGGAATATCTGGTGTTAGTACAGCTGGCTCTATATCCAATTCATTTCTTATACTTGAAGCAATGTCAGATGTTGACATTGCTGGCTGACGTAATACGTCTCCAATCAAATGATATGTTGACCACTCATTACGTAATTCCTCAGTTTCTTTAATTTGAGTAATGGTGTCAGCCACATCTATGCTGTCCAACTCGCCGTCCATCAATGCAGAAATTTTATCTTTCATACTACCACCTTTTGTCCTTACTTGTCTCTGTAACAGATTGTAATTTAACTGAAATTACTTCACGAGCACGAAATATCCTGGACCGTACTGTTCCAGTCGGACAATTCATAACACTTGCAATTTCTTCATAACTTAAGCCTTCTATTTCTCTCAGGGTGATCGCTGTACTTAATTCTTCAGGTAACTCATTCAAAGCCTGATGTACTGTTTGGGCAATCTGTTTGCTTATTAGTTCACTTTCAGGAGTACTTAGCTCACGTAATTGACCACCTTCCTCAAAATTTTCTGCATCCTCAATATCAAAACTGTTAGAGGTATTAGATGCCCGCCGCTTCTGAGCAACTAAAAAATTTTTAGCTGCATTAATACCAATGCGATATAACCAAGTATAAAAGGCACTATCGCCACGAAAAGATGATAAAGATCTATATGCCTTTATAAAAGTTTCCTGCGCAATGTCCTCAACCTCAGCTGAATCACGAATAAATTGTGATAATAATCTAACCAGCCTCCGTTGATATTTTATTACCAATAGATCGAACGCCTGCTTATCTCCACGCTGAGCACGTTCCACCAACTGTTGATCAATTTCTCGGTCACCCATATGCCGCATATTCCCTGAATTTAATAAATTATACCAGTGATGACTGCTACATTATGTACACATTATTCATGTGCTCTTCAGGGCTTCAATCGATAAAAAAGTGCCGCCGCTAGAATACTATTTCTTATGTTCTATCTATCCGCCTATATTAAGAGACAATATATATCCTATATTAGTTCATATCTAAACATGGTTATTCTAAGATTACGAGATATAGTATATCCAAGCCTGAAGTCTGTTATGATTTTTGTATAATTTACACCGCAAATTTAACTATAGCCAGAGTTGTAATGCTTATGCCTCATATCTATTTTGACACACTCATTATTGGCAGCGGTCTTGCCGGCCTGACACTTGCACTTAATTTAGCAGAAAGCAAAAAGGTTGGTCTTATAACTAAACAAGCTCTACTTGATGGCGCCAGTGGATGGGCGCAGGGCGGTATTGCTGCAGCACTATCGGAAAATGATTCACCAGAAGCCCATATACGTGACACTATAAATGCTGGCGCTGGACTGTGTGATGAAGAAATCACTCGTAGCGTACTGGAAAGTGGTCCAAAAGCAATCCAGTGGCTAATCGAGCAAGGAGTTCCATTCACCCGTGATCAAAAAAATAATACTGGTTACCATCTCACAAGAGAAGGAGGCCATAGTGTACGGAGAGTAATCCATGCGGCAGATGCTACCGGTCAAGCTGTACAAAAAACCCTAGGCGAAAAAGTCCTCAACCATAAGAATATATCGGTCCTTGAGAATCATATCGCCATTGACCTGATAACAAGCAGAAAATTAGGCCACACTGATACCAAAAAAAACTGTTGCTTTGGTGCTTATGCTCTTGATAATCAGTCAGGAAGGGTCAAGACTATCTCTGCACAAAATACAATATTGGCAGCTGGTGGGGCCGGTAAAGTTTATCTCTATACTACTAATCCTGATACAGCTACTGGTGATGGTATTGCTATGGGGTGGCGTGCTGGTTGCAATATTGCCAATATGGAGTTCATCCAGTTCCATCCTACTTGTCTTTACCATCCACACGCTAAATCCTTTTTAATATCTGAAGCAGTACGCGGAGAGGGGGGGGTTTTGAAACTCCCAGATGGGAAGCGCTTCATGCCATTACACGATGAGCGCGCGGAATTGGCACCTCGTGACATTGTCGCACGCGCTATTGATTTTGAAATGAAAAAGCGCGGCCTAGATTGTGTTTATCTCGACATTTCACACAAACCCAAAACTTTCTTAAAAGAACACTTCCCATTTATTTATACCCGTTGCCTTGAATTAGGGATAGATATTACTCGGCAACCTATCCCAGTTGTACCTGCGGCTCATTACACTTGTGGTGGCATAGTTACAAACTTAAATGGGAAAACAAATTTAGATCATTTATATGCAATAGGAGAAACTGCTCATACAGGGCTCCATGGTGCCAACCGACTTGGAAGTAACTCGCTACTGGAGTGCCTTATATTTGGTCAAGCAGCTGCCAAAGACATCCTCAACCAAGAATCTATTCCTACTACACAGCTGCCACAGTGGGATGAAAGTAGAGTTAGTGACGCAGATGAGGAAGTTATTATTTCTCATAACTGGGATGAATTACGCCGTTTTATGTGGAATTACGTTGGCATTGTTCGAACTAATAAACGCCTGCAGCGAGCTCAACACCGGATTAAGTTATTACATGAAGAAATACATGAGTATTACTCTAATTTCCGTGTGACCAGTGACCTCTTAGAACTTCGTAATCTGGTAGATACTGCAGATTTGATTGTACAAAGCGCTATATTGCGCCATGAAAGCCGTGGGCTACATTTTAGTCTGGATTATCCTGACACTCAGCCACACATACAAAATACCATCTTAAAGATATAGCTTCTGCTTGAGCCTTTAGCAGTAATTTAGATTTATTCAACTACACTTCCTATTTTTTCAATATGAATTCAATTTGGCATTCTTTTCAAGAAAAAAATAATGCAGTTATAGAAAATAACGACATTATTCATTATGGTAACGCTTCTACAGAGCTCAAAAGTACCGGCTCTAATACATTAGTAATGGCCGACCTTTCACATTTTGGGATAATTCACTTCTCTGGTGAAGATGCATCTGAATTTTTGCAGGGTCAATTAAGCTGTGACGTCACAAAAATTGATCACTATACAGCCCAGTATGGTAGCTGCTGCACTCCAAAAGGAAGAATGCTTGCCAGTTTTCTGGTATGGAAAAATTCCAGTGGATATTTTATGCAATTGCCAATATCTCTCCTCATAACGTTAGAGAAGAGATTATCTATGTATGTCATGCGTGCCAAAGTGAAATTGAATAATGACAGTGACAAATATGTACGTATTGGAGTCGCTGGGAGTCTTGCTTCAGAAGTAGTGGAAAAAATATTTGGGGTGTCTCCTGATCCCTTTCTTGGCGTTATCAATAGTGAAAATGAGAGTGTTATTTGTCTTTCTCAGGATCGTTTTGAAATTGTTACTACACAAGAGAATGCGCCAAAAGTATGGAAGAATTTAAAAGAATATGCTATGCCAGTTGGTAGATTCTGCTGGGACTGGCTAGAAGTAAAAGAGGGTATTCCTATTATTACACCTGCCACTCAAGAGCAATTTGTTCCCCAAATGACAAATTTGGAAGCTATTGGCGGCATAAGTTTTCAGAAGGGTTGTTATCCTGGACAAGAGATTGTTTCACGCACTCAATTTCTGGGTAAGATTAAACGCCGCATGTATCTCGCAAATATATGCACAAAAGAATCTATTTCTGCTGGAGACGAGCTGTATAGCACTAAAAAACAAGTATGCGGCATGGTAGTTAATGCCGCCCCCTCACCTGAGGGTGGGTATGATGTACTAGCGGTGATACAAACTGATAGCGTGAAGAATGAAAATATATCCTGGAAGGAAACTAAAGGACCGATACTCAAAATCTTGCCGCTGCCCTATGTACTAAAATAATTAGTTATATTTCAAATATTCTTATTAAATTTACATTTTACGTTAAGAAAAAAAAGAGTCCCGCTTCTTCATATCTAAAATATTTAACTAATTATTGCGCTGCTTCTGCAGTTTTACTATCGGCAAGAAAAAAATTCTGCACATCATTTAGATCACGCGTACGCTTCATTGGCGGAAGACTCTTCCAAATTCGTTTGCCGTAAGATTTAGTAATGATGCGTTGATCACAAATCATCAATACACCACGATCAACCTCGTCACGAATTAATCTTCCTACACCTTGCCTTAGATTGATGACGGTATGTGGCACCTGATATTCCATGAATGCATTACCGCCCTCTTTATTTATTTTTTCAATCCTAGCTGCGAGCACAGGATCATTGGGCGGTGCGAAGGGTAACTTATCTATTACAACTAGTGATAAAGCTTCACCACGAACATCTACCCCCTCCCAGAAAGACTGACTCCCAATAAGTACAGCATTACCCATTTTACGAAATCGGTCTAACATTTCTGAGCGTGATCCTTGTCCCTGCAGCAAAAGAGGATAGTCAAGTTTCTCATCTTCAAATAGATCCAACAATTTAGTATAAATCTGCTGCATTGCACGCAGACTGGTACACAAGATGAATGCGCGGCCACGACTTACCTTTAATACCGGAAGCACTGCTTTAACCATATTTTCGGTATAGCTACTATCATTTGGCTCAGGCAAACCAGTCGGCACATAGAGTAAAGCCTGATCAGCAAAATTAAACGGGCTCTCCCAACTAACCGCTCTTACCGAGCTTAATTCTGGGTTTAAACCCATTACACTGTTGTAATGTGAAAAATCACCATTTACTGAAAGTGTTGCAGAAGTAAATATCCATGCACGCGAAGAAGCATTCATTTGTTTGTTAAACCCTTCTGCAATAGATAGAGGCGTTGCGTTAAATTGTAGCGTGTAACTAAATGTCTCTATCCAACAAACAAACTCTTCCATTTCTACCTGACTGTCCCAGCGAGTAATTCTGGCCACAATTTCCCGTACTCGTTGCCAACAATTCTCTAACCCTTCTGAGCGCTCTGCTTGGCTCTCTAGCATCGAACTCAATACTGTAAGATTCTTAAGTAGCTCATCTAACTTCTTTCTGAATTCCGTATTCTTTATTATCATCGACCTAGGTAAACGAACACTCTCAGTACCGGTACTAAGACGCAAATCACGTGCGGATTTTTCTACTGCTAATGCCGCATCTGGTAATGCAACGAAATCCTTGGCACTTTTAATTCCTTCTATGCTAATCTCCTGCGCCAACTCCAGTAATTGACCAGTACTTACTGACTCACCAAAGAATAGACTTGCAGTTTCAGGCAACTGATGTGCTTCATCAAATATTACTGTATCGCATGTAGGTAGAAGCTCTGATAGACCTTCATCGCGTAACAATATATCAGCGAAAAACAAATGGTGATTAACGACCACGACATCTGCCGAAAGTGCTTTTTTTCGTGCTTCCATAACAAAACAGTCTTTGTATTTTGGACATTCCGAACCAAGACAATTCTCTTTGGTTGAGGTGACACGTTGCCAAATTGATGCGTTCTCGGGCACGCCACTAACACCACCCTTGTCTCCACTTCTACTGGAATCTGCGTAACGCTCGATTAATTTTAGATACTTCCTATCATTAAGACTAGTAAACTCTTCTTCTAGCACACTTTCTAGATGATAGTGACACACATAATTAGCACGGCCCTTTAATAAAACAACTTTCACGGGAACATTAAGTGCTGCGCGCACCGTATTAATATCTCTATTAAAAAGTTGGTCTTGCTGGGTTTTTGTTCCTGTAGAAATAATGATTTTTCCACCTGCTAGAAGAGCTGGAACTAAATAGGCAAAAGTTTTACCAGTTCCTGTGCCCGCCTCTGCAATAAGAATATGATTTTCAGATATTGTTTCAGCAATCATCTCCGCCATTTCTCTTTGCTGTGCACGCGCTCGATACTCAGGAACAAAATTAGCGAGTATGCCATCAGCAGCAAAATATGATTCTAAATTTGGCA
>CAJQRL010000052.1 GCA_905612245.1 uncultured Nitrosomonadaceae bacterium | reverse complement strand
CAAGATGATGCCAAGTACCGCACCAATAAGAAGGGAACCGCTAAGGATTCGATAGGTTTTCATATGCAACTTCCACTTAATTAATCTTAACTATTGAGGTCGATATTACAGAGAATAGTTCAAAGTATTTTTAGGGGCTGTTTTTCTTCTTAGAAACTCATTACATCTAGATATTGTGTATTATAGAAGTTAGGAAATAACCCTAGAAAAATAGGTTTATATTAGATATGAATTCTGCCTCATTATATTCGACACTTCTTGCTTTTGATGATCCAAAGAGCACTCTTGGCTGGACGCCTGTTAATGATGTAGTGATGGGAGGAGCTTCATGCAGCCAACTTAATTTCAGTCCGGATGGTCATATGGAATTTACGGGTGAGGTTTCGCTAAAGAATAACGGCGGCTTTGCTTCAATACGTTCTGCTCCAAATAATTACTCGATAGTAAACATTAAAAAGCTATGCTTATGCATTCTAGGTGATGGTCATCACTACAAACTAAATCTACGTATGGATAATTACCCTGATGGTGTTAATTATCAGGCTTTATTTACACCGCCTGATAGATGGTCAGAAATTACATTTAGTTATGATGATTTTAAGCCATGTTTTCATGGGCACCCCATATCTGCACCTCCACTAGATTTTTCACGAATAAATCAGATCGGCTTCATGATCGCCGATCGACAAGAAGGATCCTTTGCCCTTTTTATTCGATGGCTACGTGCTGAAGCTTATTCATAAAATTTTGTATTTCCATTCCGTATGGAAGATATCTAGATACACTAAGTTTTAACTCGTATGATTAGAATTTGGCAACAAATCCTTATTATTTGATTATATAACTCCGATATAGGGAATTTTCAATATGAAATTACATATATATTTTCTGATATTATTTAGTACATTTTCTTTTATTGCTCCAATGAATGTAATGGCAGCTGAAGAACCTAAATATGAGCTAATTGAGAAATCAGGCGAGTTTGAATTACGTCAGTATCAACCGATGTTAATCGCAGAGGTCCTAGTTGATGGAGACATGGACCAGGCATCTGGTAAAGGTTTTCGCCTAATTGCAGATTATATTTTTGGTAACAATATTACAGAAACTGGTAGCAGCAAGAAAATTAAAATGACAGCACCTGTAACGATAGAGCCAAGATCCGAAGAAATCTCTATGACAATACCGGTTAGCCTGAAAAATATTTCTGGTCGGTGGCAGGTCAGTTTTGTAATGCCAAGTAAATATACGCTCGATACGATACCACTTCCAAATAACAAGCAAATTATGTTGCGTAAAGTTCCAGCTAGGAAAGTTGCAGTTCTAGAGTTCTCTGGGTTCGCTAATGAAAAGAATACTGCTAACAGAACTCAAGAACTTCTCAAATGGATGGATAAAAATAATCTCATTTCCACTGGATCTATTGAGCTTTCCCGATATGATCCGCCATGGACATTACCTTTTTTAAGGCGTAACGAAATCATAGTGGAATATGCAAAGAGTAAAACTAAAAAATCTTCAAGCATGTAGGGGGAGGGGAATTAAATTATAGTAGGGTTTCTACCCTTGAGCGTCCTACACAATTTCTGAGTTTAGGTAAGAGCAGAAGAGGGATTGCAAGATGTATTAACTATACCTAATAGAGAATAGCTGTATACTTTAGCGAGATTCTTAAATTCATATAAGCATCAAGGGGTAGCTTTATTACACTGTTAGATAGGATGAACAGATCCAGATGAATATACTCTTTCATTAATTAAAGAAGGCATGAAGGTTTTGGATGCTATTTGTCCGTTAAGAATTAAGAGATCGCAGATTGTTTGATGTAATCAAATTTTTGAAAAATGGTTGCTTGCAAGAAGTAAATAATAATATTTGAATGATAAGGATCATAAGATTTATGAAGTATATAAAAACAAAGAAAAATCAATTTGGCCTTACCCTAATTATGACAATGGTTGTAATTGCAGTTATTGGGATTCTGGCGGAAGTGGCACTTTTGTCTTATGAGGGATATGTTGCCCAGGAACAGGTTATTAAGAAGTAAATTTTTTCCTAAAGAGACTTTTGGCGTATTTACTAAGATTTCCAATGTCTTATTCTGTTTCATGGGAAGGTGTGATAACTAGCTATATTAGGAATAGATACTAAAAATTAGTATTTGAATACAATTACTATACAGAAAAAAGGTCCATATTTATGGCACTTTCAGTAAGATTTATACGCTTAGCATGCTTAACCTGCCTGATTACCACATTTGTCTGGGCTCCTGCTTCAGCTCAGGAATCTTTACCTGATAGATCAGAAATCGAAGTTCCTGAAAACTTAGAATCTAAAGTACAGGCAATCCCATTAGAAGCAGTATCGGATCGTGCAGCAAAGACTGGTGTCGAGCTTAGCGCTCTTCTTCCAACAGAGGAATCTAGCCAGAAACTTAAACGCATCGACCTGAAGCTTGATCTTGCTCTTCCGGAAGTAAACTCTCTGCTATCAGCGACTCGGGAAGCGCTTTCGGGCGAACCTAATATCCGTACTTTACAAGAGCTAGAAAATAAAAATAGTAGAATTCTTAAAGAGCGTATACAGCCATGGATTAAAGAACTTGATAATGAACTAGTCGGAATTCAAAAAACTCTTCAGAAAACAGATGAGATCGTAGCAGTCTGGGCAGAAACTTCAGCTGAGGTTAACCGGCAGGATAATGTGGCTGAGACTACTGTGAAGCGAATAGCTATAGTACGTAGTGATATCGAAAATGCACGTTCAAAGATTGTAGAACATCGTAATCAAATACTGGCTGTACGTGACAAACTGATTATACCTAGCAGTTCTCTTGAGGCTGATTTTAAGCAATTACAAAATACAAATGGTACAAGAATTAAAAGTATCCTTGGAGCTAACCGTCCGCCACTGTGGAGCCCTCTGATACGTGAGTCTCTTCTCAAAGAATGGACTGCACTTGAGCCACAGCAATTATTTTATAGGCTCAAGAAGGACACGATCGAACAAGCACCTTTACTAAACTTCCAGTTGTTATTATTTGCAACTTTGACTTTTATTCTGTACTGGCTCCGTTCCCGTGTCCGGACAACAAAGGCTAATAAGAACTATGATTTACAGAATGCGAGAGAGGTTTTTGAAGTGCCATTGGCGATGGCCTTACTGATTACTGCAAGCTTTACTACTCCTTTGGAATGGCTGGGAACCAGCAATGTTAGTTTCATTGTGGTCTCACTCTGTGGTGTAGCTATTTTATCGATAATCAGGCGTTTTCAGTTACCTATTGTTGCCCCTTTAATATGGGGTCTCATGATTATAGCCATATTTGATCGGGTAGCACTTGACCTGTTTGGTTCGTCACCTACACTAGAACATGTTGTCTTCTTGATAGAGATGATCGTAGCCCTCTTCTTTTTGTTCTGGTTCCTGCGATCACAACGTCAAACTGAGACCTCTCCATTAGCTCCATTTCTTCCGCTCCTGAATTTTGCAATGAAATTAGCTGCCGTTGTTCTGGCAGTGGCAATATTCTCTGATTTGATCGGATGGGATAATTTAGCCAGAGTGCTTCGTGCGAGCATTCTTGGAGGTGGTTATGCAAGTATTGGGGTTTATGTTTTGTTCCTAGTATTTCAAAGTCTGATAACTTTTGTTCTGCTATTCCGGCCACTTAGTCTCCTTCGTATGGTTTCAAGAAACCGCCAACTCGTTCGGAGGCGGATTGGAGGAGGGCTCAAAATAATTGCAGTTGGTTTGTGGGGGGTGCTTGTGCTCCGGCCGATTGGTCTGCTCGATCTTATGTTGGACAGCATCGCTAGATTACTTAGTGCCACTACTTCGATCGGTTCTCTTTCCGTTTCATTGGGAGATATCATGACATTCGTTTTGATTGTCTGGCTCTCCCGTCTAATTGCACGTTTTGTTAATTTTGTTCTTCGTGAGGATGTATTTCCGAGAGTGCGCACAGGGAGAGGCGTCCCTCAGGCTATTTCAGGTCTTGTACGATATTCATTAGTTTTTATCGGATTTTTTGTTGCTCTAGCAGCGGCAGGAATTGAACTTACAAAGCTAAGTATCATAGCAGGCGGCCTTGGCGTTGGTATCGGGTTTGGTCTTCAGAATGTAGTAAATAATTTTGTATCAGGGTTGATTCTTCTTTTTGAGCGGCCAATCGGAGTAGGTGACATTATAGAACTACCAGAAATCTGGGGGGAAATGAAACGAATCGGAATACGTGCAAGTGTAATCCGGAAATTTGACGGATCAGAAGTGA
This sequence comes from uncultured Nitrosomonadaceae bacterium, assembly GCA_905612245.1. Lineage (GTDB taxonomy): Bacteria > Pseudomonadota > Gammaproteobacteria > Burkholderiales > Nitrosomonadaceae > BJGV01. Next base: position 831 of record CAJQRL010000052.1, on the reverse strand, counting down.
TTGTTCCAAACAGTATGTTGGTATCTGATAAAGTTGTGAACTGGACTCTTACGGACAGAGTCCGTCGGCTTGAATTAGATGTCGGTGTAGAGTATGGGACACCGGCCCAAGACGTGATCGATCTTCTTGTTAAAGTGGCAAAGTCTAATCAAAGAGTCTTTTCTGATCCTGAGCCCCTCGCATTTTTCGTTAATTTTGGTGACAGTGCACTTGAATTCAAGCTCTGGACCTGGGTTGACGTTAATTACGGTTACTCAATTCGTAGTGAATTAGCTGTTGCTGTTCAGGAAGCACTCAAACAGGCAGATATCGGTGTTCCCTTTCCGCAGCGTGACTTGCACATAATAAGTGGGAATAAGGACCAAATTCTTGATCTTGGCAAAGGAATGCCTTTGCCACCGAATCTGGCTCCTTCCCCAAATTCTGATAAATAGGTGTTATTTCATTTTTCTTTCGGAGAGAATCGACAACGGTCTGATTTTTTCTAGCCATTAATAAATTAGTTTGGCCTATCTGGAGCAGCTGACAGTTAGCTGAGCTCCTATTTTTTAGTAATGTTAAAATTAGGCTAGGCTGAAAGGCACATAGTTTGTATTAGTACTTATGAAGGATATTAGATAATGAGTTCCCAGATTTCTATTGATAATGATAAAGATAAAGATTCACCGTTACGTGAAGACATTCGCATGTTGGGTCGTATATTGGGCGATACATTACGCGAGCAAGAGGGTGTAGCTACTTTTGATTTGATTGAAAATATTCGTCAGACTGCTGTACGCATGCATCGGGAACAGAGCTCAGAGGCACGCCAGCATCTTGATATGTTGCTTA
>CAJQRL010000051.1 GCA_905612245.1 uncultured Nitrosomonadaceae bacterium | reverse complement strand
AAATAATTACTTCCATCCTAATAAAATAGACACACACGAGTAATGATTTATTAGTGAAATATAGATTATTTACGTATTTAAGCATGTATCTATCCTACATTTCGTATATATTCATACCCTTTTGAACTACAGATTATGTCAATTAGAGTAAAAGTTTGTGGTATTACCCGTGTTGAAGATGCCTTAACGGCTATACGATTAGGGGCCAATGCCATTGGCTTCATCTTCTGGGATAAAAGCGCCCGCTATATTGACCCGAATGAAGCTCGGAAGATTGTAATGGCTCTGCCACCTTTTGTAAGCGTGGTGGGGGTATACGTTGACCCTAGTTCTGAGTGGGTGGAAGAGACATGCTCCATTGCTGGTTTAAATTTATTACAATTTCATGGAGATGAATTACCAGAATTCTGCAGCCAATTTCCGTTGCCATATATAAAAGCTGTAAGAATCAGATCGGGAATAGATTTGCTACAATACGCAACTCAGTATTCTAGTTCAAATGGTTTGTTACTAGATAGTTATGTTGAAGGTGTTCCGGGCGGCACAGGTCGTACTTTTGAATGGAGCTTAATTCCGGAGAACTTGTCGCTTCCATTGATACTTTCCGGTGGCCTTCATCCTAAAAATGTGTGTGCAGCTATTAGGAAGGCAAAGCCCTGGGCTGTTGACGTATCTAGTGGGGTCGAGATAACTAAGGGTATCAAGGATGCAGATAAAATTGCTGCTTTCATGACAGGAGTTAGAGATGGCGAAAAATTATAATCTTCCCGATATGCAGGGCCATTTTGGTTCTTACGGAGGTACGTTTGTTGCTGAAACCCTAATTGCAGCATTAGAAGAGCTGCGTGATCAATATGAGTATTATCGAAATGATGTTGCTTTTCAGCAAGAATACGCTCGGGAATTAAAGTTTTATGTAGGACGGCCAAGTCCTATTTATCATGCAAAGAGATGGTCGGAGCTGCTCGGAGGCGCGCAGATCTTATTAAAGCGTGAGGATTTAAACCATACTGGTGCGCATAAAATTAACAATACTATTGGTCAGGCGCTTTTAGCAAAACGTATGGGCAAAAAACGCATAATAGCAGAGACAGGAGCAGGGCAGCATGGTGTAGCCAGTGCTACAGTTGCTGCGCGGTACGGGATGGAATGTGTGGTTTATATGGGCTCGGAGGACATGAAGCGTCAGGCGCCTAATGTTTATCGGATGAAGCTCCTGGGTGCAACTGTGATCCCGGTTGAATCAGGGTCAAAGACACTGAAAGATGCGTTAAATGAAGCAATGCGTGATTGGGTCACTAACGTTGAAAATACCTTTTATATTATTGGTACAGTGGCAGGTCCACATCCTTATCCAATGATGGTTCGAGATTTTCAGGCTATTATTGGGCGAGAGTCAATATTACAGATGCAAGAAGAATACGGATGTCAGCCAGATACATTAATTGCTTGTGTTGGTGGTGGATCCAATGCCATAGGATTATTTTATCCCTATATAGACAATAAGAATGTGAGCATGATAGGGGTAGAAGCAGCAGGGTTAGGAATCAATTCGGGTAAGCACGCAGCCACTTTACTCACAGGGAAACCGGGAGTGCTGCATGGGAATCGTACTTATCTGATTCAAGATGATGACGGTCAAATCGTTGAAACTCATTCCATTTCAGCTGGTCTAGATTATCCTGGTGTAGGTCCTGAGCATGCATGGCTAAAGGATATTGGTCGTGCTGAGTACGTAGGGATAACCGATGATGAGGCTATGGAGGCATTTGATATGTTGTGTCGCTATGAGGGCATTATCCCGGCGTTGGAGTCTAGTCATGCACTTGCATATGCCGCAAAAATTGCACCTACTCTTGATAAAGATAAACTACTATTAGTAAATCTCTCGGGGCGGGGAGATAAAGATATAGATACCGTAGCAAAGGCTTCTGGGGTTGTTTTTTAATTAGGATTTAATTTTTATGTCTCGTATTGCAGCTACATTTGAAAATTTAAAGCAGGATAATAAAAAAGCGCTGATCCCGTTTATTACTGCGGGTGACCCTGATCCGGCGATGACTGTCTTATTGATGCACGAACTGGTAAATGTTGGTGCTGATATTATTGAGCTTGGCGTTCCTTTCTCGGACCCAATGGCCGATGGACCAACTATACAACGCTCTTATGAACGGGCACTAAAGCATAATATAAGCTTAGAGAATGTATTAGAAATGGTGGCAGAATTCAGGAAAACAGATACTGAGACACCGGTAGTATTGATGGGGTATGCAAACCCAGTTGAAGCAATTGGTCATCAAAAATTTTCAGCTAGAGCCAAGGAGTGTGGTGTAGATGGGGTTTTGGTAGTTGATTATCCCCCTGAAGAATGTGAGGAATGGTTAGAAAGCCTAAAACTAAATAGGATAGATGCAATTTTCCTTCTTTCTCCTACTACTCCAGAGAGACGGATTCAGCAGATAGCGAAAAGAGCGAAAGGATTCGTTTATTATGTTTCACTAAAAGGCGTTACCGGCTCGGCACATCTTGATTTGAATGAGGTTGCAAATAAACTGGTTGATTTGCGTTCACATATTTCTATTCCAATTGGCGTCGGTTTTGGTATTCATGATAGCGTAACAGCAAGAGCTGTTTCTGAATTGGCAGATGCAGTAGTGGTTGGTAGTCGTATTATGAAGGAGATTGAAGAGTCTCCTAGGGAAAAAATACTAATGAATGTATCTGGGTTCGTGAAAGTTTTACGTACTGCTATTGATAAATAAAATTAATATAAAATAAAAAACTATAAGGATTAAACGATAAAACTATGAGTTGGTTCCAGAATCTTTTTCCACCCAAAATAAAACGCAATGAAAATGGCGATAAAAGAGTCGTTCCTGAGGGATTATGGAGCAAATGTGCGTCTTGTGAAGTAGTTCTGTATTACTCAGACTTGGGTAATAATTTTAATGTTTGTCCGAAATGTAGTCATCATAATCGTATTTCTGCAAGAGATCGGCTTGATTTTTTTCTGGACACCGAGGGGCGTAGTGAAATCGGGGCTGAGGTATTACCTTTAGATCCACTTAAATTTGTTGATAGTATCAAAT
>CAJQRL010000050.1 GCA_905612245.1 uncultured Nitrosomonadaceae bacterium | reverse complement strand
GTCACTGCCCTGGTTGAGTATCCCGAAGTTTATGTGGGGAAATTTAATCAGACGTTTCTTCATATACCACAGGAATGCCTGATACTTTCAATGAAGCAACACCAAAAATATTTCCCATTACTTGATAATGAAGGAAATTTATTATCACGCTTCTTAATGGTCAGTAATATTAAAACTAACAAGTCGGCCACTATCATAAGTGGTAACGAGAGAGTGCTACAAGCTCGGCTGGCAGATGCTGAATTTTTCTTTGACCAAGATCGAAAGAGAACATTAGTCTCTCGTGTAAAGAGCCTAAGTAGGGTCGTGTATCACAGTAAACTTGGCATGCTGAGTGAACGGGTTGAGCGTGTATCAAAAATTTCGCAGGCAATTGGTTTGCAACTTGGAGGTAAAAAACTTGCTGCACTAGCAGGTGAAGTTGCGATGCTGGCAAAGGCTGACTTGCTCACGGACATGGTAGGAGAATTCCCAGAGCTGCAGGGCATTATGGGGCGCTATTATGCAAAACATGATGGGATGAGCGATGAACTAGCTTTCGCAATTGAGGATCATTACAAACCAAGATTTTCTGGTGATGACTTACCTCGTAATATGGTAGGTATTTGTGTTGCACTTGCAGATAAATTAGAAATTCTAGTCGGGATGTTTGGTATCGGGCAGTCACCTTCTGGTGACAAGGATCCATTTGCCTTACGCCGCCATGCTTTTGGAATTGTCAGAATATTGGTACAAAAACGTCTTGATATTAATTTGTATGAATTGATTATTCTTGCACAAGAAAATATGCCGGAAGATATTAGGCGTAACACTAAAAATGACCCTGCGTTGATTAATAATTTTTTACTAGATAGGGTGCGAAGGTATTTCTCAGATCAGGGGAATGATTATCATGCTATAGAATCGGTCGTTAGTCCATTTGGGGGCACCACTCCTCTAGGTACACTTTCAGATATTGTTCCTATGGCGGCAAAATTTCTTTCAACAGAGGAGGGTCGTGTTCTTGCGAATGCGAACAAACGTATTACAAATATCCTAAAAAAATCAGGTCAGGAGGTTACCTGTACAGGCTACTCTCTGGAAACTCTGAATATGCCAGATCCAAGTCTATTTGAAAGTGATGCCGAAATTAATCTATGGGATGCTTTGCAAAGAATAGGAAAAGAATCAGAGATACTTAAATCTGAGAGAAATTTTTCAGAGGCACTAAACATTTTAGTAAAGCTTGCTCCCCCGGTTGAAGATTTTTTTGAACAGGTTATGGTGAATTCTGAAGACAAAAGAATAAGAAATAACAGATTTCTGTTATTACAATATGGACGGGTTTATATGAATCAAGTGGCTGACTTAAGTTTAATGGTTTCCTGATATTTATGAAGCTAATTATTCTCGATCAGGATGGCGTGATAAATAACGACAGCAGTGCCATTGCAAATAGATCTAGCGAATGGAGCCCCATTCATGGAAGTCTGGAGGCTATTGTGTATCTAAATCAGATGGGGTACCGGGTAGTGGTTGCCAGCAATCGGTCCTGTGATCGGAAGGTGATGGATATAACGGCATTTAATGCCATTAATGATGAAATGTGTAAGGCTGTGAATCAGGTTGGCGCGCGAATTGATGCAATATTTTTTAGCCCACAATCTAATATTGAAAAATATAATTGTAGTAAGTCATTGATTGCGATGTTTGAGGAAATTGCTCAACGTTTTGGTGCTGACCTAAAGACTGTGCCTATAGTTGGAGATGAATTGCGCTATTTGCAAGCAGCAGAATTCGTAGGTGCAATTCCAATAATGGTTCTCACCGGGAAAGGAAAAAAAACAAAAAATGCGAAGAGTCTTCCTAAAAATACAAAGAGCTTTACGGATCTAGCTTCTTTTTCAGATACTCTCATCAAATGAGATTTGTAATTGCCGCCCTGCGTTCAACGCTCTATCTTTTATTACAAATCATTATTACACCACCTTACGCATTAATCGTCTTAGCTACATATCCTTTTTCCCCTTTTAATCGGTATCGTGTAATTTCTGGGTGGTCACATATAATGTTGTTCTTGGCCCGGTTTATATGTGGGGTCCATTATTGTGTATTGGGCGCAGAGAATATTCCTAAAAAACCAACTATTGTTTTATCAAAACACCAGTCAGCGTGGGAGACACTTGCTTTTCAGCAGATTTTCCCACCACAGGTATGGGTACTTAAAAAAGAGTTGCTTCATATTCCATTTTTTGGTTGGGGGTTGGCAATGACAAGCCCTATTGCGATAAATCGTAGCCGAGGGAAGGCTGCACTGAAACAAATTATTCGGCAGGGGAGAGATAGATTACAGAAAGGACTTTGGATAATAATTTTTCCTGAAGGTACGCGTATAGACCCTGGGAAGAAGGGGAGATACGGAATTGGCGGCGCATGGCTGGCAACAAGTACTGGTGTGTCGGTAGTTCCAGTTGCACATAATGCCGGAGTACTTTGGGGGAAAAACTCTTTTATTAAATTTCCTGGCACTATAACAGTTAGTATAGGTGAGCCGATAGATCCTGCAGGAATGGATGCGAATGAACTAAATAATAAGGTGGAAGAGTGGATTGAGTTAGAAGTTACTCGTATAGGTGATAAAGATACTATCAAAGACAGATGAAAGGAATTTTATTGCCGTCACCAAGTAAAGTTAGGGAAGTACTTAAGAGAGATGTGCGGAGTATTGTTTTGAATGATCAAGAGGTGTCGTATACTCTAAAACGGCGTAAGTGCAGGGCAATAAATATAAAAATAGATTGCGATGGTTTGACGGTTAGCGCTCCCACTAGAGAAACATTGGGTTGGATTGAGTCTGCATTAAAGGAAAAATCAGATTGGGTTTTAAAAAAACTTGATGAATGGAAAAATAAAGAATCGATTAGTCTGGTATGGGAAAAATCATCCATTTTCCTATTGCTTGGAGATCCATGGAAGCTAGTAATAGAACCTACTGGAGTCATGAAAATGACTCCAGTAAAGATAAAAGAGATAGTGGGAAGGAATCAATTGGAATTACCATTTTCTACGACAGTATCTTCTCAGGAAATTGAGAGAATTGTGATGGAGTGGTACTACAAACAGGCGCATATTTATTTCAGTAAACGTATGGAATTTTTTTCTAAAAAACTTGGGGTGCCACGTCCGCAATTAAAATTATCACGTGCTAAAACTCAATGGGGGAGTTGTAATTCGCGTAGAATTATTCATCTAAATTGGAGACTAATCCAATTATCGATTAGTTT
>CAJQRL010000049.1 GCA_905612245.1 uncultured Nitrosomonadaceae bacterium | reverse complement strand
ACCTGAAAATTTGTAATTTGAAAATATCACACGCATACCAAATCCTCTGGCAATTTCCGCTGTAGCCTGGCCAATTGCACCATTCCCGATGATACCTATAGTTGCGCCATACAAATCACAGATATCATGAGTAAACAGACAGAACTGATCTGATGTTTGCCACATGCCATTCTCAATATCCTGACGATATGCTATCAAGTTTCTACGTAAAGAAAGGATCATCATAAACACATGCTCTGGAACTGTACGTATTGCGTAATTCCTGATATTAGCTACTTCAACTCCATGAGTTTTACACGCGGCTATATCAGCGCAGTCATAACCTGTTGCAGCAATCGCAACCATTTTTAATTTGGGTAACTTAACAAGCATTTCTTCGCTTAACTGTACTTTGTTAATAATTGCAATAGTTGCTTGCTGAAGGCGAGGTACAATCTGATTAAATGAGGTTTTAGAATATTCTTCATATGTATGCTTAAAATTTAGGCCTCGTATTTCTGCCTTAACAGAGGCCCGATCAAGAAAAACAACATGGTGCTTCATATTCATCCTCTTTTAATTTATATTAATAAATATGTAAGAATAATGTTCTACAATGACATCAAAATAATCCAGTAAGATCAGCAATTAATAATAGCTAAAACCATGTAATAATACCATTCAGATGTCTGTATATATATGCTTGTTTTCAGTTTCATGAGAAGAATAATCAATATAAAACAAAGTGTTAAATAATATAGATTTACACCTCCTTCCTTTGATAAAAAACACCCCCTCTGTTTTAGGTTATCGCGGTCGATTCGCACCATCTCCTACCGGGGTGCTACATTTTGGTTCGTTAATCGCTGCTGTAGGTAGTTATTTGGAAGCAAAATCTCATGGTGGTGAATGGTTAGTCAGAATAGAAGATTTGGATAAGCCACGTGAGGTAGCTGCCTCATCCTACAAAATCCTTCGATCCCTAGAGACCCTAGGAATGGAATGGGACCATGAAGTAATCTATCAGGATCAAAGGAAAGATATTTACGAGGATGTACTTACTATGCTTAATAGACGTGGGTTAATTTATCCATGTACCTGTACTCGTAAAGAAATATCTAGCTCAAGCATCGCAGGAATTAGTGGTCAGATATACGCAGGAACATGTCGAAATAATGTGCAAAATGATGATCGCCTTGGTGCAGTTCGAATTAAAACAAATAGTAATGTTATAGAGTTTGAAGACACTTTATACGGCCTAATTAATCAGAACCTCCAAAATGAAATAGGTGATTTTGTACTACGTAGATCTGACAAAATTTACGCTTATCAATTAGCTGTTGTAGTAGATGATTCCGAGCAGGGAATTACTCATGTAGTGCGTGGTGCAGACCTGCTCGACTCTACCCCACGACAAATCTATTTACAGAAATTGTTAGGCTACACAACACCTACATATATGCATTTACCTGTTGCAGTGAACAGTCATGGCGAGAAACTTAGCAAACAAACTAAGGCAGCTCACCTTGACGTATCAAACCCTGTAAAACAATTAATAGGGGCAGTAAATTTCCTTGGTCAAGAGCCACCAACTGAGTTAGTAGGAGAGAGTGTTATGTCCTTCTGGAAATGGGCCTTTATAAATTGGAATCCGAGAAAGATTCATAAAAAAAGAACCATCAAATTTCAACCAAATAAAGTCTAAAAAATATAAATAACAATTACTTACGATATCCACACCAAATGATAATATTTCAAAATATTAGAAATAATTTAACAAAATAATATAGAAACACATGAGAAAACTATTTGCCTATACTAAATGGTAAAATCAACAGTAAGATCAGCAAGGAGAAGATGTGTCCTTTTTACCATTTTATATACCGCAGCGTAAAAAACTGAATATTGTAATTGTCGGAGGTGGTTATGCGGGTATTACAGCGCTGACTACTTTTGTACGTTATATGCCAGATGCGAATATAACAATTATTGACCCTAGGTCTCATCACATCAAAATAACACACCTTCATGAGTCATTTAGATACCCGTTACAGGACTTTATGGTTCCATTCTCCTCCCTAGAAGAACGTTTTAGCTGCCGCCACATCTGTGCTGAATTGCATGCAACAGAAGATAATATTCAGCAATGGAGTGATGATAAATTTATAGCTATTAATGAAGAAGAAATAGAATTTGATTACGTTTTAATAGCATCAGGAGCAGCTTCTGGACGAACTTCTCAAGAAAAAAATGTCCATGATATAAACACTTTTCTGACTATATCTGGATCTGAACTAATAAATCGTAGTCTAGAAACAATTGATCAAGAAAAACCATATATTTCAGTAGTCGGTGGAGGTGCAACAGGTATTCAATTCCTCTTTGAAATTGCTCATTTCATCAAGCGCAAAAAAATGAAATGCAATCTTCGGTTAATACACAGTAATGATCGAGTTCTTCAACAGTTCCCTGCGGGCTTCTCTGAATATACTGAAGCCAGAATGTCCGATCTTGGTATCGATTTTCAGCAAAATACATATTATCAAAAACAAACTGAAAACAGCATATTCCTTAAATCAAAAGAGACAAAAGAAGAGTTTGAACTTCCTTCCAAAATGACATTACTCTTCCTAGGTAATAACCCAGGAAAACGACTATCCGCAAATACCTTTGGTCAGGTTATAATTAATAGCCAACCAATAAGAAATATTTTTGTAGCAGGAGACTGTTCTGATTATAATTCATGCGGTTCGAATACCATGTCAGCTCAGTCTTCAGTTCGTAAAGGTAGGCTTGCGGCATGTAATATTTTACGGGATTCAAGTATATTGAAGATATTTGAACCTTATCTTCACCAGGATCTTGGCTACGTTATTAGCCTTGGACCAAAAGATGCAGTAGGATGGCTAGCAGTAGAAGACAATGTGGTAGGTGGTACCCCCGCGCTGCTCCTAAAAGAGCTAGTAGAGTCTCAGTATGATCTGTTGCTAGCAAAAGGAATAAACACCTATTTGATGTAGTAAGTAGTATTAAAAAGGAGAGATTTTTATGTTTGGCTTAAACAAAGATACTCCCGTAGTGGGTAAAGCTGACATTAAGGTTCAGTCCCCCTGCAAAGTAGTTTTTGGTTTTGTGGGTGCTGATTTTATAAAAAACTATCCTAGATGGTCGCCAGAAGTAGTCGACCTAGAGTCATTAACTGATGGATCTGTTAAAGTCGGAACTATGTGTCGCCAAGTTCGTATTGATCAGGGAAGGCGATCCGAATCAACTTTTAAAGTTACAATCTTCCAACCCGGGAAACGTATTTGCTTTGAAGGAGTCTCAAATCCTTACCGGTGTGATTATGTCATTGAAACAGATAAAACCACGTCTGTAAGTCATATACATTTTACTTTTGAATTGCTTAGCCTTGAACTATTCATGAGGCCATTTGAAAAACTTATTCGAATGGCGGTCCAAGACGGAACAGAAAAAACAGTGAGAAACATCAAGAAATTAGTTGAATCCAAGAACAATAAGCTTTAGGCTCAACAGCTATGGCTATTAATTTGTTTAGTTCTACAGATATTATTTACAAAAACTTTGGAGAAAGAAATGAATTTTACAGATGAAAAAGATCCAGGATTAATCCCTCAAATTTTATCTAAGATTCTAGATTCAAGTGTAAATGGAATAACGCTAGCTGACCCGGATATGGAGGATATGCCACTCGTATATGTTAACAAGGCTTTCGAGAACATGACTGGGTATACAATGGAAGAGGTAGTAGGGAAGAATTGCCGCTTCATGCAAGGCGAAGAACGGGAACAGAAAGAACGTTATATGATGCAAGAAGCAATCAAGAATAACGAGTCTATTGAAATTACTTTCAAAAATTATCGAAAAAATGGGGAATTATTTTATAATCACCTGGAAATGTCGCCACTATTTGATTCTAATGGAAATGTATTGTACTACCTTGGTGTCCAACTCGATGTTACTCAAAGTATTCTTGCTGAAGAAGAAATTAAGCGACTGAACCAACTACTTAAATCAAAATAAAAAACAGCCCGTTGCTATAAATCAACCAGCGGGGGGTGCTACGGGTGGGATCTTATATACCCAATATCCACCATGCTGATATATCAGCTGTATCTTTGTGAGTTCCAAAGGTCTCGTCTCTGTAAAGGGTAGCATCTGTGCAAGCAAGGTATCTTGGCCATTACTTAAAAAGTAACCACGTACTGCACGGTCACCAAGTGATTGTAACGTATAAGTCGTATAGTTATTTTCTACCTTAAATCTCTTCACAGTATTAACCAGCCCATGCATGTTTGCACTATTCATTGGGAAATCTTTATAAGCTAGATCAAGTGATTCCGGACGCATCAGCCCCAGTTTGTAGAGATCTGAAACATGCAGCACTACATAAGCTTCTCTCGATCCAGCAAGTTCACGTAATATTTTAGAACCCTTATCTACATCTGCTACCAATGCATCAGCAAAGCGCTGTAGCTTCCGGCGCTCTTCAGCTGGCGCCGGAGCACCCCAGAATTCTTCCTCATAGTTTTTGATCGCTTCACTACGCTCACGCCAGTGTGAAGGAATAATCACCGGCTCACCATGATGAGATGGGAACAGTGTATCTCGCCCGGAAAGTAATTCTATCTGACGCGAGGTATCCCACCAGGAGAGTATGATCGCATCTTCTGGTGCATATTTTTTAATCGCTGTTACCAGCGTGACTAACTCAGATGATTTGCTGTCTACAGTAGTAAGCAGCTCACTGGTAAGGCTTTCCCAATCTAGCAATACAGGCGGGTTCTCACCACTCTTTACAAGATGTGCTACCGCAACAGGTTTTTTGACGTTCTCTACATATACTTCATATTTACTTACGGCAAGGTCCGGCCAGTCTTTCAGTCCAAGTTCAGCAAACTTATCGACCCCGCCCTCTTCCACCAACTTATAGTTATAAGGTGCAGGACCAGGACTCAGTGAAATATAAGCAAGCCAGCCTAATAAAAGAAAACCTCCCGTTACCAGGAGAGTGCCTAGTAACGGGAGGAATTTAGATCTTGGTTGCACCGGTTCGGCGCTCCGAGGTGAAGTAGCGATCAACTTGCTCTTTTTTCACGTCTACGCCAGCCAGCTAGTGCAATAGTACCAGCTAACAACATACCGCCGCCCAATCCACCTAACGAGATCTTCTCTTCTGTAGTTTCACCGTTAAATAAACTGAATTTTTTCTTCTCAAGTTTAGCTATTCTATTCTCTAGCTCCATTTCATGCCGTAATTTGGAGTTCTCATCCATAATTTCAACATAAGCTCGGTTCAATGGTCCCCAACCATCCGTGTAAGTCCATCCACCCGGATTTACGTGAGCCAGCCCTACATGACCCTTTGGTAAATCATTTTCACCCATTTCTAGAACTTTAAGTTCAAGAGATGACGGGTTATTGTTCTTAGACCAATACAACTGGAAGAACTGAGAATATCCTGCCTTCATTGGTGGTGGTGGATTTGGACGGTTAGTTTTCTGTCCAGTTAGCAACTTATCGTCATAAAGTTGCTTAACGATCTTGTTTACTTCCTGATATTTTGCAAGTAAGTGAAGCGTACCTTTATCCATGAACTCTAGATAAGATCTAGCAAAACGCTCACTATGGCAATTGGTACAGGTCGTTACCCATGAATCTTTACGACCTTCAGCCCAATCACTAGTAATATTTGATGCAATGCCAGGAACTACTGGATAATTAGCCCAACGTATCTTTTGTGTTACGTTATGGCTGTATTTACCATCAAATTCAAAATGACATCCTGCACAGGTAGGGGCAGTCTGACCACCTTTACTATATGCATCTTTAAGCTGTACGTCCCAATTCCATTCATCACCCATCATCGAAACTATCTTTCCATGTTTAGACATGGAATATTGTTCCCAGTTATTGTGATCTACGCCACTATGACAGGTAGCACAAGCTTCAGGCTTACGAGACTCAGCTGCCGAGAACTCATGTCGAGTATGGCAATGGTCACAAGTGTTCTGGTTGACATGGCACATGGTACAACCTTCAGCAATTTCACGCTGTGGCATCCCAGCATAAACTGATACTTCAACATTGGCTGCGTAATCTAGCGCATGTGAAGGACGTCCATCAGGCCATCCAATTCCTTCCGGCCAGATAAGAGTGTCTCGTTCAGATTCGCGTTCGGCAAACTCCCGTAGATGACAGGTGCCACATACTTCTGCTGTAGGCATCCGCATATCGGCTTTATGGTCTGCATCTTTTGTAGTATTGATATCAACGTGACAATCGATACAACCAACTTCTTTTAGCTTTTCTGTTTCACCAAGCTTGCCCATTGAACGGAGATTATTCTCTATTTCTTCAAGTTTTGCTTTCTTGTAGAACCTAGGATCTTCAGGTTTGAGCTTACGAATTTTACTTAGATTAGCATGGGTACTCTTCTTCCAAGCAGCAACCCAGACAGGTGTTTCATCGGTATGACATTCAACGCAGTCCGCACGTCCTGCAATCTCATCTGGTGATGAAGGAGCCTCGTAGAAAGTCTTAGGATCAAAATACATGCTCATTGGAATTGGTTCCCAATACTGAGCATGCTTGCCTTTCCCAGCACCTTGTGCCGGATCATTGTAGCGCTTTGTCACTGCCTCATGCAATTCTTTAGGCGTGGCTGATTTCTCAATACCCAACGCCTCATAAAGCTGACTTGGAACACTTGAAAAAGTTGCGTGCGCCATAGCTGTAAACAATACACCGCAAATCAACAGAATCATGCTTGACCAAAGCTTTGCAACCATTTTATATCTCCTAATGTTCCAATGTTCCGTAGTTTGTTGTTTTTATTATTATTTAAATTTGTAGCTAATAGGCTCCCTAAAACACGCCAATTAGCTACTTTAATAGCCACGTAGATTAACTCGGCAAACACCACCTGTCAAGAAAATTGCAGCCCAAATTAACTCTATTTTTATAATTAATTTCGTTAAATCTCAATGAGAATTATTCATCATAAATTGGTTACCTTAGAAACCCATCTAAGGTATAAATTCTTGGCGATTTCATTTAAAGCTGATACCCGATTAGTTAGATTCACATTCACCTCTTCAAATGATTGTACAGCTGGTCCTGAGCTATTCTCTATTTCCTTGGCACCAGCTTCGTACCAAGTACTTACCATTTTTTCAGTTATTTCTAGGTGACACTGCATACCTAGATGTGCACCTATTGAGAAAGCTTGGTTTTCACAGAATTTACTTGAAAGTAGTCGGGTGGCTCCATCAGGCAAGGTAAAATATTCCCCATGCCAATGAAATGATTCAAACCCATATAAATTACCAAACCATTTCCTAGCAATTATATTGTCTGCTACGACTACCCTTCCCCATCCTATTTCTTTGATAGTTCCTCTACTTACACTTCCTCCCAGAGCTTTTGACAACAATTGCCCGCCTAGGCAGTGACCTAATACTGGGATATTTTCCTTAATAGCCTGTCTTATTAGTACTAGTGCACCAGAAATATGAGGCAAATTGTCATTTGCACTCATCGGTCCTCCCATAAAAACTAGTCCACTGAACCTCTCAGGGCCACTAGGAAAATTAGCACCGTCATCTACCTTAAAGAGTTTCCATGGAATGGAATGAGCATCAAGGAATGATCCCAAATATCCTGGGCCTTCAATCTTATAAAAACGAAAAATTGCAACCGGCTTCATAAATAGGTTATTGCAAAATAATTTAAATTACGAATTGGACAAATATTAGTTACAAATACTTACTATTTACTTAATTATAAATTATTAAATTCTGTTTATAAGACAAAAAATATTCGGCCTCACAGGATCAAATATCTACCTAACACTTTATAAATTATAATAAACAACCCAAAATATAAAAAGCCGAGATAACTCGGCTTTTTATATTAATTATTAAACAACCTACAATCTATGCATCTTCTTTTTCTGTTGCAGTCTCAACAATTGGATCGGGACGATCTATTAGTTCAACCAATGCCATCGGAGCTTTATCACCTTTCCGGAAGCCAAATTTAAGAATACGTAGATAGCCACCATTACGTGCTTGATAGCGAGGACCAAGCTCACTAAATAATTTTCCAACTATGTCCCGGTCACGAAGACGATTAAATGCTAACCGGCGATTAGCAAGAGATGGTTTTTTACCAAGTGTAATCATTGGTTCCACTACACGACGCAACTCTTTGGCCTTAGGTAAGGTGGTTTTAATAACTTCATGACGTAATAATGAATTAGACATATTACGAAACATTGCCAATCGATGGCTGCTGCTACGATTTAATTTTCTTAACCCGCTATGATGCCTCATGTTCACCTTCCTTTACGCTATCAACATTTGCTGGTGGCCAGTTTTCTAATTCCATTCCAAGTGAAAGTCCACGTGAGACAAGAACTTCCTTAATTTCATTAAGTGATTTTCTTCCCAAATTAGGAGTTTTTAGAAGCTCATTTTCGGTCCGCTGAATTAAATCACCTATATAATATATGTTCTCAGCTTTAAGACAATTTGCAGAGCGTACTGTAAGCTCAAGATCATCTACCGGGCGAAGTAATCTAGGATCAATTTGTGGTGCTTCTGGTTGTTCTACAGGTAGTGGCGTTCCCTTAAGATCTGCGAATACTGATAGTTGTTCTACAAGTACCCGTGCAGCATACCGAATTGCTTCTTCAGGATCGACAACACCATTTGTTTCTATATCCATAACTAATTTATCCAGATCAGTACGCTGCTCTACGCGCGCACTTTCAACCAGATAACTTACACGACGAACTGGACTAAAGGATGCATCTAAAAAAATACCACCCACTGTATTACTTGCACTATCAACTTCTCGAGTTGTTCCTGGGACATAACCACGTCCCATCTCTATCTTAATTTGCATATCTACTTTTCCACCAGCAGTAAGATGTGCAATGACATGCTCTGGATTTATAATCTCTACATCGTGACCAACTTCAATGTCACCAGCGGTAGCTACACCTTCGCCATTTTTCTTAAGAATTAAAACAGCCTCGGTAGCATTATGTAGCTTTAGAACTATACCCTTAAGATTAAGCAAAATATCAACTACATCTTCCTCTACACCATCAAGAGCAGAGTATTCATGTACTACACCACTAATTTTAACCTCTGTTGGTGCAAATCCAGGCATTGAAGATAGCAAAACACGTCGTATCGCGTTCCCCAGAGTGTGGCCATAACCACGCTCAAAAGGCTCCATAGTTACTTTCGCATGTAACGGAGAAATATTATCAACATTAATGATTCTTGGTGTGAGAAAAGTATCACTTGGCATAGCCTATCCTTTTGCTGGAAATTCTCTGATTAATTGGTTACTTAGAATATAATTCAACAACAAGCTTTTCTTCAAGCTCTGTTGACAGCTCATCTCTGTCAGGAACACGTTTAAATACACCTGATAGGTTCTTTACGTTAACTTCCACCCACTCGGGAAGACCGAGCTTCTCACAAACAGACATAGCGGCAATAATACGTACTTGCTTCTTTGATTTTTCGCGAACTTCGACAGTATCTCCTTCCTGTACTTGATAAGATGGAATATTCACAGTCTTACCATTCACAAGTATAGCCTTATGTGAAACCAATTGTCTTGATTCAGCACGGGTGGAACCGTAGCCCATACGATAAACGACATTGTCAAGCCGTTGCTCAAGCATTTTTAATAAATTATCGCCTGTTACACCTTTTCGTTTGTCTGCAGATTTGTACAAAGTTCTAAACTGCTTTTCGAGGACGCCATACATGCGACGGATCCGCTGTTTGGCTCTTAGCTGATGCGCATAATCAGATAGCCTGGATTTTTTCTGTCCATGTTGTCCAGGTATTTGGTCAAGTTTACATTTGTTTTCAATTGGATTGCCTCTACTTTTCAGAAACAGATCAGTTCCTTCTCTGCGGCTTAATTTACAAGTAGGCCCAAGATATCTTGCCATAATAGTCTAACTCCTTAAATACGACGCTTTTTAGGGGCGCGGCAACCATTATGTGGAAATGGTGTCACATCAGCAATGCTGGTAATTTTAAATCCAGCTGCGTTTAGAGCACGTACAGCAGACTCCCTGCCGGGCCCAGGACCCTTGATACGTACTTCAATATTTTTAACTCCACACTCTTGTGCATATTTACTAGCTTTCTCAGCTGCAACTTGAGCCGCAAAAGGAGTACTTTTACGTGAACCCTTAAAACCAGCCCCGCCAGATGTAGCCCAAGACAAGGCATTACCCTGGCGATCAGTAATAGTAATGATAGTATTGTTAAAAGATGCATGAATATGCGCAATCCCTTCAGCTACGTTTTTCTTAACTTTTTTACGTGCCCGTGTAGCTGTCTTTACCATATCTTAGTTTTTCCTTTATTCTGCAATTTATTATTAACCAATATTTAATTATCTTGCTGTAGGTCTACCACTAGCTTGACGAATTGCTTTACGAGGACCTTTCCGGGTTCTTGCATTATTTTTTGTATTCTGACCACGAACTGGTAGTCCTCTGCGATGTCGTAGTCCTCTATAGCAACCAAGATCCGTTAGGCGCTTAATATTCATTGATACTTCACGACGTAAGTCACCTTCGACCATGAACTTGGCTACATGCTCACGTAATTGCTCCATTTGCGTATCAGTAATATCTTTAATTTTTATAGATATATCAATGCCTACAGAAGCACAAATCTGGCGTGCCCCAGTACGTCCTATACCATAGATCGCAGTCAAAGCAATTACTGCATGCTGATGATTCGGTATGTTTACTCCGGCAATTCGTGCCATACTAACTTCCTACAAATAATAAAACGATCAATTATAACAGCCAAAGTTATATCTTCTAAATCAACCTTGGCGCTGCTTATGCCTTGGATCCTTATTACAAATCACTCTTACAACACGATTACGTCTAATAACCTTGCAGTTTCTGCACAATTTTTTGACTGAAGCCTTTACTTTCATATTCCTATTCCTTTCCTATTTAGCGCGAAAAGTAATTCTACATCTACTTAAATCATATGGCGTAAGATCTACTGTCACTTTGTCACCAGGTAAAATCCGAATGTAATGCATCCGCATTTTACCGGAAATATGGCCAAGTACAACATGATCATTTTCGAGCTTCACACGAAACGTTGCATTCGGCAACGTTTCAAGTATCTCACCTTGCATCTGTATTGTTTCTTCTTTAGCCATCTGTTCTGGAAGCTCTAATTATCTAGTTGATAAGCCGCCGCCACCACCTTTAAAGTTAGATTTCTTTAACAAGCTATCATACTGATGCGACTGCATATAAGCCTGAACTTGTGACATAAAATCCATTGTTACAACAACAATAATCAATAATGAAGTCCCGCCAAAATAGAATGGCACATTCCATTTTAAAATTAGAAATTCTGGCAATAAGCAAACAAGAGTTACATATATTGCCCCTACCATAGTTAACCTCAGCATTATCTTTTCAATGTGCTTTGCTGTTTGATCTCCAGGGCGTATTCCAGGAATAAAAGCACCGCTTTTCTTTAAATTATCAGCAGTTTCCTTTGGATTAAATACCAATGCAGTATAAAAGAAACAGAAAAATATAATCATTAATGCGTACATGAGCACATAAATAGGTTGACCTGGAGACAAGGCGCCACTTACATCCTTCAACCAAACCATGTTCTCGCCTGTGGCAAACCACCCCGCTAAAGTAGCCGGAAATAAAATGATACTGGATGCAAATATTGGTGGAATAACACCAGCCATATTAAGCTTTAATGGCAAATGAGAACTTTGACCCCCATAAACCTTCCTTCCTACCTGTCTCTTAGCATAATTCACTAAAATCTTTCGTTGCCCACGTTCTACAAAAACTACAAATGCTGTAACTAAAGCTATTGCAATAAATATTGCAAGAGCCACTAAAGAATGCATTGCACCAGTGCTTACTAATTCTAGTGTCCCGCCAATTGCACTTGGTAATCCAGCTACAATACCTGCAAAAATTATTAGAGAAATACCGTTACCTATGCCACGTTCTGTTATTTGCTCTCCCAACCACATTAGGAAAATAGTACCAGTCACCAAAGTTATTACAGTGAAGGCAACAAATGTTGGCCCTGGCTCAATTACCAATCCAGCCTGTGTCTGCAACGCTATCGATATGCCATAACCCTGTACCAGCGCCAAACAAAGCGTGAAGTAACGAGTATATTGGGTAATTTTTCTTTTCCCTGCCTCACCATCCTTCTTTATTGCCTCTAAGTATGGGAAAGCTACCGTACCAAGTTGCATAATAATCGAGGCGGAAATGTAAGGCATAATTCCCAATGCGAATACTGAGAATCGGGATAGTGAACCACCTGAGAACATATTAAACATACCCAGAATTCCACTTTGCTGCTGATCAAATAAATCTTTTAAAACTACAGGATCAATTCCAGGAACCGGTACATGAGCACCAATTCTATAAACGACAAGCGCAAGCAATAAGAACCAAAGCCTTCGCTTCATATCGGCAAGTTTATCAGACCCGCCCGTTGATTTACCTTTAGCAGCCAATTATTGTCCTTTTGGCCTTATTCAATGCTGCCACCTGAAGTTTCAATAGCAGCTTTCGCGCCTTTGGTAACAAGAATACCTTGTAATTTAACTGCTCGACTTATATTTCCTGACAGAATAACTTTAGCCGCTAAAACTGATTTTGAAATTACTCCAGCCTGCTTCAATACCTTTATATCAATAATATCTACTGGCAATTTATCTAATGCAGATAATTTAACTTCGGCAGTATTTCCTTTTGTAACAGAAGCGAAACCACGTTTTGGCAAGCGACGTTGTAAAGGCATTTGACCACCTTCAAATCCAACTTTATGAAATCCACCAGCTCTTGATTTTTGTCCCTTATGACCGCGGCCAGCAGTCTTACCAAAACCAGAACCTATTCCTCTCCCTACACGATGCCGGGAGAAAGTTGATCCATTAGCTGGCTTTATCGTATTAAGTTTCATTTTAAGACCCACACTTCAGAAGATAACCAATTTTATTAATCATACCTTGCACTGCAGGAGTATTTTCTAATTCTGCACTACTATTTATTTTGCGCAAACCTAACCCACGAGCTGTTGCACGGTGAGATTTCTTCGTGCCAATTAAGCTCTTAACCAAGGTCACTTTAATTTTTTTATTTTTATCGCTCATTACGAAACTAACTCCATTATTTCTTCAACGCTTTTACCACGCTTTGCAGCAACTTCAGCTGGAGTATTCATTGACTCTAAACCTTGCAAAGTAGCACGAACTACATTGTATGGATTTCTTGAACCAATACACTTAGCAGTTATATCGTGTATACCCAATACTTCAAAGACAGCCCGCATCGGTCCACCAGCTATGATTCCAGTACCCTCTGAAGCTGGCTGCATGTATACTTTAGCAGCGCCATGAGTACCGATAACAGCATGTTGCAAAGTGCCATTCTTTAAACTTACTTTAATCAGCTTCCGTCTTGCTTCATCCATCGATTTTTGTACGGCAACAGGTACTTCACGAGATTTACCCTTGCCCATGCCAACGCTACCATCACCATTACCAACAACAGACAAAACTGCAAAGCCAAGAATACGGCCACCCTTAACTACTTTAGTGACACGATTAATCGCGACCATTTTCTCTTTGAGACCATCCCCACGATCTTCACCTTGTGGATTTTTTCCTTGATTTCTTTGCGATTTAGCCATTAATAATCCTTAATTAAAATACCAAACCATGCTCACGAGCAGCTTCAGCTAATGCCTTAATCCGTCCATGATATTTAAAACCAGAACGATCAAATCCAACTTTAGTAATTCCAATTTTGGTTGCTTTTTCAGCTATTCTTTTACCTATAACTGATGCCGCTCCTACTGAACCACCACCAGAGAGTTCTTTCCGAATTTCAGGCTCAATTGTAGAAGCACTAGTTAACACCTTGCCACTAGTATGATCAATAACTTGCGCATAAATATGACTGTTTGTTCGATGCACAGTTAAACGCACTATCTTCAATTCAGCAATTTTTGCACGAGTTCTTCGTGCACGGCGCAAACGGGATTGTATTAAATTCTGCATAAATATCTCATTTATTTCTTCTTAGCTTCTTTCATAACAATAACCTCATCTGCATAACGAACACCCTTTCCCTTATAAGGCTCTGGTTTACGAAATGCACGAATCTCTGCAGCTACTTGACCAACTTTTTGTTTGTCAATTCCCTTAATTACTATTTCAGTTTGTGATGGAGTTTCTGCTTTAATACCTTCAGGCAACTTATAAACAACTGGATGCGAAAACCCAAGAGTAAGATTAAGATTCTCCTTATCAGCTTTAGCTCGATACCCAACCCCTACCAATAATAATTTCTTCTCGTATCCTTGGGATACGCCCTGCACCATATTAGCAAGCAACGATCGCATTGTTCCAGACATGGCATTAGCCTGCCTAGAGTTATTAGCAACCGTAACAAGCAAATTATCATCCTTATGTTCTACAGCTATGTCTGAATTGATAATCCTATGTAACTTACCAAGCGGACCTTTAACCGAAACATCAGAAGCAGATAAATCTACTTCAACATTTGCTGGGATTGATACAGGCTCTTTAGCTATTCGTGACATATAATCAACACCCCTAGGCTACAATACATAAAACCTCGCCACCAATTCCATTCGCACGTGCCTTTCGTTCAGTCATGACACCTTTTGAAGTTGAAATAATAGCAACACCCAAACCATTCATAACCTTAGGAAGACTATTGTTAGGCTTATAAATACGCAAACCAGGGCGACTCACACGATCGATCTTCTCAATCACAGGGAGCCCTGCATAGTATTTTAAACCAACATCCAAAACCGGCTTATTATCAACATCGCGTACAGTAAAATACTCAATATAGCCTTCGTCCTTCAACACCATAGCAATTGATTGCTTTAATTTTGAAGAAGGCATTGTAACGATTTTTTTATCAGCCCGCTGCGCATTACGTATGCGTGTCAACATATCAGCGATAGGGTCACTCATGCTCATTTAGGCACCTCTCGTAATCCAATTTTTAACTAACATTTATACTTTTCCAATTTATTATTACCAACTAGCTTTCATCATTCCTGGAATCTGACCACTCATTGCAATCTCACGCAACTTACTTCGACCTAATCCAAACTTGCTATAAACACCTCTAGGACGACCTGTCAGCATACAACGATTTCTAAGTCGAACGGGACTTGCATTCCTAGGTAACATCTGCAACCTTATCCTGGCAGCTTGTTGCTCTTCTTCACTGTTATTTTTATCATTAATAACAGCAAATATCTCAGCGCGTTGAGCAGCATATTTTTTGACAGTTTTTCTTCTTTTTAAATCACGATTAATTAAAGATACTTTAGACATATTACCTTTATTTTTTAAATGGAAATTTAAATGCTGTTAGTAATGCTTTAGCTTCCGCATCAGTTTTAGCAGTAGTTGTAATTGTTATATTCATGCCACGCAATGTATCGACCTTGTCGTAATCTATTTCCGGGAAAATTATTTGTTCTTTAATACCCATTGCATAGTTACCACGGCCATCAAAAGACTTACCGGAAATACCACGAAAATCACGAATGCGTGGAATCGCAACACTTACTAACCTATCTAAAAACTCATACATTTGAACACTTCGTAGCGTTACCATGCAACCTACTGGATAGCCATCACGGACCTTAAATGTAGCTATAGATTTTTTTGCCTTAGTTATAACAGGCTTTTGTCCAGCTATCTTTTGCATGTCTGAAACTGCGTGATCCATTACTTTTTTATCAGCTACCGCTTCACCAACACCCATATTGAGCGTAATTTTTGTGATTCGCGGAACCTCCATTACAGACTTATAGGAAAACTGCTCAACTAAGCTTTTAGTAACTGTATCTCGGTAAAATTCTAGTAAACGTGCCATATTTTTTATCAGTTTAGATGTCGACTAATTCGCCATTAGATTTAAAATAACGAACTTTACGTTTATCTTCCAAAGTTTTAATTCCAACCCTATCGGCTTTTTTTGTTGCTGAATTATAAACCGCAATATTTGAAATCTGAATAGGTTTTGCTATTTCAATTATTCCACCAGCAGATCCTTTATTAGGATCAGCTTTAGTATGTTTTTTTACTTTATTAATTCCTTCAACTACTACTAAGGATTCATCTACTACACGAAGCACTGTTCCGCGCTTACCCTTATCTTTACCAGTTATGGCAATTACGTCATCACCTTTTTTAATTTTTTTCATGCTGCGCTCCTTACTTCACGCTTAAAGAACTTCTGGCGCAAGGGATACAATCTTCATAAATCGTGCATTACGCAATTCACGTGTTACTGGACCAAAAATACGTGTTCCTATAGGCTCTAATTTTGCATTTAATAATACCGCAGCATTCTTATCAAACTTTATCAAAGAGCCATCGTTCCGACGTATGCCTTTAGCTGTACGTACTACTACCGCATTATAAACCTCACCCTTTTTAACGCGCCCTCTTGGAGTGACATCTTTTATGCTAACTTTAATAAGATCACCGATACCAGCGTATCTCCTTTTGGAGCCACCCAATACCTTAATACACATTACGGAGCGTGCGCCTGTATTATCCGCAACTTTCAAAACTGACTGCATTTGAATCATTTTTTACTCACTATCTCCAACTTTTCCTACATTTAATCCATCTAAATGCTTGGATAGTTTTGGATCCCGTCCGGGAGTTATGCTGCTTGCTGTATTTAACCTACTTAACAGCTCAGCTTGAATTAAAAAAATTGAATATTTCTAGAACATTAATACTCTAGAGGACGCCAATTATACTGTCACACTAGTTAATAAACAAGCTAAAAAATTCAAATGTTAAATTTAATTAATACCTGCTTATTCCTGCACCGGCTTGGCTACACACCATGCCTTAGTTTTTGAAATTGGCCTGCATTCTTTAATAGTTACTAAGTCACCTTCATGAAATTCATTTGTTTCATCATGGACATGATATTTTTTTGATTTAACCATAATCTTACCATAGAGAGGATGCTTTACTTTTCGCTCAACTAATACAGTTATAGTCTTATCTGTTTTATCACTTGTTACTCTACCTATGAGAGTACCGCTCATATTATCTTTACTCATGATTGTTTCACTTTTTGACAAAGTATAGTTCTAATACGTGCAATATCCCGACGCACATAACGTAACTGATTGTGATTTGTTAATTGCTGCGTAGCATGTTGCATCCGTAGACCAAATTGCACCTTTAGCATTGCCAATAGTTCCTTCTGCAATTCTACTGGGGTTTTATCTCTTAATTCACTTGCTTTCATAATTAACCGCCTAGTTGTCTAATAACAAAAGTAGTCCTGACCGGTAGCTTAGCAGCGGCCAAGCGAAACGCTTCCCTTGCCATTGTTTCATCAACTCCTTCCATTTCGTATAGCATTTTACCGGGTTTTATCTGCGCAACAAAATATTCAGGGTTACCTTTACCGCCACCCATACGAACTTCTGCAGGCTTTTGAGATATTGGCTTATCTGGAAAAATACGAATTCTAACTTGACCACCTCGCTTTATATGGCGAGTCATGGCTCTACGAGCAGCCTCAATCTGGCGCGCAGTTAGCCGACCGCTAGTTATTGCTTTTAGCCCAAATTCGCCAAAGCTAACTTTTGTTCCACGGGTAGCCAAACCGTTATTACGACCTTTTTGTTGTTTACGGTATTTTGTTCTAGCTGGCTGTTGCATCTTTAGCTCCCGGCGTTTTTACAGTATCTTTAGTTGTAGCCTTCTTAGTTGTAGACTTCTTAGTTGCAGTTGATTCATCATCTTTTTCTGCAGTAGACTTGGCTTTTTTTGTATTTGGCACTTTTTTCACTTCAGAAGCTTCCTTAGCTTCTTTAGCTGGACTCTTCGTGACTTTTTTAGCAATGATTTTTTTCTTGCTAGCAGCTGGCTTATCTTTTACTTCAACCTTAACTTTAGCAGCAGTTGATTTATCTGCAGCCTTAACAGGCTTTGTATCAGTCGCAGGTTTTACTTTTTTAGAAGTTAGTTTGGCTACCAGCCGTTTCTTTTTCTTTTCCTTATCTAATTCTGGTGTTTTATCTGAGGGTGAAGCGCCCGACAAGGACTGATCATTACGACCCATAATCTCACCCTTAAACACCCATACTTTAATACCTATGGCCCCATAAGTAGTCTGGGCTGTCGAAGTACCGTAATCTATATCAGCACGGAGAGTATGAAGTGGAACTCGGCCTTCGCGGTACCATTCACACCGTGCAATTTCAATCCCGTTAAGTCGCCCAGCACTCTGTATTTTTATACCCAGAGCACCTAAACGCATAGCGTTTTGTATCGAACGTTTCATTGCTCGGCGAAACATAATACGCTTCTCTAATTGCTGTGCAATATTATCAGAGATTAGCTGTGCATCAATTTCAGGCTTCCTAATTTCTTCAATATTCACATGTACCGGAACGCCCATTCTTTTTTGCAATTCTCCACGGAGAGACTCAATATCCTCTCCCTTTTTGCCAATTACAATACCAGGGCGAGAAGTATAAATAGTAAAGCGCGCATTCTTAGACGGACGCTCAATAGTTATACGACTAACTGATGCATGAGATAGTTTTTTCTTCAGATACTCTCTAACTCTTATATCTTCCTGCAACATTATTGGAAAATTTGTTTTGTTAGCGTACCACTTAGATGACCAGTTTTTCTGTACTGAAAGTCGAAAACCTGTTGGATGTATTTTTTGTCCCATAATAACCTTAAAAGCCCCTATTTTTGGTTGCCAACCTTATCGCCCACGGTTAAAAAAATATGACATGTTGGCTTAATAATACGATTGCCACGACCTTTTGCACGAGCACTTGTGCGCATCATTGATGGGCCACGATCAATATATATAGTCGATACCTTTAATTCATCAATATCCGCTCCATCATTATGCTCGGCATTAGCAATGGCCGATTCCAATAATTTTCGAATAATTACCGCGCCTTTTTTCGGACTAAAAGCAAGAAGGTTCAATGCTCGGTCTACCGGCAATCCACGGACCTGGTCTGCCACCAAGCGCCCCTTTTGTTCAGATAACCTAACCCCGCGTAACACAGCAGATGTTTGCATACTTCAATTACTCCTATTTTTTTACTACTTTACGATCTGCAGAATGCCCTTTAAAAGTACGGGTATGAGAGAACTCACCCAGCTTATGCCCTACCATATTCTCAGTTACAAAAACAGGAATATGTTGTCTGCCATTATGTACTGCAATAGTAAGACCAATAAAATCAGGTAACACTGTAGAACGACGTGACCAAGTTTTAATAGGACGCCTATCTTTAATTGCACGTGCAGCCTCTACTTTTTCTTTCAAGTGCAAATCAACAAATGGGCCTTTTTTTACGGAACGAGCCATGATTTATTACCCCTTGTTCTTATTCGAATAACGACGGCGTACAATCATTCCGTCCGTACGCTTATTACTACGAGTGCGATAACCTTTTGCCGGAGTTCCCCAAGGACTAACTGGATGTCTTCCTGCTGCGGTCTTACCTTCACCACCACCATGCGGATGGTCTACCGGATTCATTACAACACCACGAACAGTAGGTCTAATACCCCGCCATCTATTCGCACCTGCTTTACCGATTGATCGGAGATTATGCTCAGAATTACCTACCTCACCAATTGTGGCGCGGCAATTAATATGTACTTTACGAATTTCACCAGAGCGAAGTCTTAATTGCGCATAATCACCTTCACGAGCCAATAGCTGCGTTGAGGTGCCAGCAGAACGAGCAAGCTGCGCACCTTTTCCTGGCGATAACTCAACACAATGAATTGTAGTGCCAACTGGAATGTTACGTAATGGAAGTGCATTCCCATTTTTTATTGGAGCATCTACACCACTCATTAGCTGTGCTCCCACAACAACCCCCTTAGGGGCAACAATATAGGTGCGCTCACCATCAACATAACAAAGCAAAGCTAGATTTGCACTTCTGTTTGGATCATATTCCAACCGCTCAACTTTAGCAGCAATACCATCTTTTTTACGGCGAAAATCAATTATACGATAATGCTGTTTATGCCCACCACCCATATGACGTGTAGTAATACGCCCGGAATTATTACGGCCAGCAGTCTTACTTTGCTTCTCTATTAATTTTGAATAGGGTGCACCCTTATGTAAATCTGGATTAACAACCTTAACGAGTCCACGCCGCCCTGGGGAAGTTGGTTTGACTTTAATCAGTGCCATTATTTACCCTCCACCTGAGCTATTTCTGAAAAATTAATTTCTTGGCCGGATTTTATACTGACATAGGCTTTTTTCCAATTTGTTCTACGTCCCATAAAACGACCGAATCTTTTCTCTTTACCCTTAACATTTGACACTTGCACCCCCGTAACCTCTATTTTCTGTGACTTCCACATCAATTCAACGGCTGCTCGTATCTCTGGCTTAGTAGCATCTTGTACTACACGAAAGATTATTTGATTATTCTTTTCTACTATAAATGTGGCTTTTTCAGATACCTGAGGCTTTAGTAATACTTGCATCAATCGATCTTGACTAAAAATTTGTATGCTCATGACAGCATCTCCTCAATTTTTGTTACCGCACTTTGAGTCATTATTATTTTGTCATAACGCAAGAGACTTACTGGATCAGCATGACCCACCTCTACCACCATCACATTTGGAAGATTACGCGAAGACAAATAAAGATTTTCATCTATTTTATCTGTAATAAGCATCACCTGTTTTAAACCCATATCTTTTAATTTTTGTGACAATAATTTTGTTTTTGGACTATCTACCGTAAATTCATTTACGACAGATAATCGACTATCACGTACGAGTTGCGACAAAATAGCACTCATTCCAGCACGATACATCTTACGATTCACTTTATGACTGAAATTATCATTTGGGCTACTAGGAAATATCTGGCCACCACCACGCCACAATGGGCTGGAGGCCATGCCTGCACGTGCACGCCCCGTTCCTTTTTGCGCCCATGGTTTACGTGTAGATTTATTAACATCAGATCGCCCTTTTTGCGCACGATTAGCGCTACGGGCATTAGCCATATAAGCGGTTACTAATTGATGAACAAGAGCCTCATTATACTCACGTCCAAACAAAGCATCTGATGCAGAAATATTTTCAGCGGACTGACCGTCATTACCAATAAGCTTAAGTTCCATTATGAACCCGCCTTTTTATCTTTCTTACCAACATCAGCGAGCTTACTTGCAGGCTGCTTTATGCTTGTAATTTTAAAACTGGGGTGCACTAATACATCGCCGCCCTTTGAACCGGGAATAGCGCCCTTTATTAGAAGTAAACCTCTTTCAGTATCTATACGCAAAACTTCTAAATTTTGCGTCGTCTTCTGAACATTACCTAAATGTCCAGCCATACGTTTACCAGGAAATACACGACCCGGATCTTGACACATACCTATAGAACCAGGTTTATTATGGGCTTTTGAATTGCCATGACTGGCGCGATTCGAGGTAAAGTGATGACGTTTGATTACGCCAGCAAAACCCTTACCAATGGTTGTACCGGTTACATCTACTCTCTGACCTACCTGAAAGATCTCAGTATTTACAACAGCACCTGGTTTCAGAGTCTCCAACTGCTCATCTGTTACTCGGAATTCTTTAATTATATGACCAGCCTCAACTGCAGCCTTAGCAAAATGACCTGCCAAAGGCTTAGTGACTCGACTTGCCCTACGCTTACCGAAAGTTACCTGTACGGCTGAATATCCATCAGTACCAGGAGTTTTTATTTGCGTGACTCGATTATTAGACACATCAAGCACCGTTACTGGCTGGCTATGTCCATCATCTGTAAAAATACGGGTCATGCCTATTTTACGGCCGACTAATCCTAAACTCATTTTAAACCGCCTTTATATTGAAGGTATCGATTTCAATTGACCGACACTCTGTAACAACTTTAAACTTTCTTACCTAAAACCATCAATAAATTTTACTTAAAATTTATAATTTTATTTCTACATCTACACCAGCAGGCAAATCTAATCTCATTAAAGCATCTACAGTTTTATCTGTAGGATCCATAATATCCATTAGTCTCAAATGAGTACGAATCTCAAATTGATCACGCGAAGTTTTATTAACGTGCGGGGATCGTAACACATCAAACCGCTCAATACGTGTTGGTAGTGGTATTGGACCCTTAACCACTGCACCGGTACGCTTTGCAGTTTCAACAATTTCCATTGCAGACTTATCTATTAGCCTGTAATCAAAAGCTTTTAAACGAATACGTATTTTCTGGTTCTGCATTTTCTAACCTCAGAATGAAGATTCTA
>CAJQRL010000048.1 GCA_905612245.1 uncultured Nitrosomonadaceae bacterium | reverse complement strand
GCGCGCTCTATAATTTTTAGAACATATCTGGAATTAGCTGAATCAAGTGCTCCTGGAATTGAAGGTTTGTCCAAAGGAACATGCAATACCTGTAAACTACCAGGCTCATGATTACCTACGGTAGCTGCAGAATAATCCAGTAATTTAAGTGGAAGCCGCATCATTCTTGCTCGGTCCTGCAGCAAATTCTTGTCTGCAATCACAATTAATTTACATGACAACTCCTTCTGTGCAATTTGCACACAAAGATCTGGTCCAACCCCAGCCGGTTCGCCAGCAGTAAGGATTAGAGTTGGATTGATAGAGTTGACTGTGGTCACTGTATTAATGAGTAGAACCTAAATATCCTCAGTGCGGTATTCAACGTAAGCTCGGTCCCGCAATTGCTGCAACCATTCTTGATAAGCTGAGTCAGACTTACGCGCACGTATTGTTTTAGTTGCTTCTTGACGCTGTCGTTCGTTACTCACATCCTTGGTTCGGCGCTCTATAACCTGAATCAGGTGCCAGCCAAAGGTTGACTGTACTGGGCCGCTGATATCTCCTGGCTGGAGCTTGTTCATAGCTTTTTCAAATTCAGGTACAGTGTCACCTGGCGAAATCCAATCCAGATCACCGCCTTTATCACCACTAGGATCTTCGGAGTGAATTTTAGCTAACTCTTCGAAATCTGCACCGTTATCTAAGCGCTCTTTCAAACGAATTACACGGACTTTGGCATCATTTTCAGATGTTAGTTGACTTACTTTTATAAGAATATGGCGAACATGAGTTTGGTCTATTACTACCGTCTTACTGGTTCCATCTCCTCCACGTCGGTCGAGTAGTTTAATAATATGGAACCCACTTGAGCTTTGAATTATTGGTGTCAATTCATTTTGGAGTATAGGTTTTAATTTATCAGAAAATTTTGTTGGTAGCTGTGCTGCCGGGCGCCAGCCAAGCTTACCGCCCTCTAAAGCATCAGCAGCATCAGAAAATTCAGCAGCCACCTGCGCAAAATCAGCACCATTCTTTAACCTAGCCAAAGCTTCCTCCGCGCGTTTTCGCCTGTCGTCAATTCTGTCCGGACTAGCTAGATCTGGAATCCTTATCATAATGTGGGAAAGTTGATATTCGTCGGCATTTTCAGCTGATTTCTCCTGGTTATAAAGAAAATTATCTATTTCTCCTTCAGATATCTTTATTCTATTAATTACTTCACGATCTTTTAACCGAACTAGAAGCATCTCATTCCTAATTTCTTCACGGAACTTATCGTAACTAATTCCTTCCTTACCGAGAAGCTCAAAGAAGTCCTCTTTAGTCATTTGATTTGAATTTGCAATTCGATTAAGTGCTTTTTCAAGCTCAGTGTCACCCACATTCATACCAATATCATTTGCGAGTTGGAGTTGCACACGGGTGAGGATTTCTCTTTCCATCACCTGGCCTTCCAAAACATCTCTAGGTGGAGGCTCTATCCCCTGTTTCTGTAATTGTTTTATACTCATACTGAGTACCTCATCGAGTTCTTGCCGTGTTATACATTCTCCATTCACGACCGCAATTATATGATCAATAGGTACAGCAGCTTCTCCTTTTACGACCACAACCATTTGTTCAATAGGTTTAGCAGCTCCTTCATCATCAAGCTGTTCTGCAACCGCAGCAGCTGTAGCAAACCAGGTAGAAAAAAATAATAGATAAAATAAATATTTAGTTTGCATCTTAAGACATTGAAATAAAAGCTCTAGTAAATTTAAATACAAAGAATATCATGTTTGTAATTTTAGTTTATCGTAATTCATCCTCGTTTTCATTTCTTCGCCCGTCGAAATTAGTATATCCCTGAATACCCCTTGTAAGAATCTTAAGTGGGTCAGAGCCAATTTGCATTATGCCACCTAGCTCTAGCTGTAAGAAAAAAGTAGTATTTGTTCTTGTAGCTGAAGTTCGAAGCTTCTGGGCTACAAAACGTGCCGTCCAGCAACAAGCGTTATACTCAAGCCCTATAAGCTCCGAAAGAGCTCTAGTGTCTCTAAGCGAGTAATTTTTACGAGCGACTGCCCGCAATCTTTTTGTTATTGGCCACTGCCCTGAAATATCATACTGCGCTAATACGCCACGGGTATAGCGGTAACCAAGGTTTATCACTTTACCTATTTCCGGCTGATAGCTAAGAATTGTACGCATTACATCGGTACGGCTTTTACTATGATCAATTTGCATAGTGTGCTTAGCACTCAAAGCTGGGGTTATTTGCCCTTTCAAAAGAAAGATAATATCCGAATTCCTTTTCGGATTTGCTACCGCCCCAACCCGGGCCTTTGTTAAGTGCACCTGTTTTGCAACAGCCACACGAAACCGCTCAACGCCAGTATTTTCATCAATTAGGCGTGATGTGAGCGACATAGTCGCCCGATTTGCATCATTGATTCGATCATTGCCACTATACTTATTCTCAGAAAATATTCTACCAAAGCTAAAACCCTGTACACCAGTATCAAAATTAGGCATGTGATTTTGATTTTTATATGGAACATAAACATAGAAAAGCCGTGGCTCCGCAGTTTGGGTAAATCCCTCTCCAAATATTTTAGTTTCACGGGTAGCCGTAAGGCCGCTATCCAGACTCATAATTGGTATAGTACGGCTTATGTTCTTTTCTGGTATATTTCCAGTTGAGCGATTCAGCATGTATCCAGTATGGTGTAAGCCAAATTTAGGTGTAATAAACCCAAATGAGTTTTCTATAGGCTTACTGACATTAGGAAAGAATGTGTAACGTTTACCAGCGACTTTATTTGGGTCTTTGCCGTCATCTCTGTGAGCAAACTCTGTATAGCTAGCTTTTAAATCCAAATCAAGTCCCAATACATCACGTTGTGTTGCTCTCAGAAGAACTTGTGGTAATTTTTTGTATGGTGCGGAGGCGGGTCTAGCTGGATCCTGAACAGTCTGAAATTGCTGAGCTTGAGCACTAAACTTTATGATACCAGTCTCACCAAACGTGCTGCTGTATGCCACCTTTGCCTGCTGCAACAATTGGGTCCTAGAGGTTACTTTAAGGCCCTTTCCTAGATCACGCATGAAAAGATTATCTGAGACCCTATTGTAATTAAATCCATAGCTCCAACTTTTAGCAAAGGTCCCACTGTGCTCGAATATCAAACGATTACGGTTCTCTCCTGTCACTTTATCGTGCGGAATTATATCGTAATATAACCCCCCATTCGTGGCAAACCGCC
>CAJQRL010000047.1 GCA_905612245.1 uncultured Nitrosomonadaceae bacterium | reverse complement strand
AGCAGTACTGTAGCGAACCAGGCTGCTACCCCGCTATGCGTCAGAAGCCGCCACCAGACCGGAAGAGTAAGAACATCATCGGCAAAAGATACCGCCGCCAGCAGACTAACACCAATCCATACCGGCACAGGCAGCGCAGCAGGAAGAAGAACCCAGGAGATTAATATTCCCGGCAGCATCCCTAGTCCGCCGGTACGGGTGACCGGCGTGGCGTGGAGAGAACGGGGATTGGGATGATCTAGTATCTTAAGCTTGTTGCCCTTGATCAGCCACCAAATCAGGCTGAGCGTCACCATAAACACGAGTAACGGTGCGGTGATAAGGGGAAAATAAAGACTAGAAATCATGCTATAGAATTATCCCTGCTTCCATCAAAAAGTTCCCTGCAACACACTAAAACACGCCATTTATCGAGCGTAGTAAATAACAGGAACTTAGGATTTGTTGTATTAAATTATATCAGCTTGTCGGATATAATCTCGATAATTCCTGACTGTATTTTTAATATCACAAAATATTTTTTCTTTCGGTCCCTCTTAAATAAAATTGCAGGCAGACTGTCTGATCTAGAACCTTACATGTCGCTAATATGCCACAAAATAATCTATTGTAAAAATGTAGAACTGTTGCTTGACCTATATAGATAACAACTTTATAAGTTGTTATCAGAGGCAAATTTATATTTAAAAATCAGGATAAATATTTACTATGTATAGCCTAAGACATATGTTTTCTACTGCTAGTATGATTTTATTGCTAGCTACTATTAGTAGCCATGCAGTAGCAGAATGGATTAATATTTCAACCAACAGCAATGTATCTACCATCTACGTAGACCCCGCTACCATTCAAAAATTAGATGACCGGACGAAAATGTGGATTCTATTTGACTACAGGAAAGCAATCATAGAATCCGGCGATAAGATTATGTCAATAAAGAAACGAGAAGAATACGATTGCAATAAATCGCAAGCTCGTTTACTTTATATTTCCAAGCATTCCGGAAGATTTACTGAAGGCAAAGCAGTCTATGTCAATGAGATACCCTACAATGAGTGGATACCTGTTATACCTAGCAGCATATCTGAAGACCTGTGGAGATACGCATGCAGCTAATTTAAATGAAGAGGTAGTTGCAGTATTTATTGACAAGTAAAAGCATTGAACCCAAATATTTAATGTGTCGTAGAAATATCGGAGCTTACAAACTTATTAAATACCTCCTCAAATGCAGGCAAGTGCTTATTCATAGTTGAATTAACTTGATAAGCGTCAGCAAGCGACAGCACTTCATCACTAAATTTTTCATCGCCAGTTATAAATAAAAGCCTAGTCTCGCCTTCTTTATTCAACTCCCTGTCCCATCTTTTACGTACAAGCGTCCAAAATGGAGAGGTCGCCTCCCAGTAATCGAGCCCCGGACTGAAATTAAAGCCAGTAATACGCCGATAGTCGTTAAAACCAAATTCACGTACTAAAATAGTATCTTCCCCATTCATACGTATGACCTTAGTATTGTCCTGTTCATGCGTCCAGCCCTGCGGGGTAATTGTGTGACGATTCTCAACATTTAATAGCTGGTAATCCTTGCGCTTTGAATATTCACGTCTTGGCAATGGGCGCCAGGTGCGCCCTGAAGTCCAAGTTGACACTCCATAACGGTGATTCCAGCGGCCACTACCTGCATAACGAGGCCCATCGTTGACTCCATATACCAGCTGCGTCCAAGTTCCTGGTACCGAAGCAGGCTTCCGATGATGAGTATCAAAACGTTGGTCACCCACATAAGCCCAATGTGAAGGCATTTCGTATACCCATTCTTGTCGCCAGTGCTTAATTATCATGCCACTAGCTCCAACTAAAATATGTTGCATTGATATGCGTGAATTACTATCATCCGCCAGCACTACTACCTCAAATCCTCCAGAATGTTTAGGGTCATTTCTTACATATCCAGACTTAAGTACTGCAGTCTCATGAAAGTTAAAAGAAACTTGATATTCGCCAAGCATGGAAAGAATAGCACGACGATCACAATCAAACGCACGCTCATTTAACATACAACCAGTAACAGGACGAACGACAGACGGAAAACTTACAGTTTTATCACTCTTTGTCATATACGTTTTATTTGCACACGCAGTAAGTAACAAAAAAAATAAAAATAAAAATATATGACGAATAGTTTTAATGATAGCCCCTAAGAACATAATTTATACAAGTTAAGTATCCAATGTACTAATTGATACTCTTTAAAAAAACAACCTACCATCTACAATTTAATACGTGATACGAAGTAATTTCAGGATAACGCCCTTACAGTTGTTAAGAGTATCCTGACCGCAGAAAGTTCAAATTATCAGTCCGATAATAAGCACCAAGACGATATAAATATAACGATACAGAAAGACTATATTTTACTAAAAATATTGAAAGATGAATGCCTAATTTAGTGTGCCACCCTATCTGATATAGCCACTGCTCCTAACTCATGCATCGAATTTAGCCATGCCGGATACTGCTCAAGAGTTATCCCAACTGATTCTGCTAATTCAGCAGCATCTACCCAATCAACAGCACCGTCAGTACTTTCAGTTAGAACAAGAACACGCTTCTTTATTTCGGAGGAAGAAGAAAGTAATTTTTTCATATTACCAATATATGGGCATTCAATATAATCACAAGTAAAAATATTTACGTCAAATATTTAATATAATTCTCAATGGGAAATAGAGAGTGAATACTAGGTCTAAGCTAGCCAATTTTCAATTAACATTCGCGACCCTTGATTAGTCTAAATTAATGACAAGGGAACCACTATTTTTTGTAATGCTTAATAAGAGTTTATTCCCATGAGCAATCCCTTGCATTCACATTTAACAGCTACGAACCAAGCCATAACTATCTAAAGGATGTCTATGCTCAATCATAAGATCATTTATTTATGATCCATTCGAATCCTTTTTCTTTCATACAAGCCAGCATATTATTTCTTCTAGTACGTATCCAATCCGGACCGATTGCACTTCCATTCAAATTCTGAATTGCTCCTTCAGTTGCCTTAAGCTGGCATTGTTTTTTTTCAATGCTGTAGTCAACATTCTCATCACCATTTAGCGTGTATTCTCCATTGTAGGGTGTTGATGCGCACCCGCATAATGTGATTAAAATCAATAAACTTACTCGTCTCATTTTTTTGGATTTCTATATATATCTTTTAGTCACCCATAAAAGCTTTATGCCACCAGGTCTTTCAATTTATTTTTCTTCTATCTTTCTTCCCTGGAATTCCCATAAATTTACGCACTATCCAGCCAATTACCCAAGTAATTACGAGAATAAAAAAGAGTCCGCCAAACGACACACTAGCAAAATAAATTGGATTGCCTTGCATATTGCTATCTAGCCCTTTAACAATCCAGAAAATAATCCAAATTGCAGCTACTACTTTTGAAATACGCCTAGCAGCTTCAAAAATATTGATATTCATCATATGGTTTTATATTTACAGATATGCTCCGGTACGTTCCTTAGGAGCATCCTTTCAATATCCTACACTTATAAAGTTTATAATTAATAAATTAGACTCTCGTGACATCATGCCATCCTATTATGCAATCAAAATATAGATATATCCATATCTAATATATGGCTTGCACTTCTATTTTTATCTATTAAATAATTATTTATATGCATGGCACACAAATGCAGAAAAGTAATGCCCATCCTAAATTCTTTTCTACCCCTTAATAAATATTAAGAACCAGCGTGCGTAATACGATCGTTACCATAATGATTTAGTCAGAAACCAACATTCTTCCCGCATCTCAACACAGTTGAGATGTAAAAATATTTTGATAACTTGGATACAGGTTTCCAGTGATAATATGTACTACAGCCTTACGTTGACAGATGGTCTTTAGCCCTTATTCAAAAACCAGTTTGGTAAGTGTATGCTCTTCGCCAACAATCCAGATTTTGCATGGAATATTCTTGATTGTTACCTGCTATAAGGGACAAATAAATTGTTAACTGAACAAAAAAATACTTCTCCAAGAATAGCCCTTTTTATTGGTGCTGGAATATGGGGTTTACTGTGGTACCCCTACCGACTTCTTGAGCAGGCCAATATAAACGGACCAGCCTCTGCAACAATTACCTATTTAATTGCACTATTACTTGGACTAGTGGTATTTAGGAAAAGTTTACGAGTTTCACATCTATCTGACGGCAACCCATATTTATTATTCTGGATCGGATTATTAGTGGGATGCGCCTGCATGGCCTACATACTTGGCGTGATTCACGGGGAGATAATGCGAGTATTGCTGTTATTCTATCTTGCACCACTATGGACTATTATATTCTCTCGTTTCCTGTTGCAGGAGAAACTAAGCCTATATGGATATTCGGTAATATTCATTTCCCTGTCTGGTGCAACAACTATGCTGTGGCAACCTGGAAATAATTTCCCTTTACCTTCTTCCTATGGTGACTGGATGGGCCTGGCAGGTGGCTTTGCATTTGCGTTGTCTAATGTACTGATCCGTAAAGATCAAAGTCACAGCGTTCAGTTGAAGTCTCTGGCAGTATGGTTAGGAGTAGTAGTAGTAGGGCTAAGCTACAGCTTATTTCTTCCCATGACTAGCTTACTGAATGAGATTCCCCTGCACTCATGGCTATTACTATTAGGAACAGGATTAGCCGTTTTTGTTTTGAGCCTAGTTCTTCAATACGGATTGACTCATGTTCCTGCTAATCAGGCTATTGTACTTTTACTTTCTGAGTTAGTAGTAGCAGCAGTTGCAGCATATCTCTTAACAAGTGAGTCCATGACTCTCAGGGAATGGATAGGTGGTGCAATGATTGTCTCTGCCAGTTTATTTTCCTCAAGGATGAATCGGTAATCAGTAAATCTATTCAAGAAACTTAGTATATTTATATATTCTATAACTTAATCTTCCTGTAATCTGTATATAGTTAAGAATTTTGATATTCCTGGAGAAAATATGAAAATATATTTATCCCTGTTTTGTCTATTTTTAGGCGCCTGTACCAACATGCCAAAGGCAATACAGAATATGAATGTAGTAGACATCACCTATTCTCAGGCCAGCCATAATATTGACAGCCATAGAAATGTTCCTGTTCGCTGGGGCGGTATTATTATTGATGTAGAGAATGAAGAGGACTTCAGCTTGATTCAGGTACTGTCCTATCCTCTAAATTTTTCAGGGCGCCCCCAATTAGATGACCCACACGGCGGACGATTTGTAATTAAAAGCACAGAATTTCTTGATCCCATGGTTTATACCAAAAACAAAGAAATTAGCGTTTTAGGGACACTAGATGGTGATATTCAGCGAACCGTGGGGAAAAAAATTATCCAAGTACCATTGATACAATCTATGGGAATTCATTTATGGCCAAAGCGACAGAACAACCATTATGGATTTGGACCACATCATTATTATTATAGTTACCCATTTTTCCGGGGAGGACTCTATTACCCATATCGGTACTAAAGAAGACTAATAAAATTCTTTTTGTCAAAACACTGTCTTTTCATCAATCTCTGCCGCCATTTCTACTCCGCTCAATATCAATTTCCGTAACCAAGCTACTATGATTCCCCCATGCATTTCTGATATAAGAGACTACTAGGGCCATTTCTTCATCATGAAATATTTGCTGGAAAGGTGGCATCCCATATGGCCTTGGATTTCCAGTTGTATTTGGTGGGAATCCTCCCTTCATCACACTCAATATTGTGTTAAGAGGTGAAGCCATAGTTACACTCCGGCTTCCTGCTAGTGACGGGTAAATCCCAGGAATTCCTCTACCAGAAGACTGATGGCAATCTTCACAATATTTTGTGTATAGCTTACCCCCTTGTGCAAGCCGACTTCGTATGTTTTTAGATAAAACCGGGAAGCTCTCAGCAGATGCAACATCCGAATTCTCTTTTCCAATAGATTTAAGATAGATAGCTATGGCACGTATATCCTCCGGCAATACAAACTGAAGACTTTGTCTGATTACTGTTGCCATATGGCCAGAAGCCACTGCATTTCTCGTTATCCCAGATGTAAGAAGTTCAGTGATCTCATTTATTTCCAACTCTCCACTCCCTGCTTCTAACCTAGAGGTTAAAGACGGCGCATACCAACTCACACCCGTCATTTTTTTTCCAATAAATTTTTCTTCCTGACTTGCCCCTAAGAAGTTACGAGAAGAATGACAGGCACTGCAATGCCCGAGCCCCTGCACTAGGTAGGCCCCACGATTCCATTCTTTACTCTTAGAGTTATCCGGATTAAAAACCCCCTCTTTGAAATACAGTTTTCTCCAGAAATATAAAAGTGGTTTTAAATTATATGGAAAGAAAATTTTATCAGAGGGATTGTCTTTCGAAACTGGCTCCAGCGACATAAGATAATCAAATATTGCATCTGTATCTTTCCTCGTTACTTTAGTATATTCAGTATAAGGAAAAGAGGGATAAAGCATCCGGCCATCTGGGGACTCGCCTCGATGAAGGGCCCCCCAGAAATCTTCTTTGCTCCAATGACCAATACCTGTTTTCCTATCTGGCGTTATATTTGGTGTAATAAAAACTCCAAATGAGGTATACATCTTTTTCCCGCCAGAAAATGAAACTCCACCCTTAGCCGTATGACACCCCATACAGTTTCCAACTCTGGAAAGATATTCACCTAGTGATTTATTCTGATCAGAAGCTGTGGGAATAAGTTGTATAGACTCTGCATAGACCGGAACAGGCGCAGATATTAAAGCGAATAAAACTATTACAAGACTACCCGCTGATACTATATGTTTTTGCATATAGATTTTAGATGTTTGGAGTAAGTATTTCATTTTGAGTGTATATTTTCTGAGTCAATATTGCTGCAGCGATGAGAAAATTCAGGTGCAAGCGTTCCGGGTAAACTTGGTTCGCCGGAAACAGTCTGAATAGCAAGCCACTTCGCAATAGCATTAGTTTCTTCATCAGTTAGTCGTTTAGCAATTTCCGACATACAATTAGAATTCTGGCCTCGCATTAATCCTCCATTACGCCAACTTCCAAACTGAGCAGAAATATAGGCGTGTGACAAGCCAA
This sequence comes from uncultured Nitrosomonadaceae bacterium, assembly GCA_905612245.1. Taxonomy (GTDB): domain Bacteria; phylum Pseudomonadota; class Gammaproteobacteria; order Burkholderiales; family Nitrosomonadaceae; genus BJGV01. Next base: position 3,716 of record CAJQRL010000047.1, on the reverse strand, counting down.
GCAAGCCCGGAACAAATGGCTTTATTCCCATTAATGCCTCTCCATGGCATGATTTACATGCTGGAATATCCCTCCCTGGGTCTCCTAAATGAATGAGTAAATCAGCAAGCTTAATTTCTTCTGGACGAATACCAATATTTTCAGGTGGTGGATATGGCAGCTGTAAGGAAGAGAAATAACGTGCTATTTCTAGGATGTACTCATCAGACATATTTTCCAGAAGAATGGCCATCGGCTGATAATATCGCCGCCCATCTCTGAAATTTCTCATCTGATTAAAGAGATACCCTGCAGGCTTCCCAGCTATTCTCGGGTAATATGCATCACGTCCTACTCTGTCTTTATTGCTATGACAAATAGTACATGCCTTAACCCGCTCTTCCATTGTATCGGGCACGGTAACCGATAAGCTTCCTGAAGCATTCACTAAATTTGAAATAAAGAAGGAGATAATTAGATAGAAATATTTCATGCGTAATATCAAGAATGATCTTATGTATTAAATGTTAGATATGATTATTTCTTGATATATCTTTTTTAAACATACTTCATGCTCAGGGCAACACATGCCATCGCGTAGACATACCTGCCAGCATATGATCATTAACGTGACAATGTAGAAGCCAGCTGCCTGGTGAACGGGGAGTCATATCAACTGAAACCATACTAGCAGGAAGCACTTCAATTACATCAGTTCGATGCCCCTGGTTAAGTACAGTTTGTCCATGCCAATGAACAGTATGATTGTCCTGTTCGTTACCTAAGGCAGCTACGTGCCATCGCACACGCTCTCCTATCTTGGTCTCATATCCATTAAGGTTTCCAAAAATACGACCATTGATCGCATGCTTTAACCCGCTTTCTTCATCGTTCTCCTCATTAAAAATCATAAATAATGAAATAAATTCATGATCTACATCACGTGGAGAAGGATTTGAATACGATATTTCCATCCCTTTTCTGGTAATGATAATGGCACCAACCAAGCCAAGATTTATTTCTTCTTCCCCCATCACATGAGAGTGATAGAGCCAGACAATTGTTGAAGGATCATTGGGCCCCGGGCCAGCATCCTCATCCACAATCCATGTGTATTCATAAGATTCACCTGGCAAAACATTTGCCCCTTTACTATTACTATCAGCCCCTTCGTTATCCTTACTGTAAAGTACCCCATGAGGATGCATAGAAAGTTTACGATCCGTTCTATTTAAAAAATGAACAACAATGGTATCTCCCACTACTCCTCGTATCTGTGGACCAAGTATTCCCATCCATTTATCTTGTGACAAAGGAACAGCGTAGCTATTATCTGTATAACCTATATAACGATATTTTGTATATTTCAGAGACTCTCCCCATACTCCAAGCCCTGCATCCGGATCAATCTGATTCCGAGCAGAGGGGGCATAATTCCAGGAAACTTTTTCCGCAGCAATCCAATACTCTCTTACCGATGCTTGGACTTGAAACGAGGAAAAAATACCTATTACAAGGAAAATTAGGATAAAGGTTCTATTCCTATGACGAAAATTCATAGCTCTCTCAAAGTTAATTTATACCAGACTTACCAGATACATTAGGCTTTAGGATAAATCAGAAAAAAACGATACCAGCACTTCGGCTCACCTTTTTTTCGATCATATCTATGATCAGATCTAGGAATCAATAAATTAGTTCAATATGTGATCCCACATGCAGTAGTACGGAGGTTAAACTCTTCAACAATATTAAGAATAAATTTCTCTAATAATTTGGCAAATAAATTTCTCTAGAAGTATATCAGAATTAAAATTGCCCTCTAACTCCTATTAAAAGTGCACGCCCAGGGCGTGGTGCAAAATCTTTTAGATATGAAGTATGGAGACGTACATCCTCATTCATTAAATTTTTACCTTGTAGAAAAACTGTAAGCTTAGTAGACCGATTCATTTTCATAGTATAACCAGCAGTTAAATTTATCATCGTGTACCCACGAGTACTTGTCTCTAAAGCTGCACGTTTATTTTGTTTTAATACATGAGTAGTCATTAAATTAAGTTTCCAAGGACCAGATCTATGATTCCACTCTAGCCCGAACCTTTGTGGAGTAGTACGGGGAATATTGCCCCCACTATTTAATCTCGCACGCACATAATCTGTAAACAGACGCAAGTCTAGTACCTTAGGCTTAAAAATAAATTTTATCTCTGCTTCTACGCCATAGAAAGTTGCACCTCCCTGAGCAATATTCTGAACCAGAAGCTCTCCGTCTGGGTCTGCAGTCCCTTCTTCATCAACACGGTCTGCTATACCATTACTATCAGTATCCGCGCTAGCATAGTAAATATAGTTCTCAAAATAATTATAAAAGAAATTCGTCTGCCACCTTATCGCTCCCGAGGTTTTACTCAATGAAAGGTCAAGATTATTTGAGGTTTCTTTTTTAAGTGTCTGGTTGCCAGTTTGGAAGGTTTCTGTGGCATGGTGAGCGCCACTTGTATAGAGCTCTTCTGTTGCCGGTGCACGCTGCCCTCTCGTTCCAGAGAGCCCAATACTATATCCATCTGTAGGTTTCCATTTTCCACCAATCGATACGCCATAAAGGTCGTACTTACGAGAATTGTTAGCAGACTTTGGATCCACTGATGCATGCTCATAACGCGCGCCCACATCAAGATGAAAACTATTCCAATGTCGTTCTTCAATCAGAAACACACCGGTATTTCGTGAGTTTGTTTTTGGTACGATCGTTTCCTCTCCTGCTGCAGAAAAATCTCGATCTTTAACTTGGACGCCAAGTACGCCTTTCCAACCTTTTACTGGTCTATGTAGAAGTTCGGCTCGACTATCGATCCCCTGATTATTAAAAACCGATCCCACCGCGCCTGTATTTTCAAATTCTATATGCCGATAATCACTGTAGCCCATCTTCACTTTCAATTTTTCAAAACCAACGACAGGATGATCTAATTCTCCAGCTATATCATAACGATTCTTTACAAGATCAATCTTCGGTGCCTCTTCACTGGGAATACCATATTTACTTTCTGATCGTGAAAGTGATCCCCCTATATATCCTCTTGAACCTATAATTGATCCGCCAATGGACCCTCCTCCCGAATCTGTCCCGCTATTCTTGACAGTACCTTTTTTGCCGTGGTTTGGATCATTTCTATTTTGACTTCCAGGAATACCGTAATCATTAGTTTTTCTTCTGAAACCACTGGCATTTAAAGCTATATTATTACCAACACTTCCACTTGCATTAAAAGATCCTGATTTCTCTTGTGTAGATGTATTTCCACGCGCTCCAAAATTACCAGTTAATTTTTTAAATATCCTCCTAGGAATCTTGTTTGTAACCACATTAACTACCCCGCCTATTGCACCCCCTCCATACAAGAGTGTTGAGGGACCGCGTAGAACCTCTATTTTTGAGGCATTGATCGATTCAACTGTAACAGCATGGTCTGCGCTGAGAGATGACACATCTAGCGTATCTATACCGTTTTCCAAGATCTGAATTCGTGGACCATCCAGTCCCCGAATAAGCGGTCGACCCGCTCCAGGCCCAAAAGAGCTAGAAGCAACACCAAGCTCTCCTGATAGAGTGTCCCCTAGGCTTGATTCTTGTTTGTATAGTAATCGATCACCTTCTAATACTGAAACTGGCTGCGCCATATCTAACTCAGTATGATTCTCAAATGGGCTGGCCATTATTGTAACTTCTGGTA
>CAJQRL010000046.1 GCA_905612245.1 uncultured Nitrosomonadaceae bacterium | reverse complement strand
TGAAATATCAGATACTTTAATCCCAAAATCTTCTGGCTTAATAGAATATTCAGTTATTTCTCCATTCCTAAGCTCCCCCACTCTGGTCTCACATGCAGTCGTGATTTCATCTAGTCCATCATGGCCATGCACAACCATCACATGTTGGCTATTTAGCCGTTGCAGGACACGAACTAAGATTCCAACAAGTTCAGGACTAAATACACCTAGTACCTGATTTTTTGCCCCGGCAGGGTTTGTTAATGGGCCCAGTATGTTAAATAGGGTTCGCACTCCTAGCTTATGACGTATCGGTGCAATATTTTTCATAGCACCGTGGAAATTAGGAGCAAACATAAAACCCACACCAATTTCATTAACAGCCTGGGCTACTTGTTTAGACGTTTGATTAATATTGACACCCAGAGTTTCAAGCACATCAGCACTTCCTGATTTACTTGAAACTGAACGCCCTCCATGTTTAGCAATGCGGGCTCCGGCAGCCGCGGCAACAAATGCTGCAGCAGTGGAAATATTGAAGGTATGGGCAGTATCACCACCAGTACCACAAGTATCTACCAGATTTTGAGGATTGGTGAGATCTACTTTTGTAGCAAGATTACGCATTACCTGCGAGGCCGCAACAATTTCTCCAATAGTCTCTCTTTTAACTCTTAGGCCAACAATGATGGCAGAAGTAAGCTCAGGCGAGATCTTTCCTTCAATGATCTGGTCCATGAGTGAGCGCATCTCATCATGAAGAATTTCATTGTGATCTATTACACGCATAAGAGCTTCTTGCGGTGTCATGATTAAATCCTCTGCTAAGATATTCTAATATTATTTTCTTCTATCAATTATTGGGTAAGAAAATTTTTGAGTAATTTATGTCCATGTTCAGTCAGAAAAGATTCTGGATGAAACTGTACACCTTGAATTGCCAGATCTTTGTGACGTACACCCATAATCTCACCATCTTCTGCCCTTGCAGTTATTTCCAGACAATCTGGTAGGCTTTTTTCTTCAATGGCCAGAGAGTGGTAGCGGGTGGCAGTAAATGGATTAGGTAGATTATGAAATACACCCGTATCATTATGAGAAATTAACGTAGTTTTCCCATGCATTAATTGCTTGGCGTGGATAATTTTTCCACCAAATGCCTGTCCTATGCTTTGGTGACCCAGGCAAACGCCTAATATTGGAATTTTTTCACAATAGCGTTCAATTAACGATATCGATACTCCTGCTTCTGCGGGTGTGCAGGGGCCAGGAGAAATTACAATAAATGATGGTTCCAGCTTTATTATTTCGTCTGGTGTAATTTCATCGTTACGAAATACTGCTACATCCTCTCCCAGCTCCCCGAAATACTGCACTAAGTTATAAGTGAAGGAGTCGTAATTATCGATCATCAGCAGCATCTTATTCCATCCATGTTGTAGTCATTAATATGTTAGCTAAAGTGTCAATTCAACTTTTCCTATTAATATTCCTATTTTAATTTGGCGTCTTATGCCTACCAAATAATTTAAAAGAGATTGCCCGTGGTTAAGGGTCATTTGCTCTGCCAGCTGAACTAACGGACCGCTCTTGTTTTTCAATACTTTAGGGAAATCCCTATCGTCAAATGGTGTGGTAAGAAATAATTTTCCAAACTCTGAATTCTACTGGCCTAACTGTATCTGGAAGTAAATGATAGTTGATACATTACAAACCAATCAAGCATCGAGTATAACTTCAAACCTACTTTTAATTATTATGAATTCCTTTTCATTTCTTACATATGCAAATACCGTTAGTTGCAACTCTTCTGCTCTATCATAAGCCGATAAAATTTGAGGCAAAGCATAACTCCAAAAATTTCCAAATGTTTCCTCGCAAAATTTTTCATTACTTAAGAATTTTTTGTGTTGGGTACGTTCGAGTTTTTTTTCTATATACAAAGAGGCTAAGCCTAAAATAAAATATTTCATTCTGCCCGTTTGCTTATATTTTTTATTCTTAGATAATTCTTTAGTCTTATCTTGAATTTTTCTGAAAAATAAAATGGCAACTAGCACTTCATAAAAAACATCATCACTCCATTGATCTTCAAGAACACCAGAAACTCCGAAAGCATCTTCATAAGCACCCCCATTATTCTTAAAGGTCCACAATTGTTTTGGGCTTGAAATAGCTAGCGTAGGTCCATTGATAATTGTGTAACGGATTTTAGCAAATTCCTCTAGCGTTATCGCTGTTCTACCCTGACTAGCACTTTTATCACCTCTTTTTCGTTTATAAATATACCGACCGAATGCTTCAAGATGTTTTTGCTGAGCAAAGCGTTCCTGCAACCATTTTTGAATCTGATCATTTGCTCTAAAGTCAGAAATCTTAATACTATTCTGAGTATTATTATATCGAATTATTTGTGTATTAATTCCTGAATCTGATTTAACAGTTTTAGTTCTCGTCAAACGAAATAAAACCCTAACACTATCATTAGCCTCAGCATAATAAATGGCGCCAGCTGTTTGTGCTCCATTAATAATTTGAAAGTTTTCAGCTGTCACTTTATTATTTTCATCTACATTAAAATCCGTGCAAATTGCAGAAATTCCATTGTTAAAATAAAAGAAATTTTCAGGATCGTCCTCCGCTGTCTTTCTAATATCTTTATTAATATATTTGTCACCTAGATAAGCTCTTACATTGTAAGAAAATAATGAATATTTATACTGTCTATAAAGGGCTCTGATAGTATTCCCCTTTACGGAGGCAATCATAGTTTTGTAAGGATTTTCTCTTTGAAAAAAATTTTTATCAGCTAGATCGAAATCAACAACTGCTGGAATCGTTTCCTCTATAGAAAGAGACCGCGCATGCAATTCCTTTAATCCTGAAAAATCATGTAAAGAGCATTCCACATTTTTGTTTTCATTTAGATACTCAGTGTTTTTTTTCTCTACTAAATCTAAAATTCTTTGTGATGTGTCAGTAGCGTTTGTAAGAAAAATTAACTCGACTCTCCATCCTTCGTTAATTTTGTCTTTGTAATCTTTTAATAATTCAATAGCTTGCGGTGACCCATATTTTTTAATCCAATCAGTATCCATAAAATGTATGTGTCGGCTGAAAAAATCATTCACTTCTTCCTCACTCACATGTTTCTTCGAACCAACGTATTTACATTGAACGATTAGAGAATACTTTCTATCTACGTCTTCAAATACCAAGTCCGCTTTTAAATCGTCCTTCCCAAATGTCATTGATTCATCAGCAGAATCTGGTTCCAAAGAAGGGTCAATCTTTTTTAAGAGCTGAGCACACCACAATTCAAAACTATTGCCAGAGTTTCTTTCATAGCCGTATTTGGCTTCAATTTCTTCTAACTGTTCTGTTAGGATCTTTTTAAATTGGTTTACACTTAATGACATAGGATTTTTATTAAGGGTTAGTTATTCAAAATAAATAGGAGCGACTTTATTGTATTACAGGCCGGGAATAAATTATACGAGCACAAAATTTATAACATTAACCAGTTTGTCTAATTTATCCACTCAAATCTCCTTGCTGCGGTAAAAGCGTGGTAATTTTTATTAAACTAACACCTCTACTGGTTCCGGATGATTAAGGAACCTAGTTGGGCTCGCTGTTAATCCATAAGCGCCGGATTGAAATACAACAATTAAATCCCCGACATCAGCCTTTGCCATTTCAACTTCGTCTGCTAATAAATCCAGAGGAGTGCACAGTGGGCCAACAACCGTAACGCTTTCTCTTTCATGGCCGACTACCTTATTACCGACCACCACAGGATAGTTCTTGCGGATTACCTGACCAAAATTGCCAGAAGCTGCTAAATGGTGATGTAACCCACCATCCGTTATTAGAAAAACTCGCTTCCTTGATATTTTTCTCTCAAGAACACGGCAAACATAGATACCTGATTCAGCCACGATATATCGTCCAAGCTCAATTTCAATTCTTGTATTAGGAGCATGTTTCTTTGTTTCATCAATTAGGCGATGTAAATTTTTGCATACTGATTTTAGGTCCAGTTCTTTATCACCAGGAAAATAAGGGATACCAAATCCGCCGCCGATATTAAGCAGTCGGATTGGGCAAGAAGCCTGTTTGGCCAGGGAAAGTCCGAGTTGTATGGTTTTTTCTTGTGCCTCTTGGATAGCAGCGGCATTCAGGTTTTGTGAGCCGCAAAATATATGAAATCCTTCAAAATTCAGCTTAAGTCCATGCATTCTTGCCAGCATAGATGGGACACGCTCTGCATCAACTCCAAACTGTTTGGCCCCTCCACTCATTTTCATACCAGACGATTTCAATTCAAAATTAGGGTTGACCCGTATCGCTACTTTAGGACAGATACCAAGATGTTGGCCAAGTATTGCGATACGCTCCATTTCTTGTTCTGATTCCATATTTAAGGTAACGCCAGAGGCAATAGCACAGCTGAGTTCGTTATCTTTTTTCCCAGGACCAGCAAAACTAATTTGACCGGGAAGTATTGGAGTATCAAGGGCAACTCTTAATTCACCTACAGACGCAACATCTATTCCGTCAACTATGGCAGCTAGATGTTGCACGACAGCAGGCATGGGATTGGCTTTCATCGAATAGCGGATTTGTACCTCAGGAGGTAAATATTTGCGTAAAAGAGCAACCCGGTCTGTAATAAGTTGTCTGTCATATGCATAGAACGGAGTCGCACCTACTCGCTGTGCCAATTGGGAAAGTGACATGCCACCAATCTGAAGACAGTCTTCATTCAGAGAAAACTGGGTCATAGGAGCATGTTTTAAAAGTATTTTTTTCATTTTTTAGCTTTGACAGTATTATCTTGTATTTCCTTGGAAAGGAGTTTTCTATCTATTTTACCGTTAGAGTTATGTGGTAATGGTGCCTCTTTAAATATAATTTGACTGGGCAACATGAAAGCAGGAAGATTAAGTTTACAGGCTGCTAGCAATGCATCTGCATCAACATTTGTACCCTCTCTAGGCGTTACAATCAAGACTATGGCTTGTCCAAGAACGAGATGGGGGATTCCAATAGCAGCAGCTTCATCTATAAGTTTAGTCGCATAAACTACTTCTTCTATTTCGGTAGGGCTTACACGATAACCAGAAGTTTTTATCATTTCATCTTGGCGGCATATAAAATATAAGTAGCCCTCTTTATCCGAACGTACTGTATCACCTGACCATACTGCTATTTCCGGAGTGGTCAGTCCAGTTTTTTGATGAGAAAAAGGCCGAAATCGTACTGAAGTTTTTTCAAGGTTATTCCAATATCCCATAGATACTAAAGCTCCTCTATGTACTAATTCTCCTGGTTCGCCAGGAGCGCATTCCGTTCCATCCTCCCGTAATACCAGAACCTCAGCATTAGGAATAGCCTTGCCAATGGAATTAGGTCTGATGTCTATTTCCTGAGGAGATAGGTATGTTGAACGAAAAGCTTCGGTAAGACCATACATTAGAAATATTTTGGTTTTGGGAAGGATGCCACGGAGCATACCGAGTGTAGCCTGCGGCATTGTGCCCCCCGAATTTGTAATATACCGCAATGAGGTAATTTTTGGCCAATTTAGCTGTGCTAATTGAATCCACAAAGGGGGAACAGCTCCTAGGCCACTAATTTCTTCCGCCTGAATTATTTCAATGATTTCCCGTGGAAAAAGATGGTTCGATAAAACGCATGTGGCTCTTGTATGAAATGCCGTAGTAAGTTGATTAAATCCATAATCAAAACTTAGTGGCAGAACTGACAGAATCCGATCATCAGGACCATTTTCTAGATATTGAGCCACACTTTCAGCTCCTGCAACTATATTTCGATGGGAAAGGACTACCCCCTTGGGCTTGCCAGTGCTACCCGATGTATAGAAAATTGCAGCCATATCGCTATCAATTATTCTAGATCCTCTAACGGAGGCAGAGGGAGAGCATATCTGATTCCAAGGTATAATATTCAGACCAGAAATTACAGGTAGCTTCTCTGCTGAATCAACGACTACTACAGTATTTAAGTCAGGGCATTTTGGTAGTACAGTAATAAGTAAATTCAGTCTATCAACTGAGGTCACCAGGATCTTTACATTACAATCACATAAGATATAGGAAACTTGTTCTGGTTTAAGAATAGGGTTGACGGGTACAAATACCCCGCCAGCTGCAGCGGCACCAAACAGAGAGATCACTGTTTCATGACGTTTTTCTAGATATACGGCTAGACGTTCATTCCGATACAGTCCCTGGGAAATAAGGTTAGAAGATACATTTTCTACCTCTTCGGACAGGGTAGCGTAGTCCTTTTTGGCTCCTTGATAGACAAGTGCATCTAAATCAGGAGTCTGATTCGCAGATTTATAAATTAATTCATGTACAAGATTAGACATTTTGAAAGAATTATTGATAGATAAACAATTATTATTAGGTGGTTATTTAATTACTTCATTCCACGGTTTTTTATAAGGGGCAGATTCAAGTTCGAAGCAACACCTGAAGGTGGCTTCGTGTAGCGGACTGCCTTCCTCGAAGAATACCTCATCTGGGTTATTATTACGCAATTAATCGTTAGGAATTTAGTTGATAAAACCTAGACTTGCCTGTCATGAACAGGCTACAATTCTAGCTTTTAGGAAATCTTAGCATCATGCATGTTTCTCGTGGGATCCCTATTCTGGCTAAAGATTCTACCGCACTTACTATAGGCAATTTCGATGGAGTTCATTTAGGTCATCAGGCTATGATTACTCGCCTGAATGAGGCAGCTTCCCAGCTTAACCTTACCTCCTGTGTCATGATTTTTGAGCCCCACCCTCGTGAATTTTTTACACCAGATAAGGCACCAATAAGACTTACCAGCCTCCGGGAGAAACTTGAATTATTGGCGGAGTTGAACGTCGAACGTGTGCAGGTCTGTCATTTTAATTCTGATTTTGCATCAATTAGTGCGGAAGAGTTTATAGCACGAATTCTAAATCTTGGACTTTCTGTTCGCTGGATATTGGTGGGTGATGATTTTCGATTTGGTGCTCTTCGTAGAGGGGACTGTGCGATGTTGAAAGCTTCTTCCGTACAATATGGCTTTGAAGTAGAAGAAATGGAGAGTTATGCCTTAGGTGATCTAAGGGTTTCAAGCACAGCAATACGAGGGGCGTTGGCAGCGGGAGATTTAGAGAGTGCTAAATATCTTTTGGGCCGACCCTATAGTATTAGTGGCCGCGTTATCGGAGGCAACAAGCTAGGGAGAAAAATAGGCTTTCCTACTGCTAATATTCAATTGAGGCATAATCGGCCACCAGTATCTGGTATTTTTGTAGTTAAAGTATATGGTACAGATGAAGCATTCCCACAAAAAGAAGTGCATGGTGTGGCTAGCCTAGGTGTAAGGCCCACAGTATGTGAAAATGGCAAGCCAGTTCTTGAGGTGTATTTGTTCAACTTTGAGAAAGAGATATATGGTTGTCATTTACGAGTAGACTTTTTACAAAAACTTAGAGATGAAGAGAAATACTCGGACCTTGAGGCGCTTACTAGGCAAATTGGATATGATGTAGAAAATGCAAAGAATTATTTCTTAAGTTCTCAACCACCAGAAAATATAAAGAAAATTTCATGACAGAGTATAAAAAAACGCTTAATTTGCCTGATACACTTTTTCCAATGCGCGGTAATCTTGCTAAGCGTGAACCCGTGATGCTAGAAAACTGGAAGAATAAAGAACTGTATCAGAGGATTCGTGAAGTTTGTAAAGGGCGGCCAAAATTTATTCTGCACGATGGTCCACCATATGCCAATGGTGATATTCATATTGGTCATGCAGCCAATAAAATTTTCAAAGATATTATTATAAAAAGTAAGACACTGGATGGTTTTGATGCGCCATATATCCCTGGATGGGATTGCCATGGCCTACCAATTGAGCATCAGATAGAAAAAAAGCATGGCAAGAATTTACCTGCAGATAAAATGCGAGAATTATGTCGAGTTTTTGCAAAAGAACAGGTTGAGAAGCAGAAAGCTGGCTTTATTCGGCTTGGGGTGTTGGGAGACTGGGACAAGTCCTATTTAACTATGGACTATCAGATTGAGGCTGGAATCATTCGCGCACTCGGAAAGATTCATAAAAAAGGGTATCTTTATCAGGGACAAAAGCCTGTCAATTGGTGTATTGACTGTAGGTCTGCACTTGCTGAGGCAGAAGTGGAATATGAGGATAAAATTTCATCAGCAATAGATGTTGCGTTTCTGGTAAACGATAATGACGCTCTTGCCAAAGCAGTAGGTGTGCCGATTATCAGTGAACCAACTTTTGCTGTAATCTGGACAACTACGCCCTGGACCTTACCAGCTAACCAGGCGGTAAGTGTACACCCAGACCATAATTATCATTTGATTCGTACGAATAAGGGACTATTGATTCTGTCAGGTGAAATTTATACCGGAAGCAAGTCTGTTGAGTCATCTGTAATCGGTAAAGAGTCAACTCAGGACGCTTCAGAAAACTTATCTCTTAGTCAGTTTTGTTTGACAAATTATGGCCTAGAGAATCTAGGAGTGGTTGGTACCTGTAAGGGGTCAGCACTTAATCTAATCAAGTTGAAACATCCATTTGAAGATCGGTTTGTACCAATCGTTTGTAGCAAGCATGTTACAACTGATGCGGGAACAGGACTAGTACATATTGCTCCTGCACATGGTGTTGATGATTATGTTGTTGGTCAGAAATATAGTTTGCCGGTAGATAACCCGGTTGATAATGAAGGTAAATTTTACAACCACATACCACTTGTGGGTGGATTGTCAGTTTGGAAGGCTACCGAAGTGGTGGTTGGGGAATTGAACAAAAATAATTTGTTATTGTATTCAGATAAATTTCAACATAGCTATCCTCATTGTTGGCGACACAGGACGCCAATTATATTTCGTGCTACTAGGCAGTGGTTCATTGGTATGGATGTTCCTCCAGTATGCAATGATATTTCACAAGACTTAAGTTCTGTGGCAGGGCTACCAGATAGCCAGGATAATATTCGGAACCGAGCTAACTCTGCAGTAACTTCGACTGAATTTTTTCCGACTTGGGGCCGTGCTCGTTTGGAATCGATGATTAAGAATCGTTTTGATTGGTGTGTATCGCGCCAAAGAAAATGGGGCGTTCCTATGGCGCTTTTTGTACATAAAGAAACTCATGAACCACATCCAAATACTGAATTATTTATTGAGCAAATTGCAAAAATGGTTGAACAGAAAGGAATTGAAGCATGGTTCAGTTTGGATATAACAGAGTTTCTGGGAGAAGAATCAAAAGACTATAAAAAATTAACAGATACTCTAGATGTTTGGTTTGATTCCGGTACTACACATGATACCGTTTTGAAATCATCTGAACAGATGGAGTTTCCTGCAGATTTATATTTGGAAGGCTCTGATCAGCACCGGGGTTGGTTCCAGTCCTCTCTTCTAACAAGCTGTGCCATTAATAATGGTCAGGCCCCCTACAAAGCATTGCTTACTCATGGTTTTGTAGTAGATGGCAATGGTCATAAAATGAGCAAGTCAAAAGGTAACGTCATAGCTCCGCAGAAAGTGGTAGATACTTTAGGTGCTGATATTTTGAGGTTATGGGCAGCATCAACCGATTACTCTGGTGAGATTTCTATTTCAGACGAAATTCTGAAACGAGTAGTGGAAAGCTATCGTCGTATCCGTAATACACTACGATTTTTGCTAGCTAATCTGTCAGACTTTAATTCCGATACAGACTTCGTGGAAGAAGATCAATTGCTAGAGATTGATCGTTATATGCTAACGTTTACTAGTTCATTCCAGGACGACCTGATACAGAGTTATCATCGTAATGAATTCCATGTGGTAGTAAATAAATTACACTATTTCTGTTCCGAGGACTTGGGTGGATTCTATCTAGACATTCTTAAGGATCGGCTTTATACGGCTAAATCCACAGGTGTGTCGCGTCGTTCAGCACAGAGTGCACTATTTCATATTACACATAGCTTAGTACGCTTGCTTGCACCTATTCTAAGTTTTACTGCAGAAGAGGTGTGGGGGAATCTTACAAGCAAAGAGGGTGACAGTGTATTGCTGCATACTTGGTATAAACTTCCGTTACAAACGGATACTAAATCATTAGTACAGCGTTGGACAAGGCTCCGAGAATTACGTTCTGAGGTGCAAAAACAACTAGAGGAATCGCGAGCGAAGGGGGTCATTGGTTCATCACTCTCAGCAGTTGTAAATATTTCTGCTAGTGGTGATGATTTCTCTCTTCTAGATAGCCTTGGAGACGATTTGAGACTAGTCTTTGTAGCTTCAGAAGTAGCGATAATTAAAGTTAAAGATTCTTCAGAAAAAAATATTCTTGTGACTCCGAGCTCGCACTCTAAGTGCGAGCGCTGCTGGCATTATCGTAAAGATGTCGGTTATAAGGCAGACCACCCCACTATCTGTGCTAGATGTGTCTCTAATCTTTTTGGCCAGGGTGAAGAACGTAAATTTGCCTGAGCTTAAAGTTAAGCGAGCATTTATTTAATTTTTGTAAGATAGGGTATAGTAATTATATTTTATGACCCTAATAGGGGTTGAAATGGATATTAGTTGTTCATAAAGAATGGATCAAAATGAAATTTCGTACTAGTTTAATCCTTGCATTAGTTATCCTTATACTGGATTTTGTTACTAAGCGTTGGGTCGAATCAGAATTGATTTATGGGCAACAGATTCCATTAACAAATTTCTTTAATTTAGTCTTGGCATTTAATGCTGGAGCAGCTTTTAGTTTTTTGAGTGACGAATCTGGTTGGCAGCGCTGGCTCTTTAGTGGAATCTCTATATGCGCTTCAGTTTTGATTATTTATCTTCTAAAAAAACATTTTTTAGAAAAACTATTTTGTGTTTCACTAAGCCTTATATTAGGTGGTGCCCTAGGGAATTTATGGGACCGGATATCGCTTGGTTACGTAGTTGATTTTCTAGATTTTCATTATGGCGGCTACCATTGGCCAGCATTCAATGTAGCTGATTCTGCAATATGTGTAGGGGCATTGCTTTTAATACTTGAGAGCTTTAAACATAAAGAGAAGTAATTAATAGCTGTTTAATAACATCACAGATCCCTTTCTAATCGAGTCCTAATTCTTATAGTCTTCTTTAAGAATTAGGACTCGATCTTCTTGATTGATTAGTACGTCTCTTCAAAGGCCGGAAAATAATTCCATCTTAGAATAAGGATTTATTTCATTATTCATTTTGTTTGGGACTATTTATAGAAATAGGCAGAAATAATGCAGGTATGGGCTTTTCTTTCCGCTGATTTCTAGGTTGAGAATCAGGTTTATTTTTAACCAAAGATAGTGATGCCACAGCTGTAGTCTCGGACTCTGATTTGCTCTTTGTAGGGCTAGTCGCTGTGGCAGGGACATAAGGTTGGGTGAATAACGGATCCTGTGGTTCTTTTGATGGTTTTTCTTTGGAATAAATTCGTTTCTTAGAATCAAATTCCAAACTTTTTTTATTATTTGTATGAGTATCTTTTACTTTTTCTTTAGTGTGGCCACGGTGCTCTTTCTCATTAGGTTTACTTGCGGGTTTTACCGAACCATCTTTTGTTCCCGGTTCAAATCCAGAAATTATTTCTTTTGTGAGTTTAACTTTTATAAGCTTCTCGATACCTTCAAGTAATTCGTTCTCATCGTCACATACTAGTGAGGTTGCCCATCCTTTTGTGCCGGCACGACCAGTCCTACCTATACGATGAATGTAATCTTCCGGTGTGTTTGGCAGCTCAAAGTTTGTTACATGAGGCAAATCTTCAATATCAAGCCCACGTGCTGCAACATCAGTGGCAACTAAAACTCTTACTTCCCCTTTTTTAAATTCTTCTAAAGCTTGGGTGCGCTGAGGTTGGCTTTTATCTCCATGAATAGCTGTAGAAGAAATGCCATCTCTTTCTAATTGTTTGGCAAGGTTATTGGCACCATTTTTCGTTCGCACAAATACCAGTACCTGTTGAAGATCCTTAGATTTGATTAGATGAGATAGCAGTTCTCGTTTACGTTCTCGATCGACAGGGTGCACGACATGTGTCACTAGGCTGGATACGGAGTTACGCCTTGCTGCTTCAATTAATATAGGTTGCGCTAGTATATTGTTGGCAAGTTTCTTGATTTCTTCAGAGAAGGTTGCGGAGAACATTAAACTTTGCCGTTTCTCCGGCATTAATGCAAGGATACGCTTTATATCTGGCAAGAAACCCATATCTAGCATTCTGTCAGCTTCATCTAGCACCAAAATTTCTACTTGAGAAAGGCGCATTGTTTTTTGCTGAATATGATCGAGCAATCGTCCAGGAGTTGCTACTAAAATTTCTACTCCCGCACGTAGGTCTTTGACCTGTGGGTCCATGCTGACGCCGCCATAAACTACAGTACATTTTAGCGGCAAATACTTCCCGTAAGTCTGGACGCTCTTAAATACCTGAGCTGCTAATTCACGAGTAGGAACCAGAATTAAGCAGCGTATTGGGTGTCTGGCAGGCGATACGCTTTTGCTTGCGTAGGGTTGTAACCGGTGCAGCATTGGCAAAGTAAAGCTTGCAGTTTTTCCTGTTCCTGTTTGTGCTCCACCCATGATATCTTTTCCATCAAGTATTGATGGAATCGCTTGGGCCTGAATAGGCGTAGGATCTGTGTAGCCTTGATCCTCGATCGCACGAAGAATTTCTGGAGATAGGCCTAATTGTTCAAATGTCATTTATATTACTCTTCAACAGATTACAAGATTTTGCCGAGGATGAGGCACTAATAAGGATGCTGTTCATATTTAATTTTTTATGATTACACATTTATTTATTTTCCGTTGTTTCCTGAGAAATTTCCTTTCTAGATTTTTTTGTAATCCATTCGTTACTTTTTTTAATCCACCTTAATAATATCGGAGCACCGCCAATTGCAGCTGCATCAACCAAACAATACCAGGCGGCAACGCCGCTTGGAGGGTTTCCTTGTGGCAGCCCAAAAATAGGTTCTAACTCAACCCATCTCCAGGTCCCCGCTGCTGTACCAATTAATTCTAGCCAGGTAGTGATAAAAAAAGCACCGAGATAAACTAATGGTGAACGACCTTTAAATAGATAAATCAGGAAAACACAGAACAGTATTGCTCCCACGGCATCTCCCTGTTCAGGGATTCCACTAATCCCCCAAACCGACCATGTACCGCAGGCTAACACTACGAATACAGAAATATTTCTTGCGTATTTCAAGAAAAATCCAGATCGAGCAAGCGCGATTGCCGTTAGATAGACCATGCCATGACCAGGTGGTACATAAGCCGGCACATTATCAAATCTATATATGTACCCACCCATATAAATAGAAGCAAAATGTTCGCCAACAGTTGCAAAAGCAACTGCTATTACAACCTGTGTTCGTACATCCTTATTTTCACCAACCAGTAGCCCTATCAAGAAAATCCAAGCAATTATTCCCATAAAATTCTGGTTTTCTAGACTTCCACTTGCATCAACGTTTAAGCTTATTGCAACACAAATAAAAGTAAATGCGGCTATTACATAATCTCTTGTCCTATGAGCACCGTTAATATTATTTTCAGGGAAATAA
>CAJQRL010000045.1 GCA_905612245.1 uncultured Nitrosomonadaceae bacterium | reverse complement strand
CTCATGCCAAAACCAACTACTTCAGCATAAATCTTGGCCTTGCGACGTTTTGCATGTTCCATTTCTTCTAGGACTAAAATCCCTGCTCCTTCACCTAATACAAAGCCATCTCTTTCCGTATCCCAGGGTCGACTTGCAGTGTCCGGATCATCATTTCTTGTAGATAGTGCTTTTGCAGAGGCAAAACCACCAACAGCAAGCGGTGTTACGCATGACTCCGCACCACCCGCAACCATTAAATCTGCATCACCATACTCAATCATACGTGCAGAGCTGCCTATGCAATGTGTTGAAGTTGTGCAGGCGGTTACTATAGCTAGGTTTGGTCCTCTAAAGTTATACTTAATGGAGAGATTGCCCGCAATCATATTGATGATCGTGCTAGGAATGAAAAATGGCGATATTTTTCGTGGACCTTTCTTATGATAGACGGCATCGGTTTTCTCAATCATCGGTAATCCACCAATTCCTGATCCAATATTCACACCAATACGGTCAGCATCAATTCCAGAGTTAGTAACATCTTCAATACCAGCATCTTTTACTGCCTGCATTGCTGCGGCCATACCGTAATGGATAAATATATCCATACGACGCGCCTCTTTTACAGGAATATATTGAGTGATATCAAAATCTTTAACTTCTCCTGCAATCTGGGAAGCCAGAGCAGATGCATCAAAACGAGTGATACGAGTGATGCCAGATTTGCCGTTCAGGAGGTTAGCCCAGGCATCTGATATGGTGTTGCCGACGGGCGAAACAATGCCCATTCCAGTTATGACTACCCTACGTTTGGGCAAATTGACTCCGAATTTTGGATGATTTAATGCAAGAGTTAATTAGTTACGGAATCCATATAATCCATAGCCTGCTGGACTGTATGTATTTTTTCTGCTTGTTCATCTGGAATTTCACATTCAAACTCTTCTTCAAGAGCCATAACTAACTCGACCGTATCCAGCGAGTCTGCACCTAAGTCATCTACAAAGGAGGACTCATTTTTGATCTCAGCTTCATTTACTCCAAGTTGTTCTGCTACAATTTTTTTAATACGCTGTTCAACTTTTTCCATCTAAAGGCCCTTCCTTTTCTCGGGTAAACAAAACATCGCTATTTTAAAAACATCGCTATTTTAACAAAATTCTAGGATTAACAAAAACATAATTATTAATTAGAGAATCAATTCAAATTAGAGGTGATTTTCAATGATTGGTGCTGAACTTAATTAAATTGAGAAATTAGCTATAGTTATACTTTTTATAGCTACTCCATATACATTCCGCCATTTACATGTAATGTTGCACCTGTAATGTATCCGGCAGATGGAGAAGCAAGGAAAGCTACTGCTGACGCTATATCTTCAGGCTCTCCAAGTCTTTTAAGTGGGATGTGTTGGAGCAGGTCTTGTTGTTGTTTCTCAGAAAGTGCCCGAGTCATATCGGTATCAACAAAACCAGGGGCGACACAATTTATAGTTATATTACGGCTACCTACTTCTCGTGCCAATGATTTACTAAGACCCAAGATTCCAGCTTTGGCTGCAGCATAGTTAGACTGACCAGCATTACCTGTAGAGCCTACTATTGATGCTATATTGATGATTCGCCCAGAGCGTGCCATCATCATGGAGCGTAGCACTTCACGACTAAGACGGAATATTGCCTTCAGGTTTGTTCCGATAACTTCATCCCATTTTTCATCTTTCATACGGACTAACAGGTCATCGCGAGTTATACCGGCATTATTTACAAGTATCGTTACTTCACCAAATTCTTTACGTATCTCTGTGAAAAGATTTTTAATTTGATCGGTATCGTTAACATTTAAGATGATACCTTTTCCCTTTATACCGGCCTCATTCAAATAATTACTAATACTTTTTACGCCATCATCAGTAGTTGCGGTACCTATAACTGTAGCGCCATCCTTACCTAATTTTAGTGCTATTGCTTTTCCAATACCTCGGCTAGTGCCAGTTATCAAAGCTATTTGATTTTGTAACATGGTCCCTCTCATTATTTAATTACTGGTAAGTATTAATCTTGAAATACTCTGTAATACCCACCTGCAACTATACCAAGATACTTATTGTCTGTCGGAGAGCATTCGTATCAGTTAATGCTATATTTTGTAAATTTTTATTTATACGCCTATTGAGCCCGGTCAATATTTTACCTGGGCCACATTCTGCTATATGTGTAACGTCTTCAGTAGTTAGAGTGTTGATAGTATCTGTCCATCGCACAGGTATGCATAATTGCTTTACCAAAATAGCTTTGATATCCGTACTATTTTTATGTTGCTTTACATCGGCATTATGTATCACAGGAATACTAGGCGCTTGCAACGTTATCATTTCTAGCTGCTGTTTCATTTTTTCTGCTGCTGGAGCCATTAACGAGCAGTGTGAGGGTACACTCATGGGCAATAGTACAGCCATTTTAGCCCCTTTCTCTTTAGCTAGTTCGATACCTCGCAATACTGCATTCTTATGCCCAGCTATTACAACCTGCCCAGGAGAGTTAAAATTTGCGGGTTCTAATGATTCTTCTTCGGAATTTCTTGTAACCTCATTACATATTGTTTGTATAACATTATCGTCTAAACCTAAAATCGCTGCCATTTTTCCTATTCCTTCTGGAACAGCTTGCTGCAT
>CAJQRL010000044.1 GCA_905612245.1 uncultured Nitrosomonadaceae bacterium | reverse complement strand
ATCGCAGAACGCGCAGAATTTAAATTAATATTCTTCATGGCTTTTTTAAATTTCTCGCGATCCTCAGCCTTATCAATGGCTTCACGTGATGCGCCAATCAATTCCACATTATAATTTTTTAGTACGCCATACTTAGCCAAATCAAGAGCGCAGTTCAGTGCGGTTTGTCCGCCCATTGTAGGAAGCAATGCGTCAGGACGTTCGGTAGCAATTATTTTTTCTACCGCCTGCCACGTAATCGGTTCGATGTACGTAGAATCGGCCATCTCTGGGTCAGTCATTATTGTAGCTGGATTAGAGTTTACTAAAATTACCCGATAGCCCTCCTCACGAAGGGCTTTACATGCCTGCGCGCCAGAGTAATCAAATTCACATGCCTGACCAATAATAATTGGTCCTGCTCCAATAATAAGAATAGAACTAATATCTGTACGTTTAGGCATATTTTTTAGCTACAATCTTGTGAAAACATGAAGCATTCCAATAGATAGTTTTTATACATACCCAAATACTATTGTTTAATTTGGTTTTTTTTATTCTCGATCATTTTGACAAAGCGATCAAATAAATGGTCTACATCGTGTGGACCAGGGCTCGCTTCCGGGTGCCCCTGAAAGGAAAATGCAAGGCGTTCAGTTAATTCAATTCCTTGTAAACTACCGTCAAACAATGACAAATGCGTAATTTTTATATTTTGTGGCAGAGTTTTGGCATCTATTGCAAAGCCGTGGTTCTGACTGGAAATCATAACTCTTTTGGTATCCAAATTCTGAACCGGATGGTTAGCACCATGGTGACCAAATTTCATTTTTATTGTTTTGGCGCCGGTTGCAAGCCCTAATAGCTGATGCCCCAAACAGATGCCAAAAATCGGCATTTCTTTCTCAAGTAGTTTTTTGATTGTTTCAATTGCGTAATCACAAGGTTCTGGATCCCCTGGTCCGTTGGAAAGAAATACCCCATCCGGTTGCAAAGCGAAAATATCATTAACTGATGTTTGAGCAGGAACAACTGTAATTTTACAGTCTCTCTGTGCTAATTTTCTTAAAATACTTTGTTTAATACCAAAATCTAATGCAACAATATGGAAATGAGAATCTTTTTTTGCCTGACAATTTTTTCCTAGCTCTATTTCACCCTCTATCCATTCATAAGGTCTGCTGCAGCTTACTACTTTAGCGAGATCCATTCCAGCCAAGCCAGGAAACTTATTAGCTTGTTTTAAGGCTTCAGATTCATCTATATTCCCGGCCATAAGACAACCGGATTGTGCGCCTTTTTCACGTAAGATACGCGTAAGTTTGCGCGTATCTATTTCTGCAATAGCAACTACACCATGTTCTTTAAGATACTCGGGTAATGTCTGAGTTTTACGCCAATTACTAGCAACAAGCGGCAGATCTCGAATTACCAATCCTGCAGCATGAATTTTATCTATTTTTCCGGATTCAACGTCGTCTACGTTGACACCTGTATTACCTATATGCGGGTAAGTCAGCGTGACAATTTGTTTGCAGTATGATGGGTCAGTGAGGATTTCCTGATATCCGGTCATGGCTGTGTTAAAAACCACTTCACCCGTACTAATACCCTCCGCTCCAATTGATATTCCGCGAAGAATAGTGCCGTCAGCAAGTACAAGAACGGCAGGTAAGCGTTGTGACACTGAAGACTCCTTGAGAGTACTAACCGGACGTGGAAAGCGGGGCAATCTAACGATCATCCCGCTTCACTAATTTACAAGAATTGTACGCGAAAAATGACTATTTTTCAATGTGAATGGAGATGCTCTCTAAGAAAGAGTAGGTATCTTTTTTACTACATCAAGTAGTTACAACATATTTCATGCATTTGATAATACCGTAAGACTAAAATTAAAAAGAATATTTATCTTTTGCCTAAAATTATTTGTATAGGAATTTCTTAACAAGTTATCCGATCAGGTGATTCGTAATCGCCACAAATTGTGCAATAGATAAATTTTCAGCACGCAGTCTAGGCTCAATTTTCAATGTCTCGAAGTCTTCTGGCTTCAAGTAATCCTGTAATGTATTGCGGAGGGTCTTACGTCTTTGTGAGAATGCAGCAGCAACAATAGTAGAAAATAAAACTTCCTTATCCTCATCCACCACTTTTTGTTTAAGCGGGATCATGCGTACAATGGCAGATTGAACTTTAGGTATTGGAAGAAAAGATTCTGGCGGAACGGTAAACAGCTTCTCCATTTCAAAATGACTTTGTAACATAATGGAAAGCCGCCCATAGCTAGATGTAGAAGGCAAAGCAACCATGCGATCAACAACTTCTTTTTGAAGCATAAAATGCATATCACATATATTTTTTGAAAATTTGCTTAAATGAAACAGAATAGGCGTTGAAATATTGTATGGAAGATTGCCTACTACTCGCAAATTTGTTCCCAAAGTAAAAAAATCGAATTTTAATGCGTCAGATGAGTGTACTGTCAGTTCTTTTACCGTATTCTCTTGTTGAAGACGTGCAACAATGTCACGATCAATTTCTATTACATGCAAATGATTAAGTGAACTCAGTAGCGGTTTTGTCAGTGCACCTAATCCCGGTCCAATCTCAACCAAGAGATCATTTTTTAATGGAAGGATGGCTCGTACGATATTATGTACGACTTGGGAGTCAACTAAAAAATTCTGGCTAAAACGTTTACGAGGAATGTGACGCATGATCTTGAAAAAATATAAAAGATTATATGTGGTATAAAGTTGACATCTCTATTGTTTAATTTCTATTTTCAATTAACGTTACGGCCATTTCAATGGCTGCCAGCAAACTCCCAGGGTCAGTTTTACCCGTAGCAGCTAAATCTAGCGCAGTCCCATGGTCTACTGAAGTGCGGATTATGGGTAATCCCAGAGTAACATTCACACCCTGACCAAAACTTGCATGCTTCAAAACTGGCAGCCCTTGGTCATGATACATGGCGAATATACAATCATAGTTTTTTAAATATATGGGATTAAAGAGAGTATCAGCAGGTAGAGGACCTATCAAATTTATCCCTTCAGAACGTAATTTATTCAGTACTGGAATTATAATCTCTATCTCTTCGCTGCCAAGATGGCCAGACTCGCCAGCATGCGGATTTAATCCTGCAACTACGATACGTGGCGAGGCAATCAAGAAATTTGTAATTAAATCGTGATTGATGAGCCGTAATTTTTGCTCTAATTTTATTGGCGTAATAGCTTTAGCAACATCCT
>CAJQRL010000043.1 GCA_905612245.1 uncultured Nitrosomonadaceae bacterium | reverse complement strand
AGGGTTGCTATACCTTGTTAAATAAACACATATCATCACACTTCTAACCAAAATTTTTCCAAATAATAAATATGCGTAATTGGGTCCTTCCCGAATACATTGAAGATATCCTGCCTGCAGAAGCGCAGCGTATAGAATCAATGCGAAGAGAAATTCTGGATTTACTATTAGTACATGGTTATCAACTAGTAGCCCCTCCAATGCTAGAATTTGTAGAGTCACTAACTTCTGGTAGCGGAAGTGATATGAACTTGCGCATGTTCAAGGTGGTTGATCAGTTGAGCGGGAAAATGATGGGGTTGCGTGCAGACATAACGCCTCAGACTGCACGTATTGATGCCCACTTGCTAAATTGTGAGGGTATCACCCGTTTATGCTATGCAGGCAGTGTGCTGCAGACTGTGCCGACAGGATTAACTAGTACTCGTGAGCCACTACAGATTGGAGCAGAAATTTATGGGCACGTTGGACTTGAAAGCGATCTAGAAATCCAACGGCTTATGTTACAAATTCTAGCAATATCAGAAATAGATAAGGTTCATTTGGACCTTGGTCATGTGGCTGTATTTCGCGGCCTTATTAGAGGTGCGAAAATTCCAGCCAATATAGAAGCAGGGTTATTTAGTGCAATACAAGCCAAGGATATCCCCACGATACAAGATCTCTGCTCAGAATTTGATAAAAATATAAATAAGAAAATCGGCCAAGCTTTGATGTTATTGCCAAAGCTATACGGAGATAAAAATATACTGGCAAAGGCACGAAAATTCTTACCTAATTATCCAGAAATTACAAAAGGACTGGATGAGTTAGAAGTGGTAGCAGCTGAGTTGAAAGTACCAGCAGGTACTTTAGCATTTGATCTGTCGGACTTGCGTGGTTATCATTACCATAATGGTATGGTATTTTCGGCATATGCCAATAATCACCCTAACGCAATTGCACTAGGTGGACGTTATGATGATATTGGAAAAGTGTTTGGACGGGCCCGTCCAGCTACCGGATTTAGTATAGATCTGCGTGAGCTATCAAGAATAAAACAACCTCTTGATCCTTGCCCTAAAGGAATTCTGGCGCCCTACAGAAAAAATGACAAGGCACTTGAGAAAAAAATTGCACGACTACGCAAGAATGGCAAAATTGTAGTAGTGAAATTACCAATGCATGGAAGAGGCAAAGATACATATAACTGTGACAAAAAATTAATACTGAAAGATAATGCCTGGGAAATTATTAATATCTAGTTTTATTCCATAAATTTTATATCTTGAAATATTTACTAAAGAAATAATCATTTTCTTAAAATCTCTAATGTTGACTCCTGATAGAAAACATCTTAATGCGTAATCAATATGACTAAAAATGTTGTAGTAGTTGGCACCCAATGGGGCGACGAAGGAAAAGGAAAGATTGTAGATTGGCTAACAGATCATGCACAGGGGGTAGTACGCTTCCAGGGTGGCCATAATGCTGGACATACGCTAGTTATTGGTGGCGAGAAGACTGTTCTACATCTGATACCATCTGGAATCTTAC
The DNA here is from genome assembly GCA_905612245.1 of uncultured Nitrosomonadaceae bacterium. Taxonomy (GTDB): domain Bacteria; phylum Pseudomonadota; class Gammaproteobacteria; order Burkholderiales; family Nitrosomonadaceae; genus BJGV01. The sequence goes on along the minus strand of CAJQRL010000043.1, from coordinate 23,933 downwards.
GTAACAATGTAGCCTGCTACATTGGAAATGGCGTAGTGATATCTCCAAGAGCATTGTTTGAAGAAGTAGATATGTTAGAGCAGGCAGGAGTTAACGTGATGGAACGACTGTACATCAGTAAAGCCTGTCCACTAATCTTGCCTAGCCATATTGAACTTGATAAAGCCAGAGAGCAAGCTATGGGAGCCAATAAAATTGGAACTACTGGACGAGGAATTGGCCCAGCCTATGAGGATAAAGCTGCACGAAGAGCATTACGTATACAGGACCTATTTAATCAAGATTATTTTGCTACTAAACTTGAAAAAGTTTTAGATTATCATAACTTTCTACTAAAGAATTATTATCATGCTCCAACTGTAGGTTTTCAGAAAACTCTAGATGACATGCTGTCTTTATCAGAGCGCATTAAGCCAGTGGTTGCTGATGTCTCGCAACTTTTATTTGAGGCTAATAAAATAGGTAATAGTCTATTGTTTGAAGGCGCTCAAGGAACAATGCTTGACATAGACCATGGCACCTATCCATATGTTACCTCTAGTAACTGTATCGCAGGTACCGCCACAACAGGCAGTGGGGTTGGCCCGCAAGAATTACATTATATTTTGGGTATTACCAAAGCCTATACTACAAGAGTCGGCGCGGGACCTTTTCCTACAGAATTAAATGATGACATTGGGCGATATCTTGCTAAAAATGGAAATGAATTCGGTGCAACAACCGGTAGACCACGCCGTTGCGGTTGGTTTGATGCGGTAGCTATGAAACGATCGATTCAGATAAATGGAATCTCCGGGTTATGCGTAACTAAGCTTGATGTTTTAGATGGAATAGAAACTTTAAAGATAAGCGTAGACTACAAATTTAATGGGAATGGTAAAGAAGAAGAATCAAGAGGTGTCTTACCAATAGGTGCAGATGAATTGGCTAATTGCAGCCCTGTCTATGAAGAAATGCCGGGCTGGACGGAAAGCACTGTAGGCGTTAAAAGTTTTGATCAATTACCGAAAAAAGCACAAAATTATCTAAAACGTATCGAATCAATATGTGAAGTTCCAGTGGACATGATTTCGACCGGACCAGGAAGAGAGGAAACCATCGTACTGCGACATCCATTTGATTAACTTTGGTTTCATATTTTAGTTTTTGAAATTAGATCTTCACCCTTCCCTAGGATTAACACATAAATTAGGAATATCTAAATTGTATCTTTATGTGTATAAATTTATATCGAATTATGCCCAATAAAGTTTACTACAATAGTGCGTGCCCTATCTGTAATGCAGGCATCACAGATCAACGTAAACGCATGGAGGCCTGTGGACTTAATAACATTAGATGGATTGACGTGCACACAAACCCGGAGGCGCTGACCAAAATTGATGTTTCGTTGAATCAAGTTCGGGAAAAACTTTACGTTGAAAATACTAGTGGCCAGCTTAATGTTGGTTTAGATGCATTCATATGCCTGTGGTCACAGACCAAAGGACAGCGCTGGCTTGCTAAACTCTTTCAGCTTCCTATTCTCAATCAATTCTCACACTGGATTTACAATTCCTTTGCTAAATTTCTATACCGATGGAATTGTTCTAAGAAACACTGGTGATGTCATATTTATTCTTTAACTATATAGGTATTTATTCAGATTATCCCTCTTAAGTTATCACCCTACCTAGAATTTAACTCTCTTCTTTTCGCCAATACATCTCTCAGTGTGTAGCAGATCCTAATTGAATAAAAAAATACAAACTATAGTAAGTCAGTATATTTATTTTTTCTATTACGCCTATTAATTAGACAACTCCATATTGTGCACGGTAATTCTCTACAGCGCGCAAATTAAGCACTAGGTCATCCCTACCCCGTAAATAATTCATAACGTCATCCAGATTAATAATACTAATAACTGGAATATCGTACATTTTTTTAATCTCTTGGATCGCTGACAAACCATTATTCCCCTTCTCCATACGGTCAAGAGCAATGATTACACCACAGGGTTTAGCCCCAGCTGCAGAGATAAAATCTACAGCTTCACATATTGATGTGCCCGCTGAAATTACATCATCAATGATTAGAACTTTCCCAGAGAGCGGTGATCCAATTAAGTTGCCACCCTCACCATGATCTTTTGCTTCTTTTCTATTGAAACAGAATGGGTAATTGTTTCCAATCTCCGATAAAGTGATAGAAATAGCACTAACCAAAGGAATGCCTTTATATGCCGGACCAAATAGCATATCAAAAGGAAGCTGTGCGGCAAGAATAGCTTTCGCGTAAAATTGTCCAATCTTACGTAGGGAATCGCCATCATTGAATAATCCGGCATTAAAAAAATACGGTGACAGCCTACCTGCTTTGGTCTTGAATTCACCAAAACGTAGAATATCGCGGCTAATTGCAAATTCGATAAATTCTTGCTTGAAATTTGTCATAACGATAGCTAGTTAAAAAAGGAAATATGCGAATTATAACGCTTAACCTAAATGGCGTACGCTCTGCCTCAAAGAAAGGTTTCTTCCCTTGGCTACAAAAACAGAAGGCTGATATTGTCTGCGTACAAGAACTTAAGGCCCAAACTACTGATCTCAACAATGAGATACTTTCACCTGATGGTTATCATGGCTATTTTCATTGTGCTGAACGAAAAGGGTATAGTGGGGTAGGCATATACTGCAAACACAAACCTAACAAAATTATTGAGGGCGTTGGCATTAGTAAGATAGATACTGAGGGGCGATATCTGCGTGCTGATTTTGATAATCTGAGCGTAATCTCGGTCTATTTTCCTTCTGGCTCTAGTGGCGAGCATCGCCAAGAAGCAAAATTCTTTTTCTTGAAAAAATTTTATCCCTTACTCAAAAAACTTACTGAAAGTGGTAGAGAAATTATCTTATGTGGCGACTGGAATATTGCACATAAAGAAATAGATCTAAGAAACTGGCGACCTAACCAAAAGAATTCTGGATTTTTACCAGAAGAACGTGCATGGCTCACCAAGATTCTAGACAAACTAAAATTTGTTGATGTATTTAGAACAATTAATCAAGAGCCAGAACAATATACATTTTGGTCCAATCGAGGAAGTGCATGGGACAAAAATGTAGGTTGGCGCATTGATTATCAAATAAGCACACCTGGTATCGCAAGAAAAGCCACAGAAGTTTCAATTTATAAATCAGAAAGATTCTCTGATCATTCTCCCCTTATTATCGATTACGACTATAAAATATGATGCCTACTGCCCTCTCAGAATGGCTACATGCATTTCGCATTTACAGTCATCCGAGGGTATTGGGAATGCTTACATTAGGCTTTTCTGCTGGGCTCCCACTACTTCTAATACTAGGTACTCTTTCATTCTGGTTAAGAGAAGCAGGGGTTGACAGGTCGACAATAGGCTATTTTAGTTGGATTGGACTGGCATATGGATTTAAATGGCTATGGTCACCACTAGTTGATCGTCTGTCTTTGCCACTACTAACCAGGTTGTTAGGGAGAAGGCGCGCATGGATGCTGCTATCACAAATAACCATTACCATCGCATTAGTCGGGATGGCAAATACAGATCCTGCAGATAACCTCGAACAAATGGTATTTTTTGCCCTAGCAGTAGCTTTTGCATCAGCAACACAAGATATTGCACTTGACGCATATCGAATTGAAGCTGTCGCACCAAGACTACAAGGAGCTATGGCAGCAACCTATCAGGCGGGCTATCGTATGGCCATGATCCTGTCTTCTGCAGGAGTACTCTGGATAGCAGCAGCCATGGATCCATCAGAAACCACTTATGACTATTCGCCCTGGTGCATTGCTTATCTGGTAATGGCTGCATGTATGGCTGTAGGAATAATCACTACTCTCATCATCCGTGAACCAGAGGTTCCTGTTAATTTCCTTATTTCTGAGAATGAAGATCGTGCTAGAAAAAAGATTTCAAACTGGAATCTAAGTAACCAACTGACACAAATTCTGGTCTGGTTTTATGGCGCAATAATTGCACCATTCCGTGATTTTATTGTTCGTCATGGCCAACGTGCATTATTAATTCTTGCATTAATAGCTGTTTATCGTATCTCAGACGTAGTTATGGGAATTATGAGTAATTCTTTTTATGTGGATATGGGTTATACCAAAGATGAGGTAGCTACTGTAGCTAAAGTCTATGGAGTAATTATGACATTAGTAGGTGTAGCTATCGGTGGGGTCCTAACGGCAAAGGTAGGTATCATGCGAACACTTTTCCTAGGAGCATTATTATCTGCCGCTACCAACTTACTATTTGCCTGGTTAGCTGGACGTGGGCATGATGTAACCGGTTTAATCTTTACTATCTCCGCAGATAATCTTTCAGCTGGTATTGCCACTTCTGCCTTTATTGCTTATCTTTCTGGGCTTACTAATTCAGCATACTCTGCTACACAGTATGCATTATTCAGTTCGGTTATGCTGTTATTACCAAAATTTGTCGCTGGATTTAGTGGAAGTTTTGTTGATACTTATGGCTATGCTAATTTTTTTATCGGGACCGCGCTACTCGGTTTACCAGTACTAGTATTAGTATGGCTTGCTGGGAAAGAGAAATTTGATACTCCAGAAAAAGAGGATATAAATCCCCCCCTCAAATAAACTTAGGTGCAATTATTTCTGCTGTTCAAATCTGTAAAATGCGAGTGCCCCAAATAAATTTGGTGCGAAAGAGACCTGATGATTTCCGTTCATTATTCTACGCTCAAGAATATTTGCACCATGCTGGAGACAGAATCTCTCAAAATCGCTGAGGGTGCATAGATGAATATTTGGCGTATCAAACCACTGATATGGTAGAAACTCTGAAACAGGCATGTAACCAGATAATATTTGCAGGCGATTTTTCCAATATCCAAAGTTAGGAAATGATACGATGCCTTCCTTACTTACCCGCATCATTTCTTTTATCAAATTCTCTGTATGTCTCATTGCCTGCAATGTTTGCGACAAAATAACGTAGTCAAAAGATCCAGACCCAAAACTTGATAGCCCTGATTCCAAATCATTCTGAATCACATTTATTCCATTCTTAAAGCACGCCTGCACATTCTCATCATTAATTTCTACGCCATAACCATGGATATCTCTGGTATCTTTCAAATAACGTAATAATGATCCATCACCACAGCCTAGATCAAGCACCTTTGAGCCAGTTTTAACTAAATTAGCAATGGCAGCAAAATCTGGCCTGGGCATAGTGGATGAAATAATTGAAGTTGTAGTTGTAGTTGTCATTATCTTTGGTAATTAAAAATATAATTTTATTACTATAAAAGTTAATTAAAGGTTAGCAAATATATTAGTGCTGCTGTATTTCCAACCACATAATTTCTGCAAGGGCATATGCATCCATTATTAAAAATCCCCAGAACTAACCCTATACTCTAAACAATAATATTGTTCATATAGGCTTTCACCAACTCATGATAATAGCGGTCTCCCATTAAAAAAGAATCATGCCCATAGCTGGAAGTAATCTCTGCGTAACTAACATTTAGTTCATTATCCAATAGTGCTTTTACAATCGCATGTGAACGCTCAGGAGAAAAACGCCAGTCTGTAGTAAAAGATAGCACTAGAAAATCAGATTTTACAGCACTAAATGCCTCTCTAAGATTCCCATTAAAATCATGTGCCGGATCAAAATAATCCAGTGCCTTAGTCATTAGTAAATAGGTATTAGCATCAAACTGATCGGCAAATTTATCACCCTGATAACGCAGATATGACTCAATCTCAAACTCTACATCGAAACCAAAGCCAAGGGGCCCATTACGCAACTCTCGTCCAAATTTCTCAGCCATCGAATGATCTGATAAATATGTGATATGCCCTAACATTCGCGCGAGCCTCAAGCCCCGCATAGGTACTGTATTATGGGAATGATAGTCTCCCCCATAAAAATCTGGATCTGTAATAATCGCTTGGCGTGCAACATCATTGAATGCAATATTCTGTGCAGTTAGCTTAGCAGCCGCAGCAATGACTAACGCATGCCGAACCCTGTCAGGAAAATCTAGCGTCCATTGCAAAGCCTGCATTCCACCTAAACTACCTCCAGCAATTGCTGCAAACTGCTTTATACCGAGATAATCTGCCAATTCAACCTGAGTAACAGTCCAGTCTTGTACTGTTACCATGGGAAAATCAGCACCATAAGGCTTTCCTGTCTCTATATTGATGCTGGTAGGGCCAGTTGACCCATGGCAGCCCCCTAAATTATTTACAGCCACCACAAAAAACTTGCCTGTATCAATAGCCTTTCCAGGACCAATCATATTGTCCCACCAACCGATATTCTTAGTGTCATCGGCGTAATAACCGGCTACATGATGATTACTAGAAAGAGCATGACAGACCAGCACGGCGTTAGATTTGTCCTCATTAAGCTCGCCATAAGTTTCATATACTAACTCGTAGCTATCAAGGATGGCGCCACTCTTTAAATGTAGTGGATTGTCAAATTTAACTTTCTGTGAAGTGACAATTCCAACTGATGTTAAATCTTGCATTAATATATTTATAAAACCCAATCAAGTTGAATAACAAAAGAATCAATAATTATCTATTCTTTATCTTTAAGTTAGATCAAAGCTATCTGTTTCTTTATTATATAAAGAAAGATTATATCGTCAAATAAATTAGCTATTCAGTTTCGTCAACAATATACGAATGTTTTCTGGGCTATCAGATTTAAGTATTTTTTCTGCAGTAACGATAATATCTGGCAGATTGCTTCTTAATACTTGACGTTTTACTGTTAACAGCTGTGTTGGAAACATAGAAAATTCACGCAACCCAAAACCTAGCAGTAGACGAGTAAAGGATGGGTCTCCAGCCATCTCCCCACAAACCTCTACAGGAATCTCCGCGTGATTTGCACTACGTATAATATGTGCTACTAACCGTAATACCGCTGGATGAAGTGGATCATATAAGTGTGCAACAGCATCATCTGTTCGGTCTATGGCTAATGTATACTGAATTAAATCATTGGTCCCAATAGATAAGAAATCTAATTTCTCCATGAAGATATCTAGACTTAGTGCTGCAGCGGGAACTTCTATCATCCCCCCAATCTGGATATCAGTATCAAAGGGAGTTTTTTCATCTTGAAGACTCTCTTTAGCACGCTCAATCGACCGCAATGTTTGGCTTATTTCAGAAACACTAGAAAGCATCGGCACCAAAATACGTACGTTTCCATGAAATGAAGCTCGCAGAATTGCACGAAGCTGTGTGTGAAACATTTTTGGCTCAGCTAAGCTAAGACGAATAGCACGTAACCCAAGCGCTGGATTAGCAGCAACACGTTTATCACTATCAATATTCTTGTCAGCGCCCAAATCAAATGTTCGAATTGTCACTGGTAAACCACACATTTTCTTCGCAACGGTACAATAAGCTTCGAATTGTTCATCTTCACTAGGCAAGTTATCTCGATTAAGGAAAAGAAACTCACTACGAAACAAACCAATCCCAGTAGCACCATTATCTTTTACCTGCTCAATATCCTGAGGTAATTCAATATTAGCGTGTAATTCTACTGCTACTCCGTCAAGCGTTTTAGCAACTGTAGTTCTGATACGTTTTAATTTCTGTTCTTCAATTTCCAGTTGATTCTGACGTAACCGGTACTTAGCAAATACTCGCTTACCTGGATTAACAATTACCACCCCCTGGTCCCCGTCAACAATCAAAACATCATTGTCACGAATCAGTTGGCGTGCGTTATGCAACGCCACGATAGATGGAATATTTAAACTTCGTGCAACTATAGCTGTGTGAGAGGTTGATCCTCCCAAATCAGTAATAAATGCAGTGAATCTATCTTGCTTATACTGAAGCACATCAGCTGGACTTAAATCATAGGCAACCAGAATGCTATCGCCAGTACGCTTTATAGGGGGGGGAATATAGCCAGGATGCCCTAATAATGCCTTCAGTACCCGTTCAACAACCTGAATAACATCAGCTTTTCGCTCCCTCAAATAAGCATCTTCAATTTCCTCAAACTGTGCAAGCAATACATCTGTCTGCTGGGTAACAGCCCACTCAGCATTACACAGATTTTGAGAAATGTAGGTTTTAGCTGCAGAAGAAAGAGTTGGGTCGTCAAGAATCATACGGTGTAAATCAAGAAAGGCACCGAATTCAGCTGATGCAGGGCCCCCGATAACAGAAGCATGTAGCGTTTCGAATTCTTTCCGTACTGTTGTAAATGCCGCATCAAGACGGGATATTTCATTACTGATCTTATTCCGTGGCAATATGTGATGCGCAACCTCCAACGCAGCATGCGATGTAAGATGTGCATGCCCTATGGCAACACCTCTTGAAACACCGATGCCATGTAGTACAAAGCTCATTCATCTTCCCCGAAATAATTTTCAATTAGGGCAATAAGTGCGAGCATCGCCTCAGTTTCATCTGGGCCAATAGTCTCAATGTTTATTTTAGAGCCTTTGTTCGCAGCCAACATCATTACCCCCATGATACTTTTTGCATTAACCCTAAGTTTATTTCTAGACAACCATACTTCACTTTGAAAGCTCCCAGCTAACTGCGTAATTTTTGCAGATGCACGCGCATGGAGACCCAATTTATTTATAATTTCAACTTCTTTAGTTTGCATTATCAGATCTCGAATAAATACGCATCACTCCTTCTTTTCCACCAGATAATGCTTTCTCTACTGAAAATTCAAGCGATTCATTACGGTAAGTAAGTGCCCGTATCAGCATTGATAAATTTACTCCTGACAGACACTCTACTTTACCTGGATTAACTAATTGATTAGCAATATTACATGGTGTAGCACCACAGATATCACTTAGAATTAATACCCCGTCACCACAATCCAATTGCTTTAATAATTCTAGTGCATTAAGAACAATAACGTCTGGATCATCCTGGATAGTAACGCCAAGATGCATCAGATTTTCTGGTCTTTTTCCCATGACGTGATTAGCGCAATTTATTAAACTATTTCCTAGATCCCCATGAGAAATAATTAGAATTCCAATCATTTTCTACCCTACTAATAAATAATAAATTTCAATACATTACATTACATTACATTACATTACATTACATTTTATCATTGCCGGTACTCCATGATTGATTAGATGTATATTTCTATCTCTACCACCACAGGCAAGATCTCTAGTAACCCTACAAATACGCATTATTCTCATACTATAAATCTATCTACCGAAGCAAAATAATACCTTATAAAAAAGCTTCAATGGAGTACTAACTGACGTACTGGAAAAATAGATATGATTAGCTATTTCTATCCAGAGACCTATGGTTTTTTTCAATTAAATCTATCATCATTCCAGCCACATTAAAATCAGTAAGATTTCTGATTTCTTGCATACAGGTAGGACTTGTGACGTTAATCTCAGTCAAATAATCCCCTATCACATCTAACCCTACTAACATTAACCCCTGATCATACAAATATGGTCCTAGAGCTTTAGCTATTTCATGATCCCGACTAGTTAATGGCTGGGCCACACCAAAACCACCGGCCGCTAAATTACCGCGGGACTCTCCTTTCCTGGGAATACGTGCCAGTACATAAGGTGCTGGCTTTCCACCTACCAATAAAATACGCTTATCACCTTGTGAAATTTCAGGTATATAACGCTGCGCCATAATCATTCGAGTACCATAATGTGTAAGAGTCTCGATAATCACACTAGTATTGTGGTCAGCACCATTAATACGGAACACACCGGCTCCGCCCATTCCATCAAGGGGCTTTAATATAATGTCATCATGTTCATTCAGAAATTTTCTTATCAGATAATCTTTTCTTGTCACAAGAGTGGGAGCAATGAACTGTGGAAATTTCGTTATCGAGAATTTCTCGTTATGATCACGTATCCCCTGTGGACTATTAATAACACACACGCCCTGTTTTTCAGCTAATTCCAACAAATACGTGCTATATATATATTCCATATCGAAAGGTGGATCTTTACGCATTAACACAACATCATATTCTTGTAGCGGTACTTCCGAAGTACCCATATCCTTATACCAGTTACTGCCAGCAGCTGTCTGTCCAGTTAATTCCAGCGCACATGAAATTCCAACGGTCTTACCATTCTTCCAAGCCAAATCCCCTTGCTGAATTACAAACAACTGATGGCCGCGCGAGGCTGCCTCAAACATCATGGCAAAACTCGAGTCCTTATCAATTCTAATTGAACTCAGTTGGTCAAGAATAAATGCAAATTTCATCATTAATTTTAGTAATTGCTATTCTTCTCTACTAGTCTTGGATACCGAATCTACAGGAGAATTTCCACTTTTCTCTAACTCTAACGCTGCTGTCAATAAAGCTAGTCTCGCTATTACACTGTAAGCATAGAATCTATTAGTGGCATAATCTCGGCTGGTTTTATTAGCTGGTAATAGACATGATGATTCAAAAGATAAAGGTACAAAGTGCATACCAGGAGCATTAAGATTTTCATCCTTACCACGCCCAGTGTGCACCCGATAAAACCCACCTACAACATAACGGTCAATCATGTATATAACAGGCTCAGCTACTGCTGTGTTAATACTTTCAAAAGTATATACTCCTTCCTGCACCAATACTTTGGTCACAGGCTGACCTTCTTTTACAACTGACATCTTGTTCCGCTGCTTGCGGTTAAGTCTACGTACTTCCTCGCCGCTCTTGACGGTCATCACACCCATTCCATATGTGCCCGCATCAGCCTTAACAATCACAAAAGGATCCTCTTTAACATCGTATTGCTTATATTTCTCTCTAATCTGAAGCAAAATCTTATCTACATTCTTCGCCACACAATCTTCACCTTTTTTTTCACTAAAATTAATTTTTCCACAAGATCCAAAATAAGGATTAATAAGCCACGGATCAATGCCAATCAAATTTGAGAATTCTTTTGCTACAGAATCGTATGCTGTGAAAAAACTTGATTTTCTTCTTGTCGCCCAGCCTGCATGGACAGGTGGAATAACTGTCTGCTCCAGATTCTGAAGAATATCAGGTACGCCAGAAGAAAGATCATTATTAAGCAACACAGCACATGGATCAAAGTTCTCTAAAACTAGACGATTTTCTTTTCGCTGAACTGGTTCTAATACAAGACTGTCGCCATTAGGAAGGTCTATTGTTGAAGCTTTAGAAATTTCTGGCAACAAACTACCAATACGGACGTCCATTCCTGTATGACGCAGAATAGTTTGTAACACTGCTACATTTTGTAAATAAAAAATGTTACGTGTATGGTTCTCTGGTATCAGTAATAAACTATGAGTATCGGGACAGATTTTTTCCACCGCCGCCATCGTCGCCTGTACACATAATGGCATGAAGTCTGGGTTGAGGTTATTGAACCCGCCAGGAAATAGATTAGTATCTACAGGAGCCAATTTAAAGCCACTATTACGTAAATCTACAGAACAGTAAAATGGTACAACGTGATCCTGTAATTGGCCTCGCAACCAATACTCGATTGTTGGCATAGCATCAAGTATACGTTTTTCAAGATCAAGAATTGCACCGCTTAGGGCAGTAGTAAGATGGGGTACTGACATAAAAAGGAAGGTAGAGCATAATAAAATTATATTTTAACACCACGTATTGATGGATACTGTGAATGTGGGATTTTTCGATACTATAGTATGTTTCTAGCTTAGAATAATTGGCGGACTAAACATAATGTCTTTTTCACAAAATTTTACCTATGTATAACACGCTGCAACTCGTTCTTATTCTTCTTGCCACCGCTGTACTGGCTGTAGTTGTATTTCGTCTTCTACGCCTGCCGCCCATGCTGGGCTATTTGCTTTCTGGCGTTATTATTGGACCACACGCATTAGGCTTGATACCTGAAGCGACAGAAACTCATCATTTAGCTGAGTTTGGTGTCGTATTTTTAATGTTTAGCATTGGCCTAGAATTTAGCCTGCCTAAGCTTGTTACCATGAAGAGTGTCGTGTTTGGTTTTGGTACAGCTCAAGTCTGCACAAGCATGATCATTGTTATGATTGTAACTTGGATGATAGGGATTGACTGGCGTGTAGGGCTAGCATTGGGTGGGGTTTTAGCTATGTCTTCTACCGCCATCGTCAGTAAAATGCTTTCGGAAAGACTAGAGCTTAATTCGGGCCACGGTAGACAAATTATAGGTGTTTTATTATTCCAAGACTTGGCAGTCGTGCCACTTCTGATTGTAATTCCGGTACTTGCAAGTACCGTAGATAGCAGTAATGCAGACCTTGGGGTTACGATTGCCCTGGCCCTGCTTAAAGCAGGAGTGGTGCTTGGGCTAATTCTATTCCTTGGACAGCGACTGATGCGCCCTTGGTTTCATCTGGTAGCCCGACAGAAATCTTCTGAGTTATTTGTACTAAATGTGCTGCTTATCACCTTGGGACTAGCCTGGCTTACTGGGATTGCAGGTTTATCATTAGCCCTTGGTGCATTTCTTGCAGGGATGTTAATTTCTGAAACTGAATATCGTTATCAGGTTGAAGATGACATCAAACCATTCAGAGATATATTACTAGGCCTTTTCTTTGTAACAATAGGCATGCTTCTAGATATACAATCAGTATCAGATAATTTTTTATGGGTAATGCTGCTACTCATAGCCTTAATTGGAATAAAGGCTTTATTAATTGCGGCTCTTTCACGCATATTTAAATCCGACTCGAGTGTTGCGATGCGCACTGGCCTGAGCCTTGCCCAAGGCGGAGAGTTTGGGTTTGTTCTCCTAGCTGAAGCTAATTCTCTAAACATAGTCGATAACGCTACCATGCAGCCCGTATTGGCGGCGATAGTTCTATCTATGTTAATTGCGCCCTTCCTCATTGAGCATAGCGAAAATATGGCCCAGCGTTTCTCGGCCACTGAATGGATGAATCGTGCTACGCAACTTACCAACATAGCTGCGCAAACTATGACTGAAGAACAACATGTCATTCTTTGTGGCTATGGACGTAGCGGGCAAAATCTTGCCCGCTTACTTGAAAAAGAATCGGTACCCTTTATTGCCCTGGATCTCGACCCAATACGTATTCATGATGCAGCCGCAGCTGGTGAATCAGTAGTATATGGAGATGCGGCAAGATATGAAGTACTCATTGCTGCCGGATTGATGCGTGCCAAATTGATTGTAATAAGTTATACCGACACTACTTCAACCCTTAGGGTTCTAAGACAGGTTCAGGCAATACGCCCGGAACTCCCTGTTGTTGTTCGTACATTAGATGATTCAGATATTGATCTGTTAAAAGAAGCTGGTGCAGCAGAAGTAGTGGCAGAAATCATGGAAGGCAGCATCATGCTCGCATCCCATGCATTCATGCACTTGGGCGTGCCACTTGCCCGTGTACTGAGTCGCATGCGTGAAACACGAGAGCAGCGTTACAGTTTATTCCGTGGCTTTTATCATGGCATCTCTGACGAAGTAAAAGACTCCGGAGAGAAAATGCAACTACGCTTACTCAACGTAATGATCGTACCTGGGTCGGCCGCAGTCGGAAAAAAATTAGGAGAATTAGATTTAGGGGGCTTCTTAGTAGAGGTCCCTGCTGTACGAAGAAGGAATGTACGGGAATTATTGCCTGATAAAGAAACTAGACTAGAAGCCGGCGATGTACTTGTATTACGTGGAATACAAGAAAATTTGGCTGCTGCTGAAATAAGATTACTGCAGGGATAATTTTATTTAATCAGCGCTACTAAGCATAGCAAAGAATTTCTCTAAATTTTAAGTATGCTGGCACTATATAATTTTTCAATTCCTGAGACCAGAAGATCTCTATATTTAAAAGCTAGGGGATCAAAAATAACGCCTAACGCAACATGCATACCTTGTTTTAATCACTATCGCTAGAGTATAATCACTGATTATCCGTTTCACCAAAAAAAGAGCGAGCCTGTTGCAGCAGTGCCGACAAAGGCGTACACGAGATAAACTACCGTAATCTCTCAGGTAAAAATGATAGAGGGGTGAAGTCATAAAATTATGGCCTCACCTTTTTTTTTTAAAAAATATTTGCAATGAAAACGACATCGCTTAATCAAGTCCACCGTGACATGAATGCAAAAATGGTAGATTTTGGTGGTTGGGACATGCCCCTACACTACGGCTCCCAACTTGACGAACACCATAGTATACGGAAAGACGCAGGCATGTTTGATGTGTCACATATGCTTGCTGTTGATATCCAAGGTGAAGGGTCACGAGATTTTTTACGCCAATTAGTCGCCAACAATGTTGATAAGCTGATTCAGCCAGGGAAAGCGCTATATACCTGCATGCTCAATCCCGAAGGTGGAGTAATAGATGATCTCATCATTTATTTTCTATCTGAGTCATGGTTTCGTATGGTTGTAAATGCAGGAACCTCAGAAAAAGATATATCTTGGATACAGGCCCAGCGCAATGAACTTGCTCCAGAATTGAAAATTACCTCACGCAGGGACCTTTCAATGATTGCAGTACAAGGTCCGAACGCTCGCGCTAAAGTCTGGCAGGTTATTTCAGGGTCCCAAGCTGCCACAGAAAATTTAAAATTATTCCAGTCAATTATGTTTGAGCAATATTTTATTGCGCGTACTGGATATACTGGTGAAGATGGGTTTGAAATAACCCTACCTGAGGGTGATGCCAAGCATTTATGGAATTCTCTCCATGCAGCAGGAGTTGCACCTGCGGGACTAGGCGCACGTGACACGTTACGGCTTGAAGCTGGTATGAATCTTTATGGGCAAGATATGGATGAAACTACTAATCCATTAGAGTCAGGTCTATCCTGGACGGTCGATTTAAAAAGTGAACGCAATTTCATCGGCAAAAAAGAACTTATAAAAACACAAGCTAAATATCAATTATTCGGTTTGTTGCTATTGGATCGTGGTGTATTGCGAAGCCACCAGAAAGTATCAGCTCAACAAAATTCCGAACGTAGTGTGGGCGAAATTACCAGTGGTGGTTTTTCCCCCACACTAAATTCATCTATCGCACTTGCGAGGCTATCAGCTGAGGTCTCTATAGGCGATGAGGTTCAGGTATTAATACGGGATAAAGCGCTACGAGCAAGAGTAGTAAAATATCCTTTTGTCCGGAATGGAAAGAGCCTAATTTAATGAAATATAAAGTGACATTATTTAATATTGGAGCATAGACATGAATATTCCAACCCATCTTAAATATACAAAATCCCACGAATGGGTAAAACTTGAAGAAGACGGTACTGTTACGACTGGAATTACAATTCATGCCCAAGGATTACTTGGTGACATGGTATTTGTAGAAATTCCTCAAGCAGGGCGTCATCTAAAACAGGGAGAAGAATGTGCTGTTGTTGAGTCGGTTAAGGCTGCTGCTGACGTGTATGCACCAATATCAGGAGAAGTAATTACAATCAATCCTGAGCTCGAATCAGCACCAGAAAGAATTAATGAAGATGCCCATTCAGCATGGCTGTATAAAATAAAGCCCTCTAATATAGAGGAGCTAAATGACCTACTTGACTCAAGTGAGTATCAAAAAGTTTTAGAAAGTGAAGCACATTGAGAATGCTGTAAAAAAATAAATACTGAACGAATAACACTCTATATATTATATTTCAGCGTTTATATTTAGTCCCTATTAAATACGATTTATTGAATCAAACTATGCCATATATTCCACATACTAAAGAAGATGTAACTGCCATGCTTGCAAGCATAGGCGCAAACTCAATTGAAGACCTATTCGATGAGATTCCACCTGATCTAAAAAACGGGAAATTGAAAGAGGTGCCGTCAGGATTAAATGAAATGGAAATCTCTAGGCTAATGTCAGAACGAGCCGAAACGGATGGTCACTATCTCAGCTTTATTGGTGCAGGTGCATATGAACATCACATCCCTGCTGCAGTATGGCAAATTACAACTCGGGGTGAATTTTATTCCTCTTATACTCCATATCAAGCGGAAGCAAGCCAAGGAACGCTGCAACTACTTTACGAATACCAGACCATGATGGCATCTCTTACCGGCATGGATGTATCAAATGCAAGTATGTACGATGGTGCCTCTGCACTAGCTGAAGCAGTATTGATGGCTGTACGTTCTCACAAAAGCTCACGTCGAGTATTAATGCCATCTACGATTCATCCTGTTTATCGTAAGGTAGTAAGTACTATTGTAAAAAATCAAAATATTGAAATTATAGAAATTCCTTACTGCACAGAATGTGGCCATATACTTTTAGAAAGCCTGGCTCCCTTTGTTGGTCAAGACATTGCAGCGCTAGTTATTCCTCAACCGAATTTTTTTGGCGTACTCGAGCAAGTTGATGCACTAACTGATTGGGCGCACACAAATAACGCATTAGCTATTGGCGTAGTCAACCCGTTAGCTCTGGCAATGCTTACTCCCCCTGGTGAGTGGGGTAGCAAAGGTGCAGATATAGCAGTCGGTGAAGGCCAGCCATTAGGTATTCCACTATCGAGCGGCGGACCATATTTCGGCTTTATGGCCTGCAAACAGAAACTAGTCAGACAAATGCCTGGGCGTATCATAGGTCGAACCACAGACTTAAATGGAAAGCCCGGCTTTGTCTTGACACTTCAAGCACGCGAACAACATATAAGACGCTCTAAAGCAACCTCCAATATCTGTACTAATCAGGGGCTAATGGTTACAGCAGCAACCATTTACATGGCTCTGGTAGGGCCGGAAGGATTGCGGCGAATAGCCGAGAAATCTCATGCAAATACAATGATTCTTTTAGAGCAACTAGAAGCTATAAAGGGAGTAAAAAGAACTTTCAGTGGATCTATGTTTTATGAAGCAGCAATAACGTTACCAATGCCGGTAGAGAACGTATTACAAAAACTCAAGGTACAAAAAATATTGGGCGGACTAGATCTAAAGGAATATTACCCGGAACTTGGGCAAACAATATTAGTGTGCGCAACTGAAACAAAAATTCCGGCTGATCTGGTTAAATTTACAGAGTGTCTGAACCATGTATTATCTGAATAAAGCACATCTACTATTGAGTCAGCGTAATTTTGATTGATTCTATTTCACTCTCAGTTAAGGAGAAAAATTATGGTCACGTTTGCAGATAACAACGTCAGAATAGAAGGAAATTTTCCACAAGTAGGAACTAAGGCCCCAGCTTTTTCATTGGTCGACAAAGATTTAAATGATACTTCACTGGAAAATTTTACTGGTAAGAAAAAAGTACTCAACATAGTGCCTAGTCTGGACACGCCAACCTGTGCAATTTCCACCCGAAAATTTAACGAAAAAGCCAGTGCTCTCAATAATACTGTTGTATTAATAATTTCGGCTGACCTGCCCTTTGCAATGAGCCGATTCTGCACAACTGAAGGCTTAGATAAAGTAGTAACCTTATCTACCATGCGTGGTGCAGATTTTAAGAAGAATTATGGCGTTGCCCTTAGTGATGGTCCTTTAGCCGGCCTTACGGCACGTGCTGTTATCGTATTGGATGAATCCGATAATGTAATTCATGCTGAATTAGTATCAGAAATAAAAGATGAACCAAACTATGATGCAGCTTTGGCTGCTTTAAAATAATCTCCAAATAAGACAAGAAATTTAACCATGCTGATATTTGAACACTCACGCCCAGGAAGATACAATTATTCTCAATCTCCTGCGGCTGAAAAAAGAACTAAAAACATCCCACAGAATCTTCTGCGTAAGAAGCCTCCTATTTTGCCAGAGGTCTCTGAAATGGATGCAGTACGACATTACACCCGGCTATCACAAAAGAATTTTTCAATAGATACGGAATTTTATCCACTTGGCTCTTGTACAATGAAATATAACCCACGGGTATGTAATTCATTGGCCATGCTCCCTCAATTTCTTTCTCGACACCCGCTTGCCCCCGAAGATACCGGACAAGGATATCTTGCTTGTATGTATGAGTTGCAGGAAATTCTGAAGGATGTCACCGGTATGAAAAGTGTCAGTCTTACTCCAATGGCCGGCGCCCAGGGCGAGCTTATTGGTGTGGCAATGATACGTGCTTACCATGAATCTCGCGGAGATCATGCCCGTACTGAAATTATCATACCTGATGCTGCTCATGGTACCAATCCTGCAACAGCAGTAATGTGCGGCTATAAGGTAGTAGAGATCTCCACTGATAAAGAAGGTGATGTCGACATGGATGCCTTGAGGGCAGCAGTAGGTCCTCAGACGGCAGGATTGATGCTAACCAACCCATCCACACTTGGCGTGTTCGAAAAAAACATTGTAGAAATGAGTAGGCTAGTCCATGAGGCAGGAGGATTGTTATATTATGACGGAGCAAATCTCAATGCAATATTAGGTAAGGTAAAACCTGGTGACATGGGGTTTGATGTAATACACATGAACCTCCATAAAACGTTCTCTACTCCCCATGGCGGAGGTGGCCCTGGTTCAGCTCCAGTTGGAGTTGCAGATCGTTTGCTTCCATTCATACCTGTCCCAGTAGTAACCATGGATAAAGGAATATATCGCTGGGTAACTGAAAAAGAGATCCCTCAGTCCATTGGTAGATTTTCAGCGCATATGGGGAATTCAGGCGTGTTGTTACGGGCATATATTTATTCTCGCTTGCTAGGAGCTGAAGGCATGCACCGTGTAGCTGAATTTGCCACTCTCAATGCGAATTATTTAATGAAAGAATTGAGTAAAGCAGGCTTTGAAATAGCCTATCCTAATCGCCGGGCCAGTCATGAATTTATTGTTACACTAAAAGATCTAAAAGAAAAAACTGGTGTAACCGCGATGGACGTAGCTAAAAGGTTAATTGACAAGGGATTCCATGCCCCCACTACTTATTTTCCGCTTCTGGTCCCCGAGTGCTTACTAATAGAGCCGGCCGAAACAGAATCTAAAGAAACCCTTGATTCTTTTGTTCTTTCTATGAAAGAAATCTTAGAAGAAGCATATACAGACCCGGAGATGTTAAAGACCGCGCCCCACACTACCAGCTTGCAAAGATTAGATGATGTTAAAGCTGCGCGTGAGTTGGACTTAACCTGGAAACAATAAACTTTTAATAGAGATGAAGACAAGTCGCTGTAGCTTCATTTCTATTAAAAGAATTCTCTCCCTAGAACCTGAATTTATTTAAGCCTTTACTAATAAATTTCTGATGCAGAACTAAAAATTATGCGTACTCTCATTTGCGGATCCATTGCCTACGATACCATCATGGCGTTCCATGATCATTTTAAGAATCATATCTTACCTGAAAAAATAAATATTCTAAATGTGGCTTTTCTGGTCCCGGATATGCGACGAGAATTTGGTGGTTGTGCTGGTAATATTGCCTATAACCTAGAGATGATTGGTGGGGCACCACTTATTATGGCAACGGTGGGTGACGACTATCAGCCATATGCTAATCGGCTAGAAAAATTAAATCTGCTGCAGACTCATATCAGACATGTAAAAGATACCTTTACTGCACAAGCATTTATAACAACTGATTTGGCAGATAATCAAATTACAGCATTTCATCCTGGCGCAATGAATTTCTCACATAAGAATCATGTGGCAGATGCAAAAGATATTGAGCTTGGTATCGTTTCTCCGGATGGACGTGATGGTATGTTACAACATGCACGAGAATTTCATGAATCTGGGATTCCTTTCTTATTTGACCCGGGTCAGGGACTACCAATGTTTAGTGGTACAGAATTACATGATTTTATTAAGAAATCAGATTATGTCACTGTTAATGACTATGAAAGTCAGTTACTACAAGAACGAACTGAATCCACTCTAGAAGAGCTAGCAAAGCTTGTTAAAGGATTAATTGTAACCAAGGGAGCACAAGGATCTGTTATTTTTTCCAATGGCAAACAAATAGATATCCCCTGTGTAAAATCAGATGAACAGCTTGACCCAACAGGATGTGGTGACGCTTACCGTGCGGGATTATTATATGGTATTGCTAATGAAATGGACTGGCAGACAACCGGACAACTTGGCTCACTTATGGGAGCGTTAAAGATTTCTCAGCGCGGAGGACAGAATCATAGTTTCAGCAGCGAAGAAATTGCTCAGCGTTACTTTGAAGAATTTGGAAGCCGCATTCCATAAGAATTATTTCTTATGGAAAGATTTTACTCCGCCTGTTATTAACTATATTTACATTTGCATTGATACAGCTAGTATATTCTTAAAGAGGTGGTTGTGTTTTCGTCCTGTTAGCTACATATAAAGCATCTATTATAAAAACTCTAAATTACGGCTTCTCAAAACTTCTCACCATTATCGAAAATAGGTTATGAGCGATACCACTACTAGTAAATTGACACAAATTTTTCGTGCCGTTCGTCTAATACTTCATATCATTTCAGGATTGGCGCAATCTGCAGTTTATCCACGCCTCAGTCAACCGGCTCAAAAACGCATGTCTAAGAATTGGTCCACGGGTCTGCTTGCTATTCTTTCTATTAGATTACGCTTAAGCGGTACTCTACCTGTTGCCGAGGATCAACCGGTAATGCTGGTAGCTAATCACGTATCCTGGTTAGACGTATATTCTCTGATAACCGTTTGTCCTTCTCGTTTTGTTGCCAAATCAGAAATTAGAGGTTGGCCATTCCTTGGCTGGTTGAGCCGAAATGTAGGAACATTATTTATCGAACGTAAAAAAATTACGGATATTGTACGTATTAATCAGGATATTAGTAATGCGCTAACTACCGGAGACCTTGTCGCAATATTTCCAGAGGGTACAACAAGCGACGGAACTACAGTTAAAAAATTCCATGCGTCACTATTACAATCTGCTGTTGCAGTTGAAGCCTCATTATACCCAGTAGCAATTCGTTACCATGATACATCAGGAGAAATTAGCAAAGCGGCTGTATACGTTGGTGTTTCATTACTTGGATCATTAGGAAAAATACTCCAGCAGCCATGGATTGAGGTCGAATTGATATTCTCTGATCCTGTTAATAGTAGTGGGAAGAATCGGCAGGAACTTGCCCGGGCTACTCAACAGATTATTACTAATGCGTTATCCCCTCAAATGTCGCCGCACAAGGAACCTGAAAAATCTTCCTGTCTTCCAGTCGAATAGCTGTTAGGCTCCCGCCCCACATACAGCCTGTATCTAGCGCAATCAAATTACTTTTCACCTGCAAAGAAAGTGCAGACCAATGGCCACAGATAACAGTTGCTTGTTTACTTGCCCTGCCCGGCACATCGAACCATGGCAAGTAACCAATCGGAATATCCTCTGCCCGACCTTTAAAAGTAAAATCCATTCTCCCGTCATAAGTACATACACGCATACGTGTCATAGCATTGATAATTACTCGTATACGTTCATAGCCTTTTAGGTTGGCGTTCCATTGATCAGGTTGATTGCCATACATATGAGAGCAGAGCTTGCGAAATTCCTTGTGATCTTCGTCATGTAAAAAAGATTCAACTTCCTGGGCCAGTTTGGCAGCTTGCGTTACGTCCCATGAAGGCAATAAACCAGCATGTACCATGACATACTCACCGGAAACATGCAGCAATCTCTGATGCCTTAACCAATGCAATAATTCATCTCGGTCGGGGGCATTGAGAATGCCCTGTAAAGTATCGCCGGGTTGCGCCTTAGCAAAGCCTTCTGCAACCATAAGGAGGTGCAAATCATGATTTCCAAGTACGGCAACGACCGCATCATTCATTGCTCTGAGAAAGCGCAGTAAAAGAAGAGAATCTGGTCCTCGATTGACAATGTCCCCGACCAACCACAGCTTATCTTTTGCATTAAAATTGATTAAATCAAGGAGTCGCCTAAACTCATTGTAACTACCTTGAATATCTCCAATTGCATAAGTGGCCATAAATAATGTGCCCTACTAAAAAGAGGGGGTAGCCATAGCTACCCCCTCTTTTGGATACTAAATTCCAATGGGCTTACTCAGCTTTATTCACCATATAATCTACTACAGCCTTAACATCTTCATTTGACAAACTAATATTACCACCTTTCGGTGGCATTGCTTTCTTACCTTGAATAGCACTAATGTAAAGTACTTCACTTCCACTCTTTATACGTGGTGCCCATGCCTCTTTATCTCCTAATTTAGGAGCACCTGCGGCCCCACTAGCATGACAGGCAGAACAACTGGAAGAATAAATTGCTTCGATTTTTCCTGATCCGTCAGAAACTACAGCTGGGGGTGCCATGGGCTTTGCTGGGCCGGTTTTTTTATTTTGCGAACTTTCAACCTGTTGCGAGGGATTTACCATTACAAGCGATCCCACCGGCATAAGCCTCTTAGCTACAAGCTCCTTATACAGAACCGGATCAACGTTACCCACGGAGATACCTCCAGTCGCATACTGAGTAAGTAACACGATTATAGTAATTGGAAACACAAAAGCACAAAGAACAACTGTAATTAACTGTTTTGGTGTTTTTATACCCGACATCTCTTCTTCATTTTTACTCGCCACGTACCCTTCCTTTCAATAAAATTTATATTTAATAATGAAATAAAATTAGATGATTACTTCCTGTTTAATACAAGAAAAACATATCTACTATGTAGGACAGCAAATAGAGCAAAAAGTGCTATTGCTGCCAAATATAATATCTGCCACACTATCAAGTTAATAGCGCCCATAGCTCAGCTGGATAGAGTACCGCCCTCCGAAGGCGGGGGTCACACGTTCGAATCGTGTTGGGCGCACCATTTTCATTAAAATTAAATTTGGTGCGCAACTTATAGTGTGCAAAAAAATGCCCTCAATCTATGCCGCAGGGATACCCCCTCAACGTGAAATAGTCCCATATAACTAAAAAATATGTATCAGATCTAATAGAAATTAGGCTTCTAGATTAATTAAGGCCGCGATATTAAACCTTATAAATTAAGTAGCCAATTAATTAATTATATAAAGCCCCATCCATAGCGTCTCCCGCTGGTTGATTTTTTTGGCAATTCAGGCGATACTCGCGATACTCGAAATGGCGGTATGACTGGTTTGCTGTGTTTATATGAACTTAACGTAGAGTTCAAGCGTTAAGTGAACTATAACTACCAATTCCAGTCTTAATTTTATCCATATTTTATATAGAAGGAAGAATTATGAGACATCCTTTGACATACGCACTTGCTGCTGTAGCCCTTTTTGCATTCCTAGCAGGAAATGTTTCTGCTGGTCCAAAATATGAAGGTCGAAAGAAATGTAGTTCATGCCACAAAAGCCAGGCTAAGTCATGGAAAAAAACTGCTCATGCTAAAGCAATGAATTCGCTTAAGCCGAATAAAAAGGCCAAAGCTAAAAAGAGAGCTGGGCTGGATCCTGCTAAGGATTACACTAAGGACAAAGACTGTGTCGGCTGTCACGTAGATGGATTTGGCCAAGAGGGTGGTTACGAAATTGAAGATCCGAGTAAATATAAAAAAGGTGTAGGTTGTGAATCTTGCCATGGGGCAGGTTCTAAATATCGTGGAATTCACCGTAAAGCGGGTGCGAAATTTGAGAAGAAAGGGAAAACAACATCACGCAAAAAACTTGCAGATACCGGACAGGACATGGATTTTGTTGAACGTTGCAGCGCCTGTCATCTGAACTACGAAGGATCTGGATGGAAGGGAACGAAAAAACCTTACACCCCATTTACTCCGGAAGTACATAAAAAATATTCGTTTGATTTTGACAAGTATGTAGCAGATGCCAAAGCTATGCATAAACACTACAAACTACCAGGTGCATTTACTGGAGAGCCAAAATTCAAGATGCATGACGAATTCCAGGCTACAGCTGAAGAATCTAAAAAAGGTAAGAAATAATGGGACGCGGAACAAATATATTCGGGAGTAGTCTGATTATTGGTGCGGTACTTGGCATCATTATG